>NZ_POTZ01000650.1 GCF_003236365.1 Streptomyces sp. NTH33
CTCGGGTGCGGTGGTGTGTGTGGTCATCGGTGTCACGCCCTGTCCGCCACGCGCTCGCCGAGCAGGCCCTGGGGCCGGAACAGCAGCACGAGGATGAGGAGTACGAACGCCCAGACGTTGGCCCAGGACTGGCTGCCGAACTGGTGCATGCCGGGGATGTCGGAGATGAAGGCGGTGGCGAGGGTCTCGGCGACGCCGAGGACGAGGCCGCCGATCATGGCGCCGTAGATGTTGCCGATGCCGCCGAGGACGGCCGCGGTGAAGGCCTTGAGGCCGAGCATGAAGCCCATGCGGAAGTCGATCTGGCCGTACTTGAGGCCGTAGGCGACACCGCCGACGGCGGCGAAGGTGGCGCCGAGGGCGAAGGCGACCACGATGATGCGGTCGGTGTTGACGCCCATGAGTTTGGCGGTGTCGGGGTCCTGCGCGGTGGCCTGCATGCCGCGTCCGGTGCGGGTCTTCATGACGAAGTAGGCGAGGATGGCCATGCTGATGGGGGCGGCGCAGAAGACGAAGATGTCACCGGTCTGGATGGTGACGCTGCCGATCTCGAAGGGGCCGCCGGCGATCTGCGGGAAGGTGCGGGCGGACTTGGCCTCCGGGTACCAGGCCCACACCGCCTGCTGCAGGGCGAGGGAGAGGCCGATGGCGGTGATCAGGGGTGCCAGGCGTGGACCGCCGCGCAGGGGACGGTAGGCGAACCGTTCCGCTCCGATGGCGACGAGGACGGCGACGATGATGCCGCCGAGGAGCATGAGCGGCAGCGCGACCCACATGGACGTGCCGTTCGGAAGCACCCACAGGTAGACCGAGAGCGCGCCGAAGGCGCCGGTCATGAAGATCTCGCCGTGGGCGAAGTTGATGAGCTGGACGATGCCGTAGACCATTGTGTAGCCGATGGCGACCAGCCCGTACATGGATCCCAGTAGCAGGCCGTTGACCAGCTGCTGCGGCAGTTCGTTCACCGCATGTCCTCCGAGACTTTCGGATGTTCGACGGATTGTGGCCGGATGCGAGCGCGCGCGGGGCGCCAGTGGAACAGCGCCCCGCGCGGCTGGTGAGCGGTAGGAGTCGGTCAGCCCGTGAAGGTGCCGGACTTGACGGGCGCGAAGGCGCCGTTCTCGACCCGGTAGACGGTGAGCTGCTTGTTGGTGGCGTCGCCGAACTCGTCGAAGGAGACCTTGCCGGTCACTCCGTCGAAGGAGACGTTCTGCATGGCCTCGGTGACCTTGGCGCGGGCGTCGGAGGGCAGCTTGCCGTCGTTGTCCTCGACGACCTTCTTGACGGCCTCGATGATGGCCCAGGCGGAGTCGTAGGAGTAGCCGCCGTAGGCCGAGTACTCGTCCTTGTAGCCGGCGGTCTTGTAGTCGGCCACGAACTGCTTGGCGGAGTCGAGTTCCTCGACCGGCGCGCCGACGGAGGTGGCGAGGTCGCCGGTGCTGTCGGGGCCGGCCAGCTTGACGAAGTCGGCGTCGTTGATGCCGTCGCCGCCGACCAGCGGGATCTTGGCGCCGGCGGCCTTGATCTGCTTGCTGAGCGGGCCGGCCTGCGGGTACTCGCCGCCGTAGTAGACGACGTCCGCGCCGGACTTCTTGACCTTGGTGGCGACCGCGGAGAAGTCCTTGGTGTCGGGGTCGATGTGCTCGGTGCCCACGACCTTGCCGCCGAGCTTCTTGAACTCCTCGGTGAAGGTGCCGGCGAGGCCGGCGCCGTAGGTCTTCTTGTCGTCGATGACGAAGACCTTCTTCTTCTTGGCGTCGTTGTAGACGTACTGGGCGGCGAACGGGCCCTGGATGGCGTCCGTGGTCGCGGTGCGGAAGTACGACTTGTACTGGCGGACCTTCTTGGTGCGCCAGTCGGGGCCCTGGCTGAGGGAGGGGCCGGTGTTGGCGGGGGAGACCTGGACCAGCTTCGCGTCGTCGAAGACCTTCTGCATGGACTCGGAGACGGAGGAGTTGAGGGGGCCGACGACGCCGAGGACGTTCTTGTCGGCGACGAACTTCACGGCGTTCTGCTGGCCCGAGGAGGGCTGCGCCTGGTCGTCGAGGGCCTGGACCTTGAAGGTGATGCCCTCGACGGTCTTCTGCTTGTTGGCGGTCTTGGCGGCGAGGTCGGCGGAGTTCTTGATGCCGAGGCCCAGTGCGGACAGGTCGCCGGTCAGCGGGGCGTCGACGCCGATGATCACGGTGGTGCCACCTTTGCCGGAGTCCGAACCCTTGTCTCCGCCCCGCGAGCCGCAGGCGGTCAGGGTGAGCGCTCCCGCTGCCAGCGCGGCGGTGATGGCGATGAGCGAACGTTGACGCACGATCAGTCCTTTCCCTGGCACGGCCTCTCCCCCCTGGAAGAGGCCGAGTCGAGCGTCGGTCCGAAGATCTTTCCTGACCGCGCCGTGACTGGCCGTGACTCTAGGCGTGAGCGGCGAACATGGAGGAGGGTCTGAGCGATGCTGTGATGTTCTTGTTATCACCCGACCTAATGCGGAGCGGTACTACACGGGTGGAACAGTGGAATTCAGGCTGATTCGCCCGGTCCGGATTCCAAGAACCCGCAGGAAGCGGAGAGTTGGGTTCAGGTGTCTCAGGCGTTTTGGTGATTACCTGAAATCGTTGCCGCAGGCGACCTGAAGAGCCTGGGAGAGGGCCTGCGCGTAGCGCGGGCCGAGGATGAAACTATGCGTTTGGATTGCTCGCGCATTACGCAGTGTCACATCCAGGAAAGGCAGTCCCGCACTCTCCGGGACCTTCCCGCATTCCCTTATATGCATGGTGATGACAACATTCTGTGCGGTTCCCGCCTTCGTGCGGAAAGGGGGCCGGGGCTCGGAGGTGACGGAAAGTCCCGCGTACGGCTGGTCGACGCGGGTCACGGTCACGGGCGGGCCGGACTGCACGCCGACCAGCACCGCGAAGCTGAAGTTCCTCGGTCCGGCGTCGCGGGGCGGCGTGGCCACCGCGTCCAGGTAGGAGATGTCGGTGACCCTGTCCCTTATAC
>NZ_POTZ01000651.1 GCF_003236365.1 Streptomyces sp. NTH33
GGGGTGGCCGCCGTGCCGCTCAATCCGCGGGCCGGGGAAAAGGAGCTCGGGCACATCCTGGGCGACAGCGCGCCGTCGGTGGTGCTGGCGGCGGCCGGGGACGAGCTTCCGGCCGCGCTCGCCGGGCTGGAGCGGGTGGACGTCGATGTGCGCGCGGGCGGCCCCGTTCCCGAGGACCGCGCCGGTGACGGCGACCCCGCGCTGATCGTCTACACCTCGGGCACCACCGGCCCGCCCAAGGGCGCCGTCCTCCCCCGCCGGGCCGTCGCCGCCACGCTGGACGCGCTCGCCGACGCCTGGCGGTGGACGGGCGAGGACGTGCTGGTGCACGGGCTGCCGCTGTTCCATGTGCACGGGCTGGTGCTGGGCGTTCTCGGGCCGCTGCGGCGCGGCGGGGCCGTCCGGCATCTGGGGCGGTTCACGACCGAGGGCGTGGCGCGGGAGCTGAACGGCGGCGCGACCATGCTCTTCGGCGTGCCGACCATGTACCACCGGATCGCGGAGGCGCTGCCCGGGGACCCGGAGCTGGCCAAGGCGCTCGCGGGGGCGCGGCTGCTGGTCTCCGGGTCCGCCGCGCTGCCCGTGCACGACCACGAGCGGATCGCGGCCGCGACCGGCCGGCGGGTGATCGAGCGGTACGGCATGACGGAAACGCTGATGAACACGAGCGTGCGCGCCGACGGCGAGGCGCGCGCGGGGACGGTCGGGGTGCCGCTGCCGGGGGTCGAGCTGCGGCTCGTGGAGGAGGACGGCACGGCGATCACGGCGTACGACGGGGAGACGGTCGGCGAGATCCAGGTGCGCGGGCCGAACCTGTTCACCGAGTACCTGAACCGTCCCGACGCGACGGCCGCCGCGTTCACCGCCGACGGTTTCTTCCGCACCGGGGACATGGCGGTGCGCGACGGCGACGGCTACGTCCGCATCGTCGGCCGCAAGGCCACCGACCTGATCAAGAGCGGCGGTTACAAGATCGGCGCCGGCGAGATCGAGAACGCGCTCCTGGAGCACCCGGGGGTGCGCGAGGCCGCCGTCACGGGGGAGCCGGACCCCGACCTCGGCGAGCGGGTCGTCGCCTGGATCGTGCCGGCGGATCCGCAGTCCCCGCCGGGGGCCGAGGAGTTGGCCGACCACGTGGCGCGGCGGCTCGCCCCGCACAAGCGGCCCCGCGTCGTCCGTCTCCTCGGCTCACTGCCCCGCAACGACATGGGGAAGGTCATGAAGCGGTCTCTGGTGCACGACTGAGCGGGCCGGACGCCGACCGCAAGGAATGCCCCTAGGTGCCCCTATTTGACAGATAATCATAAAACTCACTCGTTTGGTCGCGCCCCTCCTGGTCCCTCAGAGCAGGCGCCCCCTCCTCCGCCCCCGCACGATGCCAAAGAGGCCGCCGCCCGGCGGCCTCGCCGGTCCGCGCTCTCGGGAGGATCCGTCATGGCCGCCAGTCTGGAGCAGTTGCGCCGCTGCCACTTCGCCGTCGACCTGGGAGCGGCCCGGACCCGTGTGTACGTCAAGGGCGCCGGGCTCGTCGTCGACCAGCCCTCGGTCGCGGCGGTGAACACCCGCAACGGCGCCCTGATCGCGGTCGGGGATTTCGCGGAACGGATGACGGGCCGCACCCCCGGCTACATCCGCGTGGTCCGCCCGGTCTCCGGCGGCACGGTCGTCGACATCGAGATGGCCCAGCGCATGCTGCGGCACCTGCTCGGTGAGGACATGCGCCGCACCCTGCGCCGTAAGACCTGGCTGCGGGCCGCCGCCTGCACCCCGCACGACGCCGATCCGCTGGCCCAGCGGGCCACCGTCGAGACGCTGGTCGGGCTCGGCGCCCGCCGTGTGGAACTCGTCGACACGCTGATCGCCGCCGCCGTGGGCTGCGGGCTGCCCGTGGAGCGGGCCGAGGCCACCATGATCATGATGTGCGGGGCCGCGGCCACCCAGGTGGCCGTCCTCTCGCTCGGTTCGATCGTCAACGCCGAGCGCATTCCCGTCGGCGGGGAGGCCATCGACCACGCGATCGTGCAACATCTGCGCCACGCACACGCGTTGGTGCTGCCCAGCCAGTCCGTACGGCCGCTGCAGCTGGCCCTGTCCGGCAACGGGCTCACCCCGCACGGCCCGACGTCCACGGAGATCCACGGGCGGGACGTGGCCACGGGCCTCGCCCGGTCCGTCCGGATCGACACCGCCGCCGTGCGGGAGGCCATCCAGACGCCGCTGACCACCGTGCTCGACGGCATCTACAAGGTGCTGCGCGAGTGCCCGCCGGACCTGGTGGCCGACCTCGTCGACCGCGGGATCATGATGGTCGGCGGCTCGGCCCTGCTCCCGGGCCTGGACGAGATGCTGCGCGAGGCGACCGGCATGCCGGTGCACATCGCCGAGCGCCCCGAGCTGTGCGCGATCCAGGGGCTGGGCGCGATGCTGGAGGGCCGGATCGAACCGCTGATCCTGGACCCGCTGGGAACCTGCTAGGGCCTGCCGTGTCCGCCCCCGGTCAGGGAGCGAACCAACAGCGGATCGTGGTGCCGTCCTCGCCGGAGTGCACGCGGACCAGGTCCGCGACCAGGTTGACCAGGAGCAGTCCGCGGCCGCCGCGTCGGTCGCGGACGGCGGGCCGGCGGCCGGCCAGCGGATCGTCCAGGCGGCCCCGGTCCCGTACCTCGCACAGCACGTACCCGTCCCGCTCCCACACCCGCAACTCGCCCGAACCTCCTCCGTGCACCACGCTGTTGGTGGTCAGCTCGGCCGTGACCAGGGCCAGGTCCTCCAGCCGGATGCCGGCCAGCCCGAGCCGCGCGCCCTCGGCGGTGGCGACGTGCCGGGCCTGGGAGAGCGTCTGCCTGGTGAAGGGGAACGACAGCGCGTCCGGCACGGCCGGCAGCGGCTCGTTGTACCGGGCGACGACGTGCTCGGGGGCGTAGGCGGCGCTCTCCCGCTGCCCGGCGGAGCCGGAGTGGACGACGACGGGGTGGGTG
>NZ_POTZ01000652.1 GCF_003236365.1 Streptomyces sp. NTH33
AGATCTACACAAGGCTATTCGTCGGCAGCGTCAGAGGTGTATAAGAGACAGGGTCGGTGCGGCCCGCGAGGGCTTCGCGGGCGTAGGGGTGCCAGCGGCCGTCGGGGCCGTAGCGGAGCCGGATGCCTTCGGCGTCCGGGGGCCAGGCGGTTGTACCGGGTCCTGACCGGCACCGGCTCGTCGGACTCCTCGAGCGCGGTGTGAGGGGCCGCGAACAACGTGGAGATCGCTTACACCCCCGACCCTCAACCATGGGGCCCTCGAGACAGTCCGGTGACCGGGCCTCGGCCGTGGCCTGGCCGCGGCTGTTCTCCGGCTTCGTCCCCGGCGGGCGGGCATCCGGTCTCCGGTCGCGGGCTCCCCGAGAGAGCGGCGGCGACCCCCTGCCGGCCTGCCGCCGCGGCCGCCCGGCCGGGCTGCCGCCGCCGGTTGATCGTGACACCAAGGACGTAGCGCCGCCGCCACTCCTCCTGCCCGGCCAGCCGGCGCCGTGCGACCGGCACCGGCGTGTAGTGGTACAGGCGGGCGTGGGCGCTGACCTTGGCGGCCAGGCGCTCGGGGCCCGTGGTGGCCCGGTCGACCTCCGCGAACGCCCGCAGCATCGCCCCGCCGGCGCCGCCGTCACGGCCGCGCCGGTTACGTGTTGACCACCGTCGCCTTGGAGGTCCTGGAGACGCCGCACTGGACCGACTGACGGCCGGGCCGTACGTGGTGGGGGAGGGACCCCCCGTGCTCCCACGTGCCGTGGACCACTTCTTGCCCGCTGACTTGTTGCCGTGTTGCCACACGGCGCCCTCGCACGCGGGCGCCGACGCGGTCCACGGCCGAGCGGGCCGATCGGCCGTGGCGGGGGCGGGGTGGCCGATCTCCACCGCGCACTGGTCCCGGCGGTCCGGGCTTTCCGGACGATGGTTCCGGGTCGGTTCCGCACCAGGCGGGTGGCCCGCGGGGTGATCACTTGGGTGACTTCGGCGGGCGGTGCACAGGGTTGGGGAGTGGGCATCGGTCCAGTTCTCGGAGGCAGGCACCGGGCCGGTTCTCTGCCGGGGCGAGCACTCGGGTCAGCTTGAGGGGCTGCTTGCCGATGCCGGCGGGCGGTCGTGGCGAGGGCGGCGGGGCTCTGAACGCGCGGCGTTCTCCTTCGGGCCGGCGAGGCGCGCCCCTCATGACTGAGCCTCTTCATGACGCGGACACCTACGGCGTAGGGGAACGATTCCGCCCGACCGAACTCTGCTCCACGTCTGTCACACACGCCTCCGGGGGATGGCGCGCCTCAGGGCGGACCCGTGCCTCGAAGGGGCGCCTGGCCAGCGGGAACGTCGTTCCCGGAGGCGATGTGCCCCCAGTCACTCAAGTCGGAGAGGCGCGTTGCTGATCCTCGTCCGTGTCCTTGGACACGGCGCAGGTGGTGTCCTGCTCGGGGAGTGTGCCGGTGGCCAGATAGCCGGCGACGGTGTCGTCGACGCACCGATTACCACTGGGGTAGACGGCGTGGCCGGTCCCGCCTGCCGCCGTGAGCATCCGGGAGCCGTGCAGTGCCTTGTGCATGGCCTGCCCCTGGGGCAGCGGAGTGAAGCTGTCGAACTCGTTCTGCACGATGAGTGCGGAAAGGCGGTTGTTCACCTTCGTGGCCGGCTCCAAGGACCGGTCCCAGAAGGCGCACGGCTTGACGTTCGAGACGATGTCGCCTGTCAGCGGGTAGCGGCGCAGGCTCTCGGCGACGTCCTTGCGGTACTGCTCCGGCTCACGGGGCCACGCGGCGGAGTTGTCGTTGCACACCACAGCCGCGAAGCTCGCGGCGGAGTTGTCGAAAGGAACGTCCGTGCGTGCACTCGCGTCGCTCGGGGTGGCGACGGCTGTGCCGGAGGCCGCCTTGCCGGAGGCCGCCTTCCTCAGTTCCACCACTGTCCTGGCGGCCAGTTCCGGTTCGTCGACGTGCAGTGCGCCGCGGATCTCGTCGGGGCCGTAACGGGTGCCGTCCAGCTCGACGGGCTCCTGACGTGCCTGCTCGACCAGGTCCCAGAACGCCTGCGCGACCTTCTCCGCAGTGGTGCCGAGCCCGTACGTCTCGTGGCGCGCCGCGGTCCATACCGCCCACCGGTCGAAGGCACGGTCCGCCTCTTCCGCCCATGACTGGACCATGCCTCGCCAGACATGGTTCGGGTCGACTGCGCTGTCGAGGACGAACCGGTCGGTGCGCCGGGGGAACATCTGGGCGTAGACGGCGCCCAGGTAGGTGCCGTAGGAGTACCCCAGGTAGGAGATCTTCTGCTCGCCCAGGACCGTGCGCAGCAGGTCCAGGTCGCGAGCGGTGTTGCGGGTCGTGATGTGCGGCAGGTTGCTGCCGCCGTTCTTCCGGCATGTGTCGGCGAAGTCGCGGGCCCAGGCGACATCCTGGTCGAAAGTTCTCTCGTGGTAGGGCCGCATCCACTCCTGGTCCGCGTCGGGCGTCAGGCCGCAGCTGAGGGGAGCGGACCGGCCGACACCTCGCGGGTCGAAACCGATGAGGTCGTATTGCTCGGTGGCGCGTTCCGGCAGGGTGGCCGACATCGTCAGCGGCCTGCTGAGGCCGGATTCTCCAGGCCCTCCGGGGTTGGAGAGGAGCACGCCGTGCCGGCGGTCCGGTGCTGTGGCGGCGATCCTGGAGACCGCTATGCCGATCCGGTCTCCTCCGGCGTCTCGGTAGTCCAACGGTACCTGGAGCGTGGCGCAGCGGAAGGTGCCGGGCTTGTCGGGGTCGCAGCGCTTCCAGTTCAGCTTCTGGCCGGTAAGCCTCGCCGGGAGGGCGGTGGTCGTGCCGGCGCCGGTCGAGGTCCGCTGTGCGCTGGCGGGAGGGGCGACGGCCGGTACTGCCGGGACAAGGGGCAGGGCGGTGACCGCGGAGAGTGCGACGACGGGAAGACGGTGTGTCATGGGAGGGGTCATTCCTTTCCAGAACGGGACAGCCGATGGGCCCGTATGAGGTGGCGGCGGTGTG
>NZ_POTZ01000653.1 GCF_003236365.1 Streptomyces sp. NTH33
ACCGTGAATCTTCAGTACCTTTCTCTTCTTACGACAATAAGCAAAAAGTGGTTTTTTTTTTTTCAAGCAGAAGACGGCATACGAGTTGAGCGCTAGTCTCGTGGGCTCGGAGATGGGTATAAGAGACAGGTCCTGGTGGTACGGGACGCGGGCCGGGGCCTGCCCCAACCGGCGTTCGCGGGCTGAGGCGGGCCCCGCTCCTCAGCTTCCCGTCCGGTCCAGCTCCTCCACGATCTTGCGTTCGGGCGCCGTCAGCGGAGGGCCGGAAAGCGGCGGCAGCAAAGGCCCGTTGAGGACGGCGAGCAGGGTGCCGGGGCGCAGCAGGCGCTCGGGGCCGGTGTGCATGCTGGTGACGTCCCAGAGGGCGGTCGCGGCGCGGTAGGAGCCGGTGGACGCCCTCGTCAGACGGCGGCTGTAGGACGTGACCAGCCGGTCGGCGAGGCCCGGCCGGGCGCCGCGGGTGTCCGGGTACCAGACGTCCTGGCCGACGGCCGCCGCCCAGGCCATGTCGACCGGGCGGGCGGCACCGCGCTGCACACGGCGGGCCAGACCGGGGCCGTCCGGGCCGCAGCGGCGCAGCTCCTCGTCCAGGAGCCGCGCGTGGAACGCGGCCACCGACATGCCCTGACCGTAGGCCGGGTTGTAGGTGGCGATCGCGTCGCCGAGGGCGACGAAGCCCTCCGGCCAGTGCGGCAGCTTCTCCAGGTAGCGGCGGACGTTGCTGGTGCTGCGGCTGACGTACACGTCGGTGAGGGGCTCGGCGCCGGAGACCAGCCGGCCCACGATCGGGGAGGGCAGGTCGAGGGCGTAGCGCAGGAACCCCTCGGGGTCCGACGGCGGCTCGCCGCCCCGCGAGCCGGCCAGGCTGACCATCCAGCGGTCGCCCTCGACCGGCAGCACCATGCCGCTGCGGCCCGGCCGGGACGCGTACGGGTCCGACTGCACCATGGTCAGCGGGAACTGCTCGGCCCCCGCGGGCGTACGGTACAGGCGCGTGGCGTTGACCAGGCCGGCGTCCACGGTCCGTTCCCGTACCCCGGTGATCCCGAGTTCCCGCAGCCAGGTGACGACCCGCGAGCCGCGCCCGCTCGCGTCGACCACGAAGTCCGCGGCCAGCTCCTCCTCCCCGGCGGCGGTCGCGACCCGCACCCCGCGTACGCGCCGCGCGTCGCCGGCCAGACCCACGGCCCGGACCTTGCGGATCCCGGCGCCGGTGTGGGCGAGGACGGTGGAGCGCACCGTGAAGTCCAGCAGCGCGCGCGTGCAGCTGAGCATTCTCGGCCCGTCGTGCCGCCAGCGGCGCAGCCAGCCCTCGGGGGTCAGAGCCACCATGCCGTGGCCCAGCGGTATCTCCCGGGCGCCCGCGGCCAGCAGCCGCTGCCGTATGCTCCCGCCCGGCACCAGCTCCTCCAGGGCGGCCAGGCCGCCGGCCATGAGCAGATGGGCGTGGCGCCCCTGCGGCAGCCCCCTGCGGTGCTCGGGCCCCTCGGGCAGGTCGTCGCGGTCGAGTACGACCACCTCGTCCACGGCGTCGGACAGCACCGCCGCGGCCAGCATGCCGGCCAGTCCGGCACCGATGGCGACGGCTCTGCGGTGGCTGCGGTGACCAGGGGTCATGGGGCTCCTCGGAGTCGGCCATGGGCTCAGCCATGGGAGGTCCTCAGCGTTCCTTCTCGTACGGCGGTCCCGGCGGGCGAGTGGACCAGCGCCTGCGCCAGTTCCACCAGCCCGCCGGTTCCGGACACCTCCGTGGCGTGGAGGCGGTAGCCGCTCGGCGCCGCGAGCGGCTCCTCGTGGGCGGCGGCGCGGCGCGCGGCGTCGGCGAGCATGGCCGCCTCCGCGGCGATCCGGGCCTCGTGCGCGGTGCGGCCCGCGCGCCGGGCGGCGGCCAGCGCGCGCTCGCGGACGCGGTCGTCGAAGTACGGGGCGAGGCCCAGCAGCGCGTCGTGGATGGACACCTCGCGCCACTGCAGGCGCGCCTGGGGCGGATGCCACCAGCAGCTCGGCGGCTTGGGCGCGGTGGACCCGAACCGGACCCGCGTCCACAGCGGGCCCAGCCGCCGGTAGTCCCGCAGGCTGCGCGCCTGCACCAGCACCGCCGGGAGCAGCCTGGGCAGCACGAAGCCGGCGGAGCACAGCAGCGCGCCGAGCGAGGCCATCGGCGGCGCGACCTTCGTGGACAGCACGTCCAGGTCGTGTCCCGTCCAACGCGCCACGACGGCCGTGTACTTGGTCAGCTGAAAGCCCACCACGTCCAGCAGCGACCCGGCCAGGATCAGCCGCAGCCCGGCCCGCAGCAGCCCGGTGACCTCACGGCTCCACTTGACGCACAGCACGCACATCACCAGCGTCGCCGCGCTGTGCCCGACCAGATAGAGCAGGATCATCTCGCGCAGGTACGGCGTGTTGGCGTAGTACGTGTCCAGGTCGGTGAGCCGCTCGGTACGGGCGTCGCCCAGCACGAACAGCCCGACGATCGCGGCGACCAGCGGCCCGTACACGGCGATGCTGCGCAACACCGTCCGCCGCACCCGCTCCGGAGGCCCGCCCCTCCAGTGGATCAGCAGGATCAGCAGCGAGCAGCTGTACGCGGACAGCATCCCGTACGTCAGCGGCGCCCCGAAGTTGGGAATCCCGGTGAGCCGGTTCACCGCCGCCAGCGTCAACGGCGCCGAACACACGAACACCAGCGAGCCGAGCACGATCGCCGCGCACGTGGACACGGTCAGCGGATCCCGCACGGCGGTACGCGGCCTGCGCAGCAGCACGGCGGCCGACATCCCGAAGATCCCGGCCGCCAGGTAGACGACGAGGCTCACCCCGACCACCCCCGGACGGCCGTCCGGCACCGGGCGGGTGCGGGACGGGCCGGGGGTGTTCCGGCCGGCGTGCGCTGCGGCGGACGTGCTGTCGGTGAACCGTTCATGCTGTACCCGTGGGGGTCGGG
>NZ_POTZ01000654.1 GCF_003236365.1 Streptomyces sp. NTH33
GAGCGTGCCCCAGCCGCCGCCCACCGCGATGAGCGCGTCGCAGGTGTTCACGAGCACCCCGTTGCGCAGCTCGCCCAGCCCGGTCGCCACCGCGACGCTCAGGTGCGGGTTCCCCGCGGCCCGGTCACGCCCCGGCAGCAGGCCGAGGACCGTACCGTTCGCCGACCGCACGCCCTCCGCGCACGCCTCCATGACCCCGCCCAGGCCCCCGCACACCACGACCGCTCCCCGCTCGGCCAGCAGCACACCCACCTGCCGGGCGAGCTCCGCCTCCCGGGCGGAGGCCTGTCCGGGCCCGGCGACGGCGACGCAGGGACGCATACGCCCATGGAACGACCGGCCTCCGCCCTCGGCAAGGGAGAGCACGGGCGACACCCCCTCACGCATGAATCCGTCGTAGTGACGCGTGAATCCGCAGCAGACTCTTGCCTGTGCGGATGATTCGATCGTACGATCCCCGCAATTCGCCGCTACTGATCGCTAGGACGCCCCATGGACCGCACCCGCCTGCCCCACCTCCTCGCCCGCGAGAGCGCCGAGGCCGAGCGGCGCAACCCCCGCTCCAAGGCCGCCTACGACCGCGCCGACCACCTCTTCGGCCGAGTGCCGATGACCTGGATGAACAAGACCGCCGGCGCCTTCCCCCGCTACCTGGACTCCGCCCGGGGCGCCCGGATCACCGACATCGACGGGCACGAGTACATCGACTTCTGCCTGGGCGACACCGGCGCCATGGCGGGCCACTCGCCCGCGCCCGTGGCCGAGGCGGTGGCACGCCGGTACGCCGAGCTGGGCGGGGCGACGGCGATGCTGCCCACGGAGGACGCCGAATGGGTCGGCGCGGAGCTCACCCGGCGGTTCGGGCTCGCCCGCTGGAGCTTCTCGCTGACCGCGACCGACGCCAACCGCTGGGCGATCCGGCTCGCCCGCGCGGTCACCGGCCGTTCGAAGATCCTGGTGAACAGCTACTGCTACCACGGCAGCGTCGACGAGTCGCTCATCGTCGTCGGCCCCGACGGCCGCGGCACCGCCCGCGAGGGCAACGTCGGAGCGCCCTGCGACGTCACCCTGACCAGCCGGGTCGCCGAGTTCAACGACCTGGACCAGCTGGAGCGCGAACTCGCCCACGGCGACGTGGCCGCCGTCCTCATGGAACCGGCGCTCACCAACATCGGCATCGTGCTGCCCGAGCCCGGCTACCTGGCCGGCGTCCGCGAGCTGACCAGGCAGTACGGCGCGCTGCTCATCAACGACGAGACGCACACCTTCTCCGCGGGGCCCGGCGGCTGCACCGCGGCCTGGGACCTGGAGCCCGACCTGCTGACCATCGGCAAGGCGATCGGCGGCGGCATCCCGGCCGGCGCCTACGGCCTGTCCGCCGACCTCGCCGACCGGCTGCTCGGCCGCGCCGACCTGGACCTGGTGGACATGGGCGGCGTCGGCGGCACCCTGGCGGGCAACGCGCTGTCCACCGCCGCGACGCGGGCCACGCTCGAGCACGTCCTCACCGACGACGCCTTCGCCCGCATGGCCGAGCTGTCCGAGCGCTTCGAGGCCGGCGTCCGGGCCGGCATCGACGCCCACGCCCTGCCCTGGTCGGTCAGCCGCCTCGGCGCCCGCACCGAGTACCGCTTCGCCGCCCCGGCCCCGCGCACCGGCACCGAGTCGGCCGCCGCCGCGGATCCCGAGCTGGAGGACTTCCTCCACCTCTACCTGGCCAACCGGGGCATCCTGCTCACGCCGTTCCACAACATGGCGCTGATGTGCCCCGACACCACCGAGCAGGACGTGGACGCGCACACCGAGGTCTTCGCCGCCGCCCTGTCCGAACTGCACGGCTGACGGCCGCACTACGCTGGGCCGAGCCGGCCGGAGAGGGAGAGCGACACACGTGGACGAGATCGACCGGGCCATCCTGCGCGAGCTGCAGACCGACGGGCGTATCGCGTACGCCGACCTCGGGCCCAGGGTCGGCCTCTCCGCGTCCGCGGCCCGCCAGCGGCTGCAGCGGCTGCTGGACTCCAAGGCCGTCCAGGTGGTCGGCGTGACCGACCCGATGGCCATGGGCGGACAGGCCATGGCACTGCTCGGCATCGGCGTGGACGGCGACCCCCGGGCGGTCGCCGACGAACTGGCCGGACGCGCCGAAGTGATCTACTCGGTGCTGACCTCCGGCGGATTCGACCTGTTCGTCGAGGTCGTCGCCCCCGGCCCGAGGGACCTGCTGGACTTCGTCAACGACGTGGTCCGGCCGATCGAGGGCGTGAGGCAGGTGCAGTCGTTCCCCTACTTCGGCATCCACACCCACCGGTTCCTGTGGGACGTGGGCTGACCGGCCGGGCTCACCGGCCCCCGGGCGGGCGCGGCGTGAGAACGAGCATGGTCACGTCGTCGGTGGCGGTGCCGCAGTGCGCGAGCAGATCGGCCAGCACATGGTCGGCGAGCACCGCCGGGTCGAGGTCGGCGAGCCGGGGCAGCCGGTCGAGCAGCGGATAGAACGCGCCGTGGGAGTCCCTGGCCTCCGTGACACCGTCGGAGGCCAGGAACAGCACGTCACCGGGGCGCAGCGGCACAGTGTGTTCGCCCTGCCGCGGAACCCCGTCGGACAGGCCGAGGCCCAGAGGCGTCCACGGCGCGACCCCGACCTCCTCGGCCTTCCCGTCGCGCAGCAGCACCGGCGGCGGATGGCCGCAGGTCACCACCCGCACCGACCGGGCGTCGCCGGAGAACTCCAGCAGCACCGCGGTCGCGAACAGCTCGGCGTGCCGCACCTCTTCCGAGTCCACCACCAGCCGGCGGTCCAGGGCAGCCGCGACCGCCGGCAGGTCCGGCCGGTCGAGCACCGCCTCCCGGAAGCTGCCCAGCAGTGAGGCGACCGTGGACACCGCCGCCAGGCCGTGCCCCTGCACGTCCCCCATCACCGCCCGCACCCCCTGAGGCC
>NZ_POTZ01000655.1 GCF_003236365.1 Streptomyces sp. NTH33
GGGCGGTGGCGGGCGGGGTGTCCGCGCGCGGGGAGCCGCCCGCGCCGATGATTCGCAGGTCCCGCTCGGCCTGTTCGGCCGGCAGCCGCTCGGCCGGGTCCTTGCGCAGCAGGCCCTCGATGACCGCGGCGAGCGGGCCGGCCCGGCGCGGGGGCGGCAACTCCTCGTCCACCGCGGCACGCAGGGTGCTGAGCGGGGTATCCCGCCGGAACGGGGAGTGGCCCTCGACGGCCGCGTACAGCAGCACGCCCAGCGACCACAGGCCCGACTCCGGACCCGGCGTGCGGCCCAGCGCCCGCTCCGGGGCGAGGAACTCGGGCGAGCCGATCACCTCGCCGGTCATGGTGAGCGCGGAGCTGCCCTCGACCGTCGCGATGCCGAAGTCGGTCAGCACCACCCGGCCGTCGTCCGCCAGCAGCACGTTCGCCGGCTTCACGTCCCGGTGCAGCACCCCGGCCGCGTGCGCGGCGCGCAGCGCGGACAGCACCTGAGCGCCGATGTGCGCGGCCCGCCGCGGGCCGATCGCGCCCTCGGCGTCCAGCACGTCGGCCAGCGACAGGCCGCGCACCAGCTCCATCACGATCCAGGGGCGGTCACCGTCCGTGGCCACGTCGTACACCGTGACCACGTTGCGGTCGGAGACCCGGGCCGCGGCCCATGCCTCCCGCTCCAGCCGGGTGTACATCCGCTCCACCTCGGGCGCCGGCAGGCCGGCCGGGGCCCGCACCTCCTTGACGGCGACCTCGCGGCGCAGCACCTCGTCGCGGGCGCGCCACACGGTTCCCATGCCGCCCTCGCCGAGGGGGGAGAGGAGCCGGTAGCGGCCCGCGATCACACGTTCTCGGCCCGGTTCTTCGGACACCGGCGCCCCCCTTCGCATCCGGGCGTTGTCTGAACCGCGCGTGAGTGGGCGTGATGTTCTCCCCCAAAGTAGCTCAACCCAGCGCGGATGCCGCCCCCTTGAGCATCAATCCGGCGCCCAGGGCCACGACGGCGAACGCCGAGCCGAGCGGTGCGGTCCTGCGCACCAGGGCCGCCACCGGGCCCGCGGTCCAGCGGTCGGCGCCGCGGGGCAGTACGGAGGCGGCGGGCGCGTCACGCTCGTCGTCGACGAGGGCGGGGCCGCCGGGCCGCACGCGCAGGGACGCGGCGGAGGTGTCGGCCGGAGAGGAGAGCAACTCCTCGGGGTAGTGGGCCAGTTCGCGGGAGACGGAGGTCGTGGGCACGTCCGACGCGGTGAGCGTCATACGGTCGCCGCGTGCGGTGATCTCCCGCCAGCCGGGCCCGCCCGGGGCGCCCGCGCCGCGGAAGGCGACAGAGGCGGTGGTGCCCTCGGGCAGCGGCGCGGTCAGCTCGCACTCCACCCGGAGGGTGTCCAGACCGGCCTGACCGGGACGCACGCGCGCGTGGCTGCCGACGGTGGTGAGCGCGACGTCGCGTCCGTCGACGGTGAGCCTGCTGTCCCGCGCGGCCCTCTCGCACCGCTGCCGGGCCCACGCGGTCATGCCGGTCCGCTCGATGCCGGGCCTGGCCTGGGCAGCCGGGATCTCGGCGAGGTCCTCGACGTGGGCGACACGGAGCGTGCCGGGGGAGACGACGAGGCCGTCGTAGTGGTTGACGGTGAAGTTGCCGAGGGGGTGGGCGCTCGCGGTCGCGGCCGGGGCGAGGACGAGCGCGCAGACGGCGGTGAGGACGGCCGCGGCGGCGCGGAGCGGACGAAGGTGCTTCACCGTGCTGCCTCCAGGGCCTTCAGCGCCGTACGTGCCTCGCGGGCGCCCGGCGGGGAGAAGCCGGGGTTCAGTTCCAGGGCGGCGGACAGGTGGGTGCGGGCCTCGTCGGGGTGGCCGGTGGCGCGTTCGATGACGCCGCGGTGGTGGAGGAACACGGCGTTGCGGTAGCCGGTGGCCGTGGCCCGCCGGGCGTAGGGGAGGGCTTCGGCGTCCTTGCCGTTGACGTGCAGGGCCCAGGCGAGGGCGTCCGCGGTGTGCACGGTGCGGCGGCGGTCCCACTCGGCGCGGGCGGCCCGCAGGGCGGCCCCCTTGTCGCCGTGGTCGGCGGCGGCGAGCGCGGTGTCGAGGTCGGCGTTGACGCCGCTCGCGCGGGCGAGGGCGATCCAGGCGTCGACGAGGGCGTACTGGTCCTGTGCCCTCGCCTCGTCACCGGCGGCGCCGCGCGCCTCGTACAGCTCGCCCAGCGCGACGAGCGGGCCGGGCAGCGGGGAGCGGGAGACGACGGCCTCCATGTCCTTGACCGCGCCGACGCGGTCACCGCTCGCCGCCCGGGCGCGGGCGCGGCCCTCCAGGGCGGGCAGGCAGGTGTCGTCGGCGGCCAGGGCGCGGGCGTAGTGGCCGAGCGCGGTCTTGTAGTCGCCCTGGTTCCAGGCGAGTTGGCCGAGCTGGGTGGCGACGTAGGCGATGTCGCCGCGGGAGGTGGCGGCGGCGAGCGCCTGTCCGAGGACGCGGCGGGCGGTGGTGACGTCGCCGCGCAGCTCGTGGACGTAGGCGTAGCGCGTGAAGACGGGGACGCCGGGACGCCGGGCGTCGGCGGTGTCGGCGGCCTCGGAGGCCTCCTCGTACCGGCCGAGTTCGACGAGGGCGTCGATACGCGAGGACAGGGCGCGTTCGCTGTAGGGGTTCTGCTTCAGGGCCTGGTCGGCGTAGGCCAGCGCGTCGGCGAAGTCGTGCCGGGCGGCGGCGAGCGCGGCACGCCCGGCGAGGGCCTGGTCGTTCCCGGGCGCCAGCTTCAGCGACCGCGCCAGCGCCTTCTCGGCCTGCGGATACCGCGACGGATCCCCCTTGGTCCGCGCCTCCTCGACGTAGGCGAGCCCGAGGGAGGCCCACCCGGCGTAGTCCCTGGGCTGCGCCCGGAGGTGCCCCTGCAAGGAGGCGGCACTCCCCGCACCGGGCGACTCCGGCTCCACGGCCCCGGCAC
>NZ_POTZ01000656.1 GCF_003236365.1 Streptomyces sp. NTH33
ACCGGGTTTGGTGCCGAAGACGACTGTGACCTTGCAAGCACGGGTCGTCCCGGCTTGTGGGGATCAAGCCGGGACGAACCGTGCTTGCAAGGTCACAGTCGTCTTCGGCACCAAACCCGGTGTCCTTTAGAGAATGATCACGATCTGGTGACTATCAATACGGGCAATTCGGACGCGCTGGCGATCGTCCGAAGGTCGAATCGGTTCGCTTTGGGCTGTTCAGGGTCGGTACGTGCTCGAAAGTGGCCGTATCGACAAAGACACGGCAAGGGGTCGGTGGGACACCCGGACAGGTGTACGTGCGCGTGCGCGACCGGCCGCAGTGTGCTCGCGGGCCGCGCCGCGACCGGCCGCAGTGTGCTCGCGGGCCGCGCCGCGACCGGCCGCAGTGGGACCGCCGGCCGCGCCGCGACCGGCCGCAGTGGGACCGCCGGCCGCGCCGCGACCGGCCTCAGTGCGACTGCGGGCCGCGCCGCTGCGGCAGCGTCACCACCGACGCGTCGCCCGGCCCGGCCGGCGGCAGCCCGGCCACCTGCGCCAGCAGATCGCACCAGGAGGCGAGGTGGGCGGCGGTGTCCGGCACCCCGCCCAGACCCTCCCGGGGCGACCAGGAGGCGCGGATCTCGATCTGCGAGGCGGCGGGACGCGCCGACAGCCCGCCGAAGTAGTGCGAACTCGCCCGCGTGACGGTGCCGCTCGGCTCGCCGTACGCCAGCCCGCGCGCCTGCAGCGCCCCGGTCAGCCAGGACCAGCACACGTCCGGCAGCAGCGGGTCGGCGGCCATCTCCGGCTCCAGCTCCGCGCGCACCAGCGTCACCAGCCGGAACGTGCCCTGCCAGGCGTCGTGCCCGGCCGGGTCGTGCAGCAGCACCAGCCGGCCGTCGGCGAGCTCCTGCTCGCCGTCGACGACCGCGGCCTCCAGCGCGTACGCGAACGGGGCGAGCCGCTGCGGCGGGGGCACCTGCTCGACCTCCACCTGCGGTCGCAGCCGCGCGGTTTTCAGCGCGTCGACCGCGGCCCGGAAGGGCAACGGGGCCTGATTCGCCCTGCTCGCACTCTCGTGCCCCTCCTTCGCGTCGTCCATTCCGCCAGCGCCGTCCGACAGTCGTCCCTGAGCCGCAGCCATGCGGGGAAGATTAAGGGGAACCGGGCCTTCGCGCAGTGCATGACACCCCGCCGTCCGCGGCGGTGCCGCCCGGGGGCCGCATACCGGGGCCTTCGTCCTGTTGGGGGCATGCGAGACTGGCCTCGTGAGTGCCAACGACACGCCCGCAAGCCGGCAGCCGCAGACAGCCACCTACGACTCCGCCTTCCTCAAGGCGTGCAGGCGCGAACCCGTGCCGCATACCCCCGTGTGGTTCATGCGGCAGGCCGGGCGCTCCCTGCCGGAGTACCGCAAGGTGCGCGAGGGCATCCCGATGCTCGAGTCCTGCATGCGCCCCGAGCTGGTCACCGAGATCACCCTGCAGCCGGTCCGCCGCCACAACGTCGACGCGGCGATCTACTTCAGCGACATCGTCGTGCCCCTGAAGGCCATCGGCATCGACCTCGACATCAAGCCCGGCATCGGCCCGGTCGTCGAGCAGCCGGTGCGCACCCGCGCGGACCTCGAGCGGCTGCGGGACCTGACCCCCGAGGACGTCTCCTACGTCACCGAGGCGATCGGCATGCTCGTCGGCGAGCTCGGCCCGACCCCGCTGATCGGCTTCGCCGGCGCGCCGTTCACCCTGGCGAGCTACCTCATCGAGGGCGGCCCGTCGCGGACGTACGAGAACGCCAAGGCGATGATGTACGGCGACCCCGAGCTGTGGGCCGACCTGCTGGACCGCCTCGGCGAGATCACGGCCGCCTTCCTGAAGGTGCAGATCGAGGCGGGCGCGAGCGCCGTGCAGCTCTTCGACTCCTGGGCCGGTGCGCTGTCCCCCGCCGACTACCGCCGCTCGGTGCTGCCCGCCTCCGCGAAGGTCCTGCAGGCCGTCGCCGGCTACGGCGTCCCGCGCATCCACTTCGGCGTCGGCACCGGCGAGCTGCTCGGCCTGATGGGCGAGGCGGGCGCGGACGTCGTCGGCGTCGACTGGCGCGTCCCGCTCGACGAGGCCGCCCGCCGCGTCGGCCCCGGCAAGGCGCTCCAGGGCAACCTGGACCCGACCACGCTCTTCGCCCCCCGGCAGGCCATGGAGGCCAAGGCCCGCGAGGTGCTGGACACGGCCGCCGGCCTGGAGGGCCACATCTTCAACCTCGGCCACGGCGTCATGCCGAACACCGACGCGGATGCGCTCACCCACCTCGTCGAGTACGTCCACACGCAGACGGCCCGCTGAGCCACCCGCTCAGCAGGCCTCGTGCCACACCCCCGGTTCCGGCTTCTTCCGCATCGACGACAGCCCCAGCCTGCGCGCCTGCGGTGGGAGCAGCCCTCCACCAGGTCGGGCTCGACCGCGTCGAAGCCCTTGTCCCGGCACATGGCGAACCGCCGCTCCATGATCGGGCGCAGCACGGAGAGGCGGCGGATGCCGAGCCGGCGCTCGCCGTGCCACCCGTTGGGCGCGCCGAGCACCGAGCGGGGGAAGGCGGCCTTCAGCGGAACCAGCAGGCTCACGGGCCGGCCCCGCCTCCCGGGGCGCGGGGGCCCGGCTCCGTGGCCGCCCGCAGTGCGGCCGGCGATTCGTCGGGGGTGCGGGACGGCCGCCAGTCCAGGACGTGAGCGGCGGCGGTGATGTCGAAGCACTGCCAGGACACCCGCGCCGAGCGGGCCGGCACAGGCGGACCCGTCCGGGCTGCCGGGGGAAGTGCCGTCGGCGACGCTCACGGCGCGGGGCCGGCCAGGGGACGAATCCGGTCACGGCGGACCGTGCCGCGGTACGGCGGAACGCCTCCGCGCGGGCGGGGAGGGCTCCCCGGAACCGGGGCGGCTCGTGCGATGCGG
>NZ_POTZ01000657.1 GCF_003236365.1 Streptomyces sp. NTH33
TCCCCCGTCCGCCGATGCCGCACCCCGCCCCGGGGTGCGGCACCGGCGTTTCCGTGTTCACCTCCGCAGCCGCCGGGGTACTCGGCATTGACAACAACGCACTCAAGTTTTTTGCTGGAGAACAGGAGACCCTGGCGGAAGGGGACGGAGATGGCACGTGCGGTCGGGATCGATCTCGGGACGACGAACTCGGTGGTGGCCGTCCTGGAGGGCGGCGAGCCCACCGTCGTCGCCAACGCCGAGGGCGCGCGGACCACACCGTCGGTCGTGGCGTTCGCCAAGAACGGCGAGGTGCTGGTCGGTGAGGTGGCCAAGCGGCAGGCGGTGACGAACGTGGACCGCACCGCCCGCTCCGTCAAGCGCCACATGGGGGACGCGCACTGGCGCTTCCCCGACAAGGGCTCCGTCGACGGCACCCGCTACCGGGCGCAGGAGCTGTCCGCGCGGGTCCTGCAGAAGCTGAAGCGGGACGCGGAGGCCTACCTCGGCGAGGACGTCACGGACGCGGTGATCACCGTGCCGGCGTACTTCGACGACGCTCAGCGGCAGGCGACGAAGGAGGCCGGGGAGATTGCCGGCCTGAAGGTCCTCAGGATCATCAACGAGCCGACGGCCGCCGCGCTCGCCTACGGCCTGGACCGGGGCGAGGAGCAGACGGTCCTGGTCTTCGACCTCGGCGGCGGCACCTTCGACGTGTCCCTGCTGGAGATCGGCGACGGCGTCATCGAGGTCAAGGCCACCAACGGCGACACCCACCTCGGCGGCGACGACTGGGACCAGCGGGTCGTCGAGCACCTGGTCAAGCGGTTCAAGGGCCAGTACGGCATCGACCTCGGCAACGACAAGATGGCGGTGCAGCGGCTGCGCGAGGCCGCAGAGAAGGCCAAGATCGAACTGTCGGCGTCCTCCGAGACGACCATCAACCTGCCCTACATCACCGCCTCCGCGGAGGGCCCGCTGCACCTGGACGAGAAACTCACCCGGGCCCAGTTCCAGGAGCTGACCGCCGATCTGCTGGACCGCTGCAAGAAGCCCTTCCACCAGTCGGTCAAGGACGCGGGCATCGCGCTGTCGGCCATCGACCACGTGATCCTCGTCGGCGGCTCCACCCGGATGCCGGCGGTGACCGACCTGGTGCGGGACCTCACCGGCAAGGACCCGCACAAGGGCGTCAACCCCGACGAGGTGGTGGCCGTGGGCGCCGCCCTCCAGGCGGGCGTGCTCCGCGGCGACGTCAAGGACGTCCTCCTCCTCGACGTCACCCCGCTGTCCCTGGGCATCGAGACCAAGGGCGGCATCATGACCAAGCTGATCGAGCGCAACACCACGATCCCGACCCGGCGTTCGGAGATCTTCACCACGGCCACCGACAACCAGCCCTCGGTCGGCATCCAGGTCTACCAGGGCGAGCGGGAGATCGCCGCGTACAACAAGAAGCTCGGCGTCTTCGACCTCACCGGGCTGCCGCCCGCCCCGCGCGGGGTGCCGCAGATCGAGGTCGCCTTCGACATCGACGCGAACGGGATCATGCACGTCTCCGCCAAGGACCTCGCGACCGGCCGCGAGCAGAAGATGACCGTGACCGGCGGCTCGGCGCTGCCCAAGGACGACATCGACCGCATGATGCGGGACGCCGAGCAGTACGCCGAGGAGGATCGCAAGCGCCGGGAGGCCGCCGAGACCCGCAACCAGGCCGAGCAGCTCGTCTACCAGACCGAGAACTTCCTCCGCGAGAACGGCGACCGCATCCCGGCCGACACCAAGTCCGAGGTCGAGACGGCCGCCGCCGAGGTCAAGACCCTCCTCAAGGACAACGCCGACACCCCCGCCCTGCGCACCGCCATCGACCAGCTGGCCTCCGTCAGCCAGAAGATGGGCCAGGCCATGTACGCCCAGGCCCAGCAGACGGCCTCGGACTCGGAACCCACCGGCCCCCGCACCGCTCCCCAGGACGAGGAGGGCGTGGTGGACGCGGAGATCGTCGACGAGGACCGGGACACCAAGGACGGAGCGGCCTGACGCCGCCCGGCCGGTTCCGTCAGGGCTTGCGGGCCACTCCCGCGTACACCGGGACCGCGCCCTCGGCGAGGGCCTCGGCGTCCTCCGGGCCCGGCCGCCAGGCCAGGACCGGGACCACGCCCGGGTCGAGGAGGTCGAGGCCGGTGAAGAAGCGGGAGAACTCCGCGTGGGTGCGGGGGTGGAAGGGGGTGCCGCCGCGGCGGAAGAGGTCCGCCGCCCTGGCCACGCCCTCGGGGCTGATGTCCTGGGTGACCTGGGACAGGATCACCAGGCTGCCCGGGGCGAGGGCGGAGACGTAGCGCTCCAGGAGGCCGTACACGTCGTCCGTGTCGTCCGAGAGGTAGTGGGTGAGCGCCACGAGGGACAGCGCCACCGGCCGACCGAGGTCCAGCGACTCGCCCGCCAGGCGCAGGATCGTTCCGGGGTCGCGCACATCGGCGTGGACGTAGTCGGTACGGCCCTGCTGCGAGCCGTGCAGCAGCGCCTCGGCGTGCCGCAGCACGACCGGGTCGTTGTCGGCGTACACCACTCTCGACTCGGGGGCGGCCCCCTGGGCCACCTGGTGCAGGTTGGGCCCGGTGGGGATGCCCGTGCCGATGTCCAGGAACTGGCGTATCCCGGCCTCCGCGGCCGTGAGCACCGCGCGGTGCATGAAACGGCGGTTGGCCCGCGCCCCGCGCACCGCGGTGCCGTCCGCGGCCAGGATCCCGCGGGCCAGCTCCTCGTCCACCGGGTAGTTGTCCTTGCCGCCCAGCCACCAGTCGTACACCCGGGCGGGGTGCGGCCTGCTGGTGTCGATGCGGGTGGGCGCGGTGTCGGATCCGGTCATGCGTCGTTCTCTCCTCGGCTTGTTCGGGGTGCGGGAAACCTTGGGGAACCAGAGGAACGGGGGGCAGGGGCGGTTCAG
>NZ_POTZ01000658.1 GCF_003236365.1 Streptomyces sp. NTH33
CACGATCTCCTCCCCCAGGTGGATCGACAGGTTCTCGAAGGGCACGGTCCGCAGGTGCCGCAAATGCAGTTCCCGCAGGGCGGCAGTGCTGGGCGAGGCCGGGTGCTCAGCCCCGATACGGCGCAGATAGGCGTCAACCTGTGTGGTGTTCATGCCCCTCAGTCTCGCGCCACCCGCAACTCCGCACCCGCCCCGGACACCGCGAGCGCCCCGTCCCGGTCCGTGCGCAGCACCATCGCGCCCTCCGCACGCAGTGCGGCGACCGTGGTCGGAGCCGGGTGCCCGTACGAGTTGTCCACGCCGCAGGAGATCAGCGCCAGGCGCGGGGCCACCACCCGTATCAGGTCCGGGCTCTGGTACGCCGAGCCGTGGTGGGCGACTTTCAATACGTCCGTGTTCGCCAGCTGCGCGATCGCCGGGGAGTGCAACAGCCGTTGTTGGGCCAGTGGTTCGAGGTCGCCGAGGAGCAGCAGCCGCAGACCGCCGGAGCGGACGAGCAGCGTCACGCTGGCGTCGTTGGGGCCGTCCGGGTCCGGTGCCGGGGGTGGTGGCGGCCACAGCACCTGCCAGGTCAGGTCGCCGGTGCCGCGCTCCTCCCCGGCGACGGCGCGGAGGAGCGGAATGCCGCGGCCGGCCGCCTCCTTCCGTACGAACTCGGCCTGCTGTGCCGGTTCTTCGTATCCGGTCGTCTCGATCGCGCCCACCGCACGTCCCCGCAGTACGCCGCGCAGGCCGGCCACGTGGTCGGCGTGGAAGTGGGTCAGCACGACCAGCGGGATCCTGGTGATGCCGAGCGCGCGCAGACAGTGGTCCACCAGCGTCGCATCGGGTCCGGCGTCCACGACCACGCCGGCGCCCGGGCCCGCCGCGAGCACCGTCGCGTCGCCCTGCCCCACGTCGCACATCGCGAACCGCCAGCCCGGCGGCGGCCAGCCGGTGATCACCCGGGTCAGCGGCGGCGGCTGCACGATCACCAGGAGCAAGAGAGTCCCGCAGACCGCGCAGAGCCAGGGGCGTCTCAGGAGCCACCGGCCCGTGAGCACGGTCGCCGCCGTGACGAGGGCGAGCAGCAGCGCCCCGGTCCAGCTGTCCGGCCAGTCCACTCCCCCGCCGGGCTGGGCCGCCCCCGTCCGGGCCACCTGCGCGAGCCATCCGGTCGGCCAACTCGCGCACCACGCAAGCGCCTTCGCCACCGGTATGGCGACCGATGCCGTCGCCAGCGCCGCGAAGCCCAGCACGGTGGCGGGCGCGACCGCGATCTCCGCGAGGAGGTTGCACGGCACCGCGACCAGGCTCACCCTGGCCGACAGCACGGCCACGACCGGCGCGCACAGTGCCTGCGCGGCGGCCGCCGCGGCCAGCGCCTCGGCCAGGCGGGCGGGCACCCGGCGCCGTTGCAGCGCCGCGCTCCAGCGGGGTGCGAGCGTGAGCAGGGCGCCGGTGGCCAGCACCGACAGCAGGAAGCCGTAACTGCGGGACAGCCAGGGGTCGTAGAGCACCAGCAGCAGCACGGCCGTGGCCAGGGCGGGCAGCAGCGATCTGCGGCGTCCGGTCGCGAGGGCGAGCAGCGCCACGGCTCCGCAGGCCGCGGCCCGCAGCACGCTGGGGTCGGGTCTGCAGACGAGGACGAATCCGAGGGTGAGCACCGCACCGAACAGCGCGGTGGTGCGCAGCGTGAGACCGAGACGGGGTGCGATGCCGCGGCGTTCGGTGTGCTGGGCCAGGCCGGGCGGTCCGAGGAGCAGGGCGAGGAGGATGGTGAGGTTGCTTCCGGAGACGGCCAGGAGGTGCGTGAGGTCGGTCGCCTTGAACGCCTCGTCCAGTTCGGGGGTGATCCGCGAGGTGTCCCCGACGACCAGGCCCGGCAGCAGTGCCCGCGCGTCCGCCGGCAGGCCGTCGGTCGCCTCCCGCAGCCCCGCCCGCAGCCTGCCGGCCAGCCGCTGTGGTCCGGACGGTTCCGCCACCACCTCGGGCGCCGCCCGGTCCCAGATCCGCAGGACCGCCGCGATCCGGTCGCCGCCCGTCAGCGGGGGCGCCAGGCGCGCGGTCACTCTCAGCCGCGTGGACGGCAGCAGGCCGAGCCAGGGCGAGCGCTGCGGCGTTCGCGAGCCCGTGCCGACCAGGATCAGCACCGGAGCCCGGGTCGTCACGGCCGCTGCCGCTCCCCCCGCCCGCTCGACGCGCCGTACCTGGGCGTCGATCAGTACGGAGGTCGGTGCCACGTGGTCGCCCCGGATCCGGGGGCGGGTGAGACGGGGGTCGGAGGTCAGCTCCACCTCGGCGGTCACCGTGGCGTACTGCCGCGCCAGGGCGGGCACCGGCCCGCGCCGTACGTCCGCGCCGTGCAGTCCGGCGGAGACGGCGGCCGCCGCGGCGGCGAGCAGCGCGGCGGCGGAGGAGGCACGCGCCCAGGTGCCCCCGGAGGGAAGGGCGGTCGTCCGTCCGCGTCCTGGATGTCGTCGACGGTGTCGTCGGCCGAGCAGGAGCACGGCGGCTGCGGCGAGGCAGGCGATCACGGAGCCGGTCACCCAGCCCGTGGAGGCGTCCAGCGCGAGTGCGGCCGTCGCCCAGGCCGCGAGCGCGGGCGGGACGAGCCGGAGGTCTGCCGGCCCTTCCTGTCGCGGGTGGGCGGCTCCGAGCCGTTTGCCGGAGGCGGCGTGCACCGCCGGGCGAACGGGGTGGTCGAGGACCGTGGGACCGCGCGGGTCGTCGGGGTTCCGGCTCACGGCCCGACCAGGCTTCGCAGGTCGGCGAAGCGGCGCTCGCCGATGCCGCTGACCTCACGCAACTGGTCCACCGAGCGGAAGCCGCCGTGCTGCGTGCGGTAGTCGATGATGCGGCGGGCCAGCACGGGGCCGACGCCGGGGAGGGTCTGCAGCTGCTCCGCGGTGGCCGTGTTGAGGGAGACGGGGGACGTGGGG
>NZ_POTZ01000659.1 GCF_003236365.1 Streptomyces sp. NTH33
CCTGCGCACCGCGCGCATCACGCACACCCTGCCCGAGCTGCACACCCTGATCGTCGGCGCGGACGCCTGCCGGGCCGAACTGGTCGCCCGGTGGGCACCGCACCACCGCATGGTCAACTCCTACGGGCCCACCGAGGCGACCGTCGTCGCCACCTGGTCCGACCCGCTGGAACCGGACGGCACCGCGCCGCCCATCGGCCGCCCGCTGCCCGCCACCGGCGCCTACGTCCTCGACGCCCGTCTGCGCCCCGTCCCCGACGGCACGCCCGGCGAACTGTGGCTCGCCGGACCGGCCCTGGCCCGCGGCTACCTGGGCCGCCCCGGCCTGACGGCGGCCCGCTTCACCGCCGACCCGTTCGGACCGCCCGGCAGCCGCATGTACCGCACCGGCGACCTGGTCCGGCGCGACGCCCGCGGCGAACTGCACTACCTCGGACGCACCGACCACCAGCTCAAGCTGCGCGGCCACCGCATCGAGGCCGGCGAGGTGGAGGCGACCCTGGTACGCCACCCGGCGGTGCTGGACGCCGTGGTGAGCGTGCGGGAGGACGAACCGGGACTGCCGCGCCTGGTGGCCCACCTGCTCGCCGCGCCCGGCGCCGAGCCGCCCACCGGCGCGGAGCTGCGGGCCTTCGCCGCCCGCACCCTGCCCGGCCCCATGGTGCCCTCGGCGTTCGTGACGCTGGACCGGTTCCCGCTCACGGAGAACGGCAAGACCGACCGGGCCGCGCTGCCCGCACCCGGCCCTCAGGTGCAGGAGCGGACCGCCGGGCACGTGCCGCCCCGCACCCCCACCGAGGAGGCCGTCGCCGCCCTGTGGGAGGAGGCCCTCGAGACCACCGTGGGCGCCGAGGACGACTTCTTCGCCCTGGGCGGCGACTCCCTGCGCGCCCTGCTCATCGCCTCCCGCGCCAACGACACCTTCGGCGTGACCCTCACGCCCCGCGACGTCCTGGTCCACCGCACCGTCGCCGCCCTGGCGGACCTGGTGGAGGAACAGGTGCTGAGCGAACTCGAAGACGCCGCACGCGGCGACAGCGACCACGAAGAACGGTGAGGACCGGACGATCATGACGTCTTCGAAGCGAAACCGCGCCGAGGCCCTGCCGCAGGACCTCCAGGAAGTGCTCCGCCGCCGGCTCGCCGGACGGGCCGCCGGCACCCCCGGCGCCACCGCCCGGCAGGCCGTCCCGCGGGCGGACCGCACCCGGCCGCTGCCGCTGTCCTTCGCCCAGCAGCGCCTGTGGTTCCTGGACCGGCTGCGCCCCGGCGACCCGCGCTACAACAGCGCGGTCGCGCTGCGCCTGACCGGACCCCTCGACCGCACCGCCCTGTCCGGCGCGCTGGAGCACGTGGTGGGACGGCACGAGGCGCTGCGCACCACGTTCCGGGAGACCGACGGCAGACCCGCGCAGACCGTGCACCCCGCCGGGCCGCTCCCGCTGCCCGTCCGGGACCTGACGGCTCCCGGCGAGCAGCCGGCGGACCTGGACGCGGTGCTGCTGGCCGAGTACGAGCGCCCCTTCGACCTGCGGACCGGGCCGCTGCTGCGCGCCCTGCTGCTGCGGGAGTCGCACGACGCGCACGTCCTGCTGCTGACGGTCCATCACATCGTCACCGACGGCTGGTCGATGGGCGTGCTGCTTCAGGAGCTGTGCGCCGCCTACGACGCCCTCGCACAGGGCGCGGAGCCCGCGCTGGAGCCGGTGGCCACGCAGTACCCGGACTTCGCCGTCTGGCAGCGCGAGCAGCTGTCCGGAACCCGGCTGGAGCGTCAACTGGCGCACTGGAAGGAGCGGTTGTCCGGGGCGGTGGCGCCCGAGCTGCCGCTGGACCGGCCGCGCCGCGGCGAGGAGTCCGGCGCGGGCGCGGTGCACACCTTCACCGTCCCCGCGGCCACCACGGCCCGGCTGAGGCACCTCGCGGCCGAGCGGCACACCACGCTGTTCACCGCCCTGGTCGCCGCCTGCCAGGCCCTGCTGGCCCGCTGGTCCGGGCAGGACGACATCACCGTCGGCTCGCTGACCCCCGGACGCGGCCGCACCGACCTGGAACGGGCCGTCGGGTTCTTCGTCAACACCGTCGCGCTGCGCACCCGCGTCGAGACCGGTGGTTCCTTCCGCGATCTGCTCGCCGCCGCCGCGGACACCGTCAACGACGCCTTCGCGCACGGCGACACGCCGTTCGAGCGGCTGGTGGAGGCCGTCGGCGCGACCCGGGAGGCGGGCCGCAACCCCCTGTTCGACGTGATGGTCCTGCTGCACCCCGCGCCGCCCGCAGCACCCGACCCGCACGGCCTGGCCACCGCCCCGGTCGCCGTGCCCCGGCGGGCCGCCACGTTCGACCTGAGCGTGGAGTTCGTCCCGGACGGGGACGGGCTGACCGGTCTGCTGGAGTACCGCACCGACCTGTTCGACGCGGCCACCGCCGAGCGCATGGCGGACCAGCTGCTGCGCACGCTGGACGGCGCCGCCGCCGAACCGGACCGGCCGCTCGGCACCCTGCCCCTGCTCTCGCCCCGGCAGACGCGGCAGGTGACGCGGGACTGGAACGCGACCGCGCGGCCCGTGCCCGAGGAGACCCTGCCCGAGCTGTTCGCGCGGCAGGCCGCCCGCACCCCGCACGCCACCGCCCTGGTCGCCGGGGACGTGACCCTGGACTACGCGGCGCTCGACGCGCGCGCCGACCGTCTGGCCCGCCACCTGGTTGCGCGCGGCGCGGGTCCCGAGCGGCTGGTCGCCCTCAGGCTGCCGCGCACCGCCGACATGATCGTGGCGATCCTCGCCGTCTGGAAGGCCGGCGCCGGCTACCTGCCTCTGGATCCCGCGCTGCCGGAGGACCGGGTGCGGTTCCTGCTGGACGACGCGCGGCCGGCGCTCGTCCTGGACGAGGCCGCGCTGCGGGAGATCCCCGACAC
>NZ_POTZ01000065.1 GCF_003236365.1 Streptomyces sp. NTH33
CCCGGGTCCCACGGGGCCCGCGGGCCCCGTGGGACCCGGGTTGCGCGGCGTGCCCGGGACGGCGTAAGGGCCGCGCGGGGCGGTGGGGGCGGGCCTACATTGGACGTACGTCACCGTCGACCGTCCGGAGCGCGTCATGTCGGTCATCCCCGTTCTCGAGGCCGATGTCCTGCGGCGGCAGGACCCCGAACTGACCGACATCCTGCTGGGGGAGCTGGAGAGGCAGTCGACGACACTGCAGCTGATCGCCGCGGAGAACTTCACCTCGCCGGCGGTGCTGGCCGCGCTCGGCTCCGCGCTGGCGAACAAGTACGCCGAGGGCTACCCCGGCGCCCGGCACCACGGCGGCTGCGAGATGGCCGACGTCGCCGAACGCCTCGCCGTACAGCGGGCGAAGGACCTGTTCGGCGCCGAGCACGCCAACGTCCAGTCCCACTCGGGTTCCTCGGCGGTCCTCGCCGCCTACGCGGCGCTGCTGCGCCCCGGCGACACCGTGCTCGCCCTCGGCCTGCCCTACGGCGGCCACCTCACCCACGGCTCGCCCGCGAACTTCTCCGGCCGCTGGTTCGACTTCGTCGGCTACGGCGTCGACGCCGAGACCGGGCTCATCGACCACCTCCAGGTGCGCACCCTCGCCCATGCGCACCGGCCCAAGGCGATCGTCTGCGGGTCGATCGCCTACCCCCGCCACATCGACTACGCCTTCTTCCGCACGGTCGCCGACGAGGTGGGCGCCTATCTGATCGCCGACGCCGCCCACCCCATGGGGCTGGTGGCCGGGGGAGCGGCGCCCAGCCCCGTGCCGTACGCCGACATCGTGTGCGCCACCACCCACAAGGTGCTGCGCGGCCCGCGCGGCGGCATGATCCTGTGCGGCGGCGAGCTCGCCGGACGCGTCGACCGCGCCGTCTTCCCGTTCACCCAGGGCGGCGCGCAGATGCACACCATCGCCGCGAAGGCCGTCGCGTTCGCCGAGGCCGCGGCTCCGGCCTTCGCCGCCTACGCCCACCAGGTCGTCGCCAACGCGCGCGTCCTCGCGGCCCGGCTGGCCGCCGAGGGCCTGAACGTCACCACCGGCGGCACCGACACCCACCTGATCACCGCCGACCCGGCGCCGCTCGGCGTCGACGGGCGCGCGGCGCGCGGGCGGCTGGCCGCCGCCGGGATCGTCCTGGACTGCTGCGCCCTGCCGCACACCGACGCCCGCGGGCTGCGCCTGGGCACCGCGGCGGTGACCACCCAGGGCATGGGCCAGGGCGAGATGGAGTGGATCGCCGTACTGTTCGGCAAGGTGCTGCGCGGCGAGATCGACGGGGCGAGGGCGCGTGAGGACGTGCGCGAGTTCACCGGCGGATTTCCGCCGTATTCCCGTATCCCGGCCGAGACGGGGTAGGCGAACGGGCGAACGGTCGCACAAAACCGTACACAACCGTGCACAGCCACACGTGCAACCATCGTCGCTACCCGGAAGTCCCCATACATATGCCTGCGTCGCTAGGGTGTGAGGCTGAGATGGCCAGCGAGACCTGTGGGGAAGCCCGTGCGTGAATACCTGCTGACGCTCTGCATCACGGCCGCGGTGACGTATCTGCTGACAGGGCCGGTACGCAAGTTCGCGATCGTGGCGGGGGCGATGCCGGAGATCCGGGCACGTGACGTGCACCGGGAGCCCACTCCCCGGCTCGGCGGGATCGCGATGTTCTTCGGCCTGTGCGCCGGCCTGCTGGCCGCCGACCACCTCACCAACCTCAACGAGGTCTTCGAAAAGTCGAACGAGCCACGCGCGCTGCTCTCCGGGGCCGCCCTGATCTGGCTGATCGGCGTCCTCGACGACAAGTTCGAGATCGACGCCCTGATCAAGCTGGGCGGCCAGATGATCGCGGCCGGTGTGATGGTCGTACAGGGTCTGACGATCCTGTGGCTGCCCGTCCCGGGCGTGGGCACGGTCGCGCTGACCCAGTGGCAGAGCACCCTGCTCACCGTGGCGCTGGTGGTCATCACCATCAACGCGGTCAACTTCGTCGACGGACTCGACGGCCTGGCCGCCGGCATGGTGTGCATCGCGGCCGCCGCGTTCTTCATGTACACCTACCGGCTGTGGTACGGGTACAACATCGAGGCCGCCGCCCCCGCGACCCTCTTCGCGGCCGTCCTGATGGGCATGTGCCTGGGCTTCCTGCCGCACAACATGCATCCCGCGCGGATCTTCATGGGCGACTCGGGGTCCATGCTGATCGGCCTGGTCCTGGCGGCGGGCGCGATCTCGGTGACCGGGCAGATCGACCCGGACCTGATGAACCTGTTCTCCGGCTCCGAGCGCAACACCGTGCACCAGATGGTGCCGGTCTACATCCCGCTGCTGATGCCGCTGACGATCATCGCGATCCCGGCCGCCGACCTGATCCTGGCCATCGTGCGGCGCACGTGGCGCGGTCAGTCGCCGTTCGCCGCCGACCGCGGCCATCTGCACCACCGCCTGCTGGAGATCGGCCACTCGCACAGCCGGGCCGTGCTGATCATGTACTTCTGGTCGGCGCTGATCGGCTTCGGGGCGCTGGCCTACTCGGTCAACTCCGCGTCCATGTGGATCGTGCTCGGCGTCGCCCTGCTCAGCTTCCTCGGCTTGGTGCTGCTCCTGCTGCCGCGTTTCACGCCGCGTGCGCCGCGCTGGGCCGAGCAGTTCATGCCGCCGCGCTACCGGCGGCGCCCGCGCCCGGTCACGGCGCCGGACGCCTCCACACCGGCGGCCGTGGAGCACCCGGCTCCCGCCGCCACTGCCGCGGGCACTGCTGCGGGGACTTCCGGCGCACGGGTCCGGGCCGGCGTGGCCGGGGTCAACGGAGCGACCGCTCTCGGCGCCCGTTCCCGTCTCCTGGACGAGCGTAAAGCGGGAACGTCACGCTGACGGCCAAGGTAAGAATCTGACTAAAGCGTTGCCAACTCATGAGGTCGCAAAACCGGGCAATCCTGCACATGTTGACCTGTTTTTTGCACAGGCGTGCGTTCGCGGCCTCACTTGTGAGGGTAAGCACACTCACCAGGTAAAGACCTCATCAAATAGTTTGTGATACCGTTCACGAGTATCCCGGAGAGGGTCGAAGGACCTTGATTGCAAAGCTCTTTTGGGGCTGAGGTTCCTCTCTCGACGCCGGGACTACGCTCGTCCCTGACGACGCCCTGCCCCCTGTGATGTGCGGAGTTGCCGCTATGCCGTCCAGTGACGCCCGGATCCTGGCCGAGGCCGCTGTGCCCACAGCCGCCGTCGGCGTGGTCGCCGCCGTCATCAGCGGCGTGGTCGCCGGCGGCAAGGGAGCGATCGGTGCGCTCGTCGCGGCCGTGATCGTGATCCTTTTCATGGGGATCGGCCTCTACGTCCTGCAGCGCACCGCCAAATCGCTTCCCCACCTTTTCCAGGCGATGGGCCTGATGCTCTACGCGGCGCAGATCCTGCTGCTGTTCGTCTTCCTGGCCGCGTTCAAGAACACGACGCTGTTCAACCCCAGGGCCTTCGCCTTCACCCTGGTCGCCGCCACGCTGGCCTGGATCGCGGCGCAGACGCGGGCCCACATGAAGTCCAAGATCCTCTACGTCGAGCCCGACTCGACCGCGTCTTCGACCGGTGACAAGCCCGACAAGACGGAGCGCTCGTCGTGAGTGGTAGGGCCGGGATAAGGACGCATGAGAGACCCTGCTATCGTCCGGTGCCAACTGCGGCATCGCGGGCGCGGGCATCCGAGCTGACGCCTGTCCGATCGCGAGGCGAGATGCCCCACTGCCGCCCCCACATCCGTAACACCAGTCCCGTGCCGAACCGCGGCCGCGCGCCGCGCCGACACAACGAGGTTGCCGTACCTATGCGCCACGCTGAAGGAGCCCGCGGTGAGTGCTGACCCGACGCAGGTGCTCGCCTTCGAGACCGACTGCCACATCTTCGCCAACTGTGGCTTCCCGGCTCCCGGCCTGCACTCGTTCCTGTTCGAGCCTCTCTGGGGCAACGCGGACAGCAACCTGTACTTCAACAAGCCGATGCTGCTGGCCCTGCTCGGCTCGATCATCGTCGTCGGCTTCTTCTGGGCCGCCTTCCGCAGGCCGAAGGTCGTGCCGGGCAAGCTCCAGATGGTCGCCGAGGCGGGCTACGACTTCATCCGGCGCGGGGTCGTCTACGAGACGATCGGCAAGAAGGAAGGCGAGAAGTACGTCCCGTTCGTCGTCTCCCTGTTCTTCTTCATCTGGATGATGAACCTCTGGTCGATCATTCCGGTCGCCCAGTTTCCGGTCACCTCGATCATCGCGTACCCGGCGATCCTGGCCCTCCTCGTCTACGTGCTGTGGGTCTCGCTGACCTTCAAGCGCCACGGTTTCGTGGGCTTCTTCAAGAACGTGACGGGCTACGACAAGTCGCTGGGCGCGGTGCTGCCGCTGGCCATGCTCATCGAGTTCTTCTCGAACCTGCTGGTGCGGCCGTTCACCCACGCGGTGCGACTCTTCGCCAACATGTTCGCGGGCCACACGCTGCTGCTGCTCTTCACGATCGCCAGCTGGTACCTGCTCAACGGCATCGGCATCGCCTACGCCGGCGTCAGCTTCGTCATGACGATCGTGATGACGGCCTTCGAGCTCTTCATCCAGGCACTGCAGGCGTACGTCTTCGTCCTCCTGACGTGCACGTACATCCAGGGCGCGCTCGCCGAACACCACTGAGCGCCCCGCAGAGCAACCCCCTGATCGTCCGGTGGCCAACCCCCACCGGTCCGTAAAGAAAAGGAAGAACTGGCATGTCCCAGACCCTTGCCGCTGTTTCCGGCTCGCTCGGCTCCATCGGTTACGGCCTCGCTGCCATCGGCCCCGGCGTCGGCGTCGGCATCATCTTCGGCAACGGCACCCAGGCCCTGGCCCGCCAGCCCGAGGCCGCCGGCCTGATCCGCGCCAACCAGATCCTCGGCTTCGCCTTCTGTGAGGCGCTGGCCCTGATCGGTCTGGTCATGCCGTTCGTCTACGGCAAGTGATCAGCTGATCCACTTCCAGCCGACTAGACGAAAGGCAGAAACATGAGCCCGCTGCTCACGATCGCGGCCGAGGCGGAGAACCCGCTCGTCCCGCCGATCCCCGAGCTCGTCATCGGCCTGCTCGCCTTCGTCATCGTCTTCGGTTTCCTCGCCAAGAAGCTCCTCCCGAACATCAACAAGGTTCTGGAGGAGCGCCGCGAGGCGATCGAGGGCGGTATTGAGAAGGCCGAGGCCGCCCAGACCGAGGCCCAGAGCGTCCTTGAGCAGTACAAGGCTCAGCTCGCCGAGGCCCGGCACGAGGCCGCGCGTCTGCGCCAGGAGGCGCAGGAGCAGGGTGCCTCGCTCATCGCCGAGATGCGGGCCGAAGGCCAGCGGCAGCGCGAGGAGATCATCGCCGCCGGTCACGCCCAGATCGAGGCCGACCGCAAGGCCGCCGCGTCCGCGCTCCGGCAGGACGTCGGCAAGCTGGCCACCGAGCTGGCCGGCAAGCTCGTCGGCGAGTCCCTCGAGGACCACGCCCGGCAGAGCCGTGTGATCGACCGCTTCCTCGGCGAGCTCGAGGAGAAGGCAGAGGCCGCTCGATGACCATGCACGGAGCGAGCCGCGAGGCTCTGACCGCTGCACGTGAGCGTCTCGACGCGCTGACGGACTCCACGTCCGTGGACGCCGCACGGCTCGCGGAGGAACTGGCGTCCGTCACCGCGCTGCTCCACCGCGAGGTCGGTCTGCGTCGGGTCCTCACCGACCCGGCGCAGCCCGGCGAGGCCAAGGCCACGCTGGTGCACCGCCTGCTGGGCGGCCAGATCGGCGGCACCACCGAGGACCTGGTCTCCGGTCTGGTGCGCTCCCGCTGGTCGCAGCCCCGCGACCTGGTGGACGCGCTGGAGGAGCTGGCGAACATCGCCGACCTCACCGCGGCACAGCGGGCCGGCGCGCTCGACGACGTCGAGGACGAGCTGTTCCGCTTCGGGCGGATCATCTCCTCGAACACCGGGCTGCGCGCGGCCCTGACCGACCGGGCCGCGACCGCGTCGGCCAAGACGGAGCTGCTGAACCGGCTGCTCGGCAGCCGGGCCGACGCGACCACGGTGCGTCTGGTGACGCGCCTCGTGACCGCGCCGCGGGGACGTAGTCTTGAAGCGGGACTGGAGTCCCTCGCCAAGCTCGCCGCCGACCGGCGCGACCGCATGGTCGCCGTCGTCACCTCGGCGGTCCCGCTGAGCGACGGGCAGAAGCAGCGCCTCGGCGCCGCTCTCGCCAAGCTCTACGGCCGCCAGATGCACCTGAACCTCGACGTGGACCCCGAGGTCGTCGGCGGCATCCGGGTGCAGGTCGGCGACGAGGTCATCAACGGCTCCCTCGCGGACCGGCTCGAAGACGCCGCCCGCCGCATGGCGAGCTAGCAGCAACTCAACACAAGACGTACACGACGGCCCTGGTTGGGCCGTGCAGAGGATTCACCTCTTATTGGGGGGAGTCCGGGACTCGCAATACCCCCAAGTGAAACTTCGGGCCCAACAAGGAGAGCAGGGAACCCAGATGGCGGAGCTCACGATCCGGCCGGAGGAGATCCGGGACGCGCTGGAGAACTTCGTCCAGTCGTACAAGCCGGACGCGGCCTCGCGCGAGGAGGTCGGTACGGTCACCCTTGCCGGCGACGGCATCGCGAAGGTCGAGGGTCTGCCCTCGGCCATGGCCAACGAGCTGCTGAAGTTCGAGGACGGCACCCTCGGCCTCGCCCTCAACCTCGAGGAGCGCGAGATCGGTGCCATCGTCCTCGGTGAGTTCAGCGGCATCGAGGAGGGCCAGCCGGTGCAGCGCACCGGTGAGGTCCTGTCCGTCGCCGTGGGCGAGGGCTACCTCGGCCGCGTGGTGGACCCCCTCGGCAACCCGATCGACGGCCTCGGCGAGATCGAGACCGAGGGTCGCCGCGCCCTCGAACTGCAGGCCCCCACGGTCATGCAGCGCAAGTCGGTGCACGAGCCGATGGAGACCGGCTACAAGGCCGTCGACGCCATGACCCCGATCGGCCGCGGTCAGCGCCAGCTGATCATCGGCGACCGCGGTACCGGCAAGACCGCCCTCGCCGTCGACACGATCATCAACCAGCGTGACAACTGGCGCACCGGCGACCCGAAGAAGCAGGTCCGCTGCATCTACGTCGCCATCGGCCAGAAGGGCTCCACCATCGCGTCGGTCCGCCGCTCGCTGGAGGAGAACGGCGCGCTGGAGTACACGACCATCGTCGCCGCCCCGGCGTCCGACCCGGCCGGCTTCAAGTACCTGGCGCCCTACACCGGGTCCGCCATCGGCCAGCACTGGATGTACCAGGGCAAGCACGTCCTGATCATCTTCGACGACCTGTCCAAGCAGGCCGACGCCTACCGCGCCGTGTCGCTGCTGCTGCGCCGTCCGCCGGGCCGCGAGGCCTACCCGGGCGACGTCTTCTACCTGCACTCCCGGCTGCTGGAGCGCTGCGCCAAGCTGTCCGACGACATGGGCGCCGGTTCGATGACCGGTCTGCCGATCGTCGAGACCAAGGCCAACGACGTCTCGGCGTTCATCCCGACCAACGTCATCTCCATCACCGACGGCCAGTGCTTCCTGGAGTCGGACCTGTTCAACGCCGGTCAGCGCCCCGCGCTGAACGTCGGTATCTCCGTCTCCCGAGTCGGTGGTTCCGCACAGCACAAGGCGATGCGCCAGGTCTCCGGCCGTCTGCGCGTGGACCTCGCCCAGTTCCGTGAGCTGGAGGCGTTCGCCGCCTTCGGTTCCGACCTGGACGCGGCCTCCAAAGCCCAGCTGGAGCGCGGTCAGCGCATGGTCGAGCTGCTGAAGCAGGACCAGTACCAGCCGATGGCCACCGAGGACCAGGTCGTCTCCGTGTGGGCCGGCACCAACGGCCGTATGGACGACGTGCCGGTCGCCGACATCCGCCGCTTCGAGAAGGAGCTGCTGGAGTACCTGCACCGCAAGGAGCAGGGCCTGATGACCTCCATCAAGGAGGGCGCCAAGATGTCGGACGACACCATCCAGGCGATCGACGACGCCGTCGCCGAGTTCAAGAAGCAGTTCGAGACGAGCGACGGCAAGCTGCTCGGCGAGGACACCCCGGCCGCTGCCGCCAAGTGACGTAAGGAAGGGACCTGACTCATGGGAGCCCAGCTCCGGGTCTACAAGCGTCGCATCCGATCCGTCACCGCGACCAAGAAGATCACCAAGGCGATGGAGATGATCGCCGCCTCGCGCGTCGTCAAGGCGATGCGCAAGGTGTCGGCCTCCACGCCGTACGCGCAGGAACTGACCCGCGCGGTCACGGCGGTCGGCACCGGGTCCACCATCAAGCACCCGCTGACCACGGAGGCGGAGAACCCGACCCGCGCCGCGGTACTGCTCCTCACGAGCGACCGCGGCCTGGCCGGCGCCTTCAACTCCAACGCCATCAAGGCCGCGGAGCAGCTGACCGCGCGCCTCGAGGGCGAGGGCAAGCAGGTCGACGCGTACATCGTCGGCCGGCGCGGTGTCGCCCACTACAACTTCCGTGAGCGCAAGGTCGCGGAGTCGTGGACCGGCTTCACCGACGAGCCCTCGTACGCGGACGCCAAAACGGTGGCGGCCCCGCTGATCGAGGCCATCGAGAAGGACACCGCGGACGGCGGCGTGGACGAACTCCACATCGTCTACACGGAGTTCGTCTCGATGATGACGCAGACGGCGACCGACGCCCGGCTGCTGCCGCTGCGCCTCGAGGAGGTCGCGGAGGAGACGGCGAAGAAGGACGAGATCCTTCCGCTGTACGACTTCGAGCCCTCGGCGGAGGACGTCCTCGACGCGCTGCTGCCGCGCTACGTGGAAAGCCGTATCTACAACGCGCTGCTCCAGTCGGCCGCTTCCAAGCACGCCGCCACACGGCGCGCGATGAAGTCGGCCACCGACAACGCGGGTGAGCTGATCGACAACCTCGCCCGTCTTGCCAACGCGGCCCGCCAGGCCGAAATCACCCAGGAAATCAGCGAGATCGTCGGTGGCGCGAGCGCCCTGGCCGACGCGACCGCGGGGAGTGACAAGTAATGACCACCACTGTTGAGACGGCCACGGCGGCGGGCCGCGTCGCGCGGGTCATCGGCCCGGTCGTCGACGTGGAGTTCCCCGTCGACGCGATGCCGGAGATCAACAACGCCCTTCACGTCGAGGTCTCCGACCCGGCGAACGCGGGCCAGAAGAAGACGCTGACCCTGGAGGTCGCCCAGCACCTGGGTGACGGCCTGGTCCGCACCATCTCCATGCAGCCCACCGACGGTCTGGTCCGCCAGTCCCCGGTGACGAACACGGGCTCGGCCATCTCCGTCCCGGTCGGCGACTTCACCAAGGGCAAGGTGTTCAACACCCTCGGTGAGGTGCTGAACGTCGACGCCGAGTACACGGGCGAGCGCTGGCCGATCCACCGCAAGGCGCCGAACTTCGACGAGCTCGAGTCGAAGACCGAGATGTTCGAGACCGGCGTCAAGGTCATCGACCTGCTGACCCCGTACGTCAAGGGCGGCAAGATCGGTCTGTTCGGCGGCGCCGGCGTCGGCAAGACGGTGCTCATCCAGGAGATGATCTACCGCGTCGCCAACAACCACGACGGTGTGTCGGTGTTCGCCGGTGTCGGTGAGCGCACCCGTGAGGGCAACGACCTCATCGACGAGATGACCGAGTCGGGCGTCATCGACAAGACCGCGCTGGTCTTCGGTCAGATGGACGAGCCCCCGGGCACCCGTCTGCGCGTCGCGCTGGCCGGCCTGACCATGGCCGAGTACTTCCGCGACGTCCAGAAGCAGGACGTGCTGTTCTTCATCGACAACATCTTCCGCTTCACCCAGGCCGGTTCCGAGGTCTCCACCCTGCTCGGCCGCATGCCGTCCGCGGTGGGTTACCAGCCGAACCTGGCCGACGAGATGGGTCTGCTCCAGGAGCGCATCACCTCGACCCGCGGTCACTCGATCACCTCGATGCAGGCGATCTACGTCCCCGCGGACGACCTGACCGACCCGGCCCCGGCCACCACCTTCGCCCACCTCGACGCGACGACGGTTCTGTCCCGTCCGATCTCGGAGAAGGGCATCTACCCGGCCGTGGACCCGCTGGACTCCACGTCCCGGATCCTGGACCCGCGCTACATCGCGCAGGACCACTACAACGCGGCCATGCGCGTGAAGAACATCCTGCAGAAGTACAAGGACCTGCAGGACATCATCGCGATCCTCGGTATCGACGAGCTCGGCGAGGAGGACAAGCTCGTCGTCCACCGTGCCCGTCGCGTGGAGCGCTTCCTGTCCCAGAACACCCACGTGGCCAAGCAGTTCACCGGTGTGGACGGCTCGGACGTGCCGCTGGACGAGTCGATCACCGCCTTCAACGCGATCTGCGACGGCGAGTTCGACCACTTCCCCGAGCAGGCCTTCTTCATGTGCGGTGGTCTCGAGGACCTGAAGAAGAACGCGAAGGAGCTGGGCGTCTCCTGAGCCACGTGCTCATCCGAGGGGGCGGGTGCGGTCCCGCCCCCTCGTCCACGCCCCTTAGAATTGACCCCAACACCCGGCACCCCCGCCGGGTGGTGACCCGAGGAGCCACTCTTGGCTGCTGAGCTGCACGTCGAGCTGGTCGCTGCCGACCGCCAGGTCTGGTCCGGCGAGGCCACCCTGGTCGTCGCGCGCACCACGTCCGGCGACATCGGCGTCATGCCCGGTCACCAGCCGCTGCTCGGTGTGCTGGAGTCGGGCCCGGTGACCATCCGTACGAGTGAAGGCGGGACCGTCATCGCCGCGGTGCACGGCGGTTTCATCTCCTTCGCGGACAACAAGCTGTCGCTGCTGGCGGAGATCGCCGAACTCTCGGACGAGATCGACGTCCAGCACGCCCAGCGGGAGCTGGAACGCGCGAAGACGGAGGGCGACGCCCACGCCGAGCGCCGCGCGGAGGTCCGACTGCGCGCTGCGACGGCGAGCTGAACCCAGCCAGCCGTGCGATGACGTCACTCAGCCGCGGCCGGTACCGGAGCAATCCGGTACCGGCCGCGGCTGAGGTGAATGTGGGTGTTTTTTCCGTTCCATTACCTAGGAGACGAGGAGGTCGGTGTCGATGGTCCTCGCTCTGACTGTGTGCGGGCTGGTGGTCCTGCTCGTGGTGGTGGGACTGTTCGTCTTCGGTCTGCGGCGCAGGCTGATCCAGCGCTCCGGCGGCACCTTCGACTGCAGCCTGCGCTGGGACGTACCGGAGAAACCCGACACCAGCGGCAAGGGCTGGAGCTACGGCGTCGCCCGTTACAACGGCGACCGCGTCGAGTGGTTCCGCGTCTTCTCCTACGCCCCCCGCCCGCGCCGCGCTCTGGAGCGCGAGTCCATCGAGGTGGCCGGCCGCCGTCTTCCCGAGGGCGAGGAGGAGCTCGCCCTGCTCTCCGACGCGGTCGTCCTCACTTGTCTGCACCGCGGCATCCGCCTGGAGCTCGCCATGAGCGAGGACGCCCTGACCGGCTTCCTGGCCTGGCTGGAGGCGGCGCCCCCCGGACAGCGGGTGAACGTCGCGTAGAGCGACGTTCGGGGCCCCGCTGGATGGGGGTACCCCCGGCAGCGGAGCTGCTGGGGGAGGGTGAACGTGGCGTAAGGCAGCGAGTACGGGGAAGCTCCCCCGGACCTCGTCCGGGGGAGCTTCGGTGTTCTCGTGGAGGCGGACCGCTGTTACGACAGACCGCTGTTGATGGCGCTGACCAGCTCACCGTTGCCGGTGTCGCCGCTGAACTCCCAGAAGAAGGCGCCGCCCAGGCCCTGGCCCTTCGCCCAGGACATCTTGGTGCCGACGGTGGCCGGGGTGTCGTAGGACCACCAGTTGCTGCCGCACTTGGCGTAGGCCGTGCCCGCGATGGTGCCGGTGGCCGGGCAGGTGGTCTTGAGGACCTTGTAGTCCTCGATGCCCTGCTCGTACGTACCCGCCGCCGGGCCCGTGGCCGTGCCGCCCGGGGCGGACTGGGTGACGCCGGTCCAGCCGCGGCCGTAGAAGCCGATGCCGACGAGCAGCTTGCTCGCCGGGACGCCCTTCGCCCTGTACTTGGCGATCGCGTCGGCCGTGGTGAAACCGGCCTTCGGGATGCCGCTGTACGAGGTGAGCGGGGAGTGCGGGGCGGTGGGGCCCTGCGCGTCCCAGGCGCCGAAGAAGTCGTACGTCATCACGTTGTACCAGTCGAGGTACTGGGCCGCCCCGCCGTAGTCGGCCGCGTCGACCTTGCCGCCGGACGTGCCGTCGGCGGAGACGGCCGCGGTGACCAGGGCCTTGCTGCCGAACTTGGCGCGCAGCGCGGACGCCAGGTTCTTGATGGCCGCCGCCCCGCTGGTGTCACAGGTCAGACCGCAGGCGTTGGGGTACTCCCAGTCGATGTCGATGCCGTCGAACACGCCGGCCCAGCGCGGGTCGTACACCAGGTCGTAGCAGGACTGGGCGAAGGCCGTCGGGTTCTTGGCCGCGTCCGCGAAGCCGCCGGACCAGGTCCAGCCGCCGAAGGACCACAGCACCTTGATGTGCGGGTACTTGGCCTTCAGCTGGCGCAACTGGTTGAAGTTGCCGCGCAGCGGCTGGTCCCAGGTGTCGGCGACGCCGCTGACGGACTGGTCGGCGGTGAACGCCTTGTCGTAGTCGGCGTAGGAGTCGCCGATCGCGCACTTGCCGCCGGTGACGTTGCCGAAGGCGTAGTTGATGTGAGTGATCTTCGACGCGGAGCCGGAGGTCACGATGTTCTTGACGTTGTAGTTGCGGCCGTAGATGCCCCACTCGGTGAAGTAACCGAGCTTGATCTTGTCGCCGGTGGGCGGGGGATTGGTGCCGCCGCCGGTGGTGCGGACGGCGACCGAGCCGCTGACCGGGCCGGTCTGGCCCGCCGTGTCCCGGGCCTGGACGCTGTAGGAGTAGTCGGTGCCGGCGGCCAGACCGGTGTCGGTGTACGAGGTCGTCGTCACCGTCGCGACCGTCCTGCCGTCGCGCAGCACGTCGTAGTTCTTGACGCCCTTGTCGTCGGTGGCCGCGCTCCAGCTGAGCTTCACCGAGGTGTCGGTGACGTTCGAGGCGGTCGGGGTGCCCGGCGCGGAGGGCGGGTTGTCGCCGGGGACCGTGCCGCCGCCGTCGCAGCTGCCGCCGTTGAGCTTGCAGTTGCCCGGCGAGCCGGAGCCGGCGCCGTTGAAGCCGAAGGAGACGGAGGCACCCGGGGCGAGGGTGCCGTTGTAGGACTTGTTCTTGGCGGTCCAGTGCGTGCCGGAGGACGTGACGTCCGCGTCCCAGGCGGAGGTGACGGACGTGCCGGAGGGGAAGTCCCACTCGATCGTCCACGAGGAGATCGTCGTGGTACCGGAGTTGGTCACCGTCCACTTGCCCTCGAACCCGGAGCCCCAGTCCTGGGTCTTGGCATAGGTGGCGGTGGCGGACGTCGCCGCCTGGGCGGGGCTCGCGAGACCGACCAGTCCGGCCAGGGGCAGCAACAGGGTCGCGAATCCGGCCGCGGCTCTGTGTCTGAAGCGCATGCGCGCCTCCTTGTGGGGAAGGTTGGCAGGGGCATGACTGAGCCTTCACGCCCCACGGTGCTGTGAGCGTAGAAAGGTCTGTACCAGAGGTCAATAGGTCTGGACCACTGTGGTTCGATGGCGTACTAGATCCCCAACTCCTGTGCCAGTACCGCCGCTTGCACCCGGCTGCGCAGCCCCAGCTTGCCCAGTAGCCGGCTGACGTGGGTCTTCACGGTCCCCTCCGCCAGGTCCAGCCGGGCGGCGATCCCGGCGTTGGACAGCCCCTGACCCAGGCACGACAGCACCTCGCGCTCCCGACGGGTGAGCGTGTCCAGCGCGGCCGGCGCCGCCTTCGCCTCCCGTACCGGCCCGGCGGCGAACTCGGCGATCAGGCGCCGCGTCACGGCCGGGGCGACGATCCCCTCCCCGCGCGCCACCGTCCGTACCGCCTCCACCAGCTCCCGGGCCTCCGCGTTCTTGAGCAGGAACCCGGCGGCTCCGGCGCGCAGCGCCCCGAAGACGTACTCGTCGAGGTCGAAGGTGGTCAGCACGAGCACGTCCGCGAGCCCCTCCGCGACCACCTGCCGGGTCGCCGACACCCCGTCCAGCCGCGGCATCTGCACGTCCATCAGCACCAGGTCCGGCCGCAGCTCACGGGCCAGCTCCACCGCCTGCTCGCCGTCCGCCGCCTCGCCCACCACCTCGACGTCGGGCGCGCTGCGCAGGATCAGCACCAGCCCGGCGCGGACGGCGGACTGGTCCTCGGCGACGAGAACGCGGATCATGCGGGATCTCCTTCGGTTCCGGTTCCGTTTTCGGTCAGGGGCAGGGTGGCCCGTACGATCCAGACGGCGCCCTCGGGACGCGCCCGGAACGTGCCGCCCAGCAGCGCGGTCCGCTCCCGCATCCCGACCAGACCGGCCCCGGAGCCGGGCGCGCGCGGCCCCTCCCGGTGGCCGTACGGGCTGGCCACCCGCACGTCGAGCGCGCCGTCGCTCTGGGCCAGCGTGACGGTGACCCGGCCCGGCGCCGCGTGCTTGAGGGCGTTGGTCAGCGACTCCTGCACGATCCGGTACGCCGCCAGCTCCACCGGCGCGGGGACCTCGCCGTGACGGGCGTCGAGGGTGACGTCGAGCCCGTTGCCACGAGCGCCCTCGACCAGCGCCCGAAGCCCGTCCAGGGTCGGCGCGGCGGCAGGGGCGCCCCCGCCGCCGCTGTCCCGCAGAAGGCCGATCAGCCGCCGCATCTCCGCCAGCCCCTCGACGCTGTTCTCGCGGATCACGGCGAGCGCCTGCCGGGAGGTCTCCGGGTCGTCGAGGGACAGCGCGGCCGTGGAGTGGATGGCGACCGCGGACAGGTGGTTGGCGACCATGTCGTGCAACTCCCTTGCCATGCGGGCGCGTTCGGCGGCAACGGCCTGGGCGCGGTCCATCTCGGCGAGCAGCGCGGTCTGTTCGGCCCGCAGCCGGGCGGCCTCGGCGGCCTCGCGGTGGTTGCGCACGATCCAGCCGGTGCTCGCGGGCGCGAGCGCCACCACGCCGACGCCCACGCCGATCAGCAGGCCCTGGGGAGTGCGCCAGAGCGCGGCGGGCACCACGCCGCCGATCACGGTGAGCAGCCCGGTCACCCAGGGCAGGCGGCGGGCGGAGGCGGGAGAGCCGTACAGGACGGCCGCGTACATGAGGTCCGTGAACATCACGACCGTGACCACGCTGCCCCGCGTCATCGTGTCCGCGGCCAGCGCGGCCGTGCCGATCAGCAGGGCCGCCCCGGGCCGGGTGCGGCGCAGCAGCTCGCAGCCCGCCGTCACCGCGAGCGGCACCAGGACGGCCCAGCGCTGCGGCCACAGCACCAGACTGTCCGCGGTCTCGCGGGGCCCCAGGCCGATGGCCCACAGCAGCACCCCGCCGAGCAGCCCGCCCACCGCGATCCGCACGTCGTCACGGTGTAGGCGGGGGAGTCGTACGGCCATGTCCCCATCCAACACGGCCCGGCGGTCCGTCGCGTGATCCCCCGGAACGGTCCACGAGTACATCGAAGGATGCAGTCGCGGTTCGTCACCGCCGACGACGCACCGGACGCGATCCCCCGGAAACCTGGAGGGGGAACCGAGAGGAGCAACCGTGATCGTCGCGCTGATCGTCGCCTGCGAGGTCGGCTTCTGGGTGCTGCTGGCGCTGGGCCTGACCGCCCGCTACGTCCTGAAGTGGCGCCGCACCGGTGTGGTCCTGCTGCTGTGCGAGCCGCTGCTGGAGCTGGTCCTGTTCACGGTCACCGCCATCGACCTGAAGAACGGCGCGCGGCCCGGCTGGGAGCACGGCCTGGCCGCCCTCTACATCGGCTTCACCGCCGGCTACGGCCACTACACCGTCCGCCGGCTCGACGCCCATGCCGCCCACCGCCTGGCCGGCGCCCCACGCCCGCCGAAGCCACCCGGGTACGGCCTGCCCCGAGCCCGCCACGAGGCCCGCCTCTGGCTGCGCACCCTGCTCGCCGCGGCCGTCGCCCTCGCCCTGCTCCAGACGGCGGTCTGGTACGTCGGCACGCCGTCCGCCACCGCCCCCCTCAGGTCCTGGCAGTGGACGGCGCTCCGCATCACCGCGATCCACGGCCTGATCGCCCTGACGTACCTGCTCTTCCCCAAGAAGCCCCGGCCGGGGCGGTCCGCTCGGCAGAGGGTCGTACGCCGACCAGGCGGTGATGGACGCACGCTCACGCGTACGCTGCGGATGTGAACGACTCCGTATCGGGGCGCGAGGCTCAGGCCGGCCTGGCGCGGCCGCTGGACCACGCGGCAGAGGGGGAGCCCACCGTCATCACGCGTGACGGCGCCCCTGTGGCAGCGATCGTGCCCGTGGAGGAGGGCAACGCGCGGGAAGAGAGAGGCCGCCGACGAGCTGCTGGCGGACATGTGACGTGGGCGGACGCGTCGCCGCACGTCGCTCCGCGCGCCCTTGCGTCGGCGATGACCACCCGAGCGGGCCTGGCGGGAGCGTACGGATCCGTCTCCGGCAATTCGACGCGCCACCAGTGGTGTTCATCCAGCTTCTGACAGCCGCGCTCGCGCCTCCCCGCCGTGCACCGCGGGTTCTGCCCACCGTCCCGGTCGGGGATCCCGGTCATGGAGCCCGGTACGGAACCCGCGCCCGTGGTCTAGGCGCGCGCAGGACATGACGATGTCGCGGTTCCAGTCGCGTGCGCTGCGCAGCCTGAAGCCGCCCCGGTCGCCCGGCGCCTGTACCGGGATCTGCCCGGCTCACGAGGCGAGCATCAGCTCCAGAGCGCTCCGGGGGTGCTCCCAGTCGGCAGCGACCGGCGTCCCGTTGTATGTCCGGCCGGCCGCTTGGCCGGGCCCTGGCTCTGTTCGCGAGAACGACGGCATCGGTGCACCGGTTTGGGAGGCAGTCAACGCCTGCCTGTGAATCGAAATGTTCACAGGTTCTGACAGCACTGGTGCAGAGGCGGTTGCCATCGGGGGTGCTGCATCTCATGGCGGTCGGCGGCTGTCCAAGGTCACGTGCATGGCGAGGACCACACCGCCGCGCCCGCTCGATGTCGAGGCGCTGTTCCCGGAGCTGTCGGCCCACCGGGGCACTTCGCGGGCTGCCGCTTCCCCGGAGGTCGCCACGGCCCTCGGACCGGAACGCGAAGGGCTTGACCGCCTGCACCACGGCGTGGGACACGCCCCTCGATGCCCGGCCAGGAGGTACATACCCCTCTGAAAAGTGTGAGCATTTCGGCCTCCAGTGTTCACACGCCGCTCATCTGAGTGCACGAGTGACACTCGCCTGCCGGGTGCTCACACTTTTCAGAAGGGTGGGTGTCATGAGCCCCGCCCGGGAGATCGCGTCCCGCCGAGTGGTGCAGCCGGTCAAGTACTCGGAATACGCAGGTCACCACCGCATCGACACGGCTCAGAGGCCGCCAGTGGCGCTGACGGCAGGCCGGCCGCGCGCGATGCGGGGGCCGTTCCGTTGCCCCTTGGGGTGGCCGACGTCCTCAGCGTTCGCCGCCCGGTACCCACAGGACGTCCCCGTTCTCCTTGTTCGCCGTGCGGGCCAGGATGAACAGCAGGTCCGACAGGCGGTTGAGGTAGGTGGCCGTCAGCGGGTTCATCGTCTCGCCGTGCACCTCCAGGGCGGCCCAGGTGGACCGCTCGGCGCGGCGGACCACCGTGCAGGCCTGGTGGAGCAGGGCCGCGCCCGGGGTGCCGCCGGGGAGGATGAAGGAGCGGAGCTTGTCCAGTTCGGCGTTGAAGCGGTCGCAGTCCGCCTCCAGGCGGTCGACGTAGAACTGCTCCACCCGCAGCGGCGGGAACTCCGGGCTCTCCACCACCGGCGTGGACAGGTCCGCGCCCACGTCGAACAGGTCGTTCTGCACACGGGTGAGGACCTTGACGACCTCCGCGTCGAGCCCGCCCAGTGCGATCGCCGTACCGATCACCGCGTTCGCCTCATTGGCGTCGGCGTACGCCGAGATCCGCAGATCCGTCTTGGCGACCCGGCTCATGTCGCCGAGGGCGGTGGTGCCCTTGTCCCCGGTCCTGGTGTAGATGCGCGTCAGATTGACCATGCGGCCAGCGTAGTCATGCCCCGGCCGTGCGGAAGACCCGTGTGCCCAGCAGCACGGGCAGCGCGGCGAAGCCGGCGGCCACCAGGACGCCGTACAGCATGTGCGCGCTCGCGTAGGAGCCGACGTACGCGTCCCGCACCGCGTCGACCGGGTAGCGGAACGGCGTGAGGCGGGACAGCACGTCCCGCCAGGCCGGGCCGAGGGCCATCGGGAGCATCAGGCCCGACAGGAGCATGGGCGGCATGGTCAGCGCGTTGATCACCGGGCCGAACTCCTGCGCGGTGCGCACGCGCATCGCCGGCGCGTACGACAGCGAGGCCAGGGAGATCGTCAGCAGCGCGACGAACCCGAAGCCGATCAGCACCCCGGGCGGCGGGGCCCTGAGGCCCATCGCCGGCGCCAGCACCCGTGGGCGGTGGATGAGCGCCATCGCGATGCCCAGGCGGCGGCGCCGGCCTCCGGAGAGGGCTGAGGTCCTGCGGGCGAGCAGTCCGGCGAGGTCGAGTTCGCGCGCCAACTCCTCCGTGTGGGAACGGGCCTGCTGCCTCGTCAGGCGGTACATCCGGCCCTGGATGACCAGTTCCTCCCGTACGGAGATCTGGCCGTCGACCCCGCCGGACCGGGCGACGTACCCGCACGCCCTGCGCACGCCGACGGGATCGCGGACCAGGTCGCAGCCCGCGACGGTGGCCGTGCCGCCGGTCGGCCTCAGCAGGGTGGTGAGCATCCGCAGGGTGGTCGTCTTCCCGGCGCCGTTGGGGCCGGGGCGAGGGCGAGTCCGCCGCCGGGGCGGTCCTGCGGGAACTGCGTGAGGAGGTCGAGGCGGTCTCGCCCCGGATCGGGCTGCTCGCCGACTGCGCCCACTTCACGCGGGTGATCGAGGAGGCGCCCGCGCTGCGCTCCCGGCTGTGGGCGATCGCCCAGGAAGTGCAGGCCGACCTGGAGGCGGCCCTGCGCGAGGAGACCGGCGCGGCCGACGATGATCCGCTGCCCCACCTGATGGCCGGCCAGGTCGGCTGGGCGCACAGCACCGTCATGACCGTCATCGGGCGCGAGATGGCCAAGGGGCGCAATCCGCGCGAAGTCTCCCGAGAGGTGTTGGGGCTCCTCGACGACATTGAGGACTTGTTGAACGAAAAGGTACTCAACTACGCCGTCCGAGGGGCTCGGTGACTCTCGCGGGTGTGAGGTCCGTCATTTGAGACGTGACGCGCATTACTTACCGGTCACACAGCCCCGCGTGAGCGCTAGTGTCCGCCCTGGAGTCATTCGTAAGCCGCGAGTAAGCGCTCGCGCCGTCGTTTCCCAGGGGAGTCGTCAGTGGCAGGGAAGCTCGCCGTCATCGGGGCCGGTCTCATGGGGTCCGGCATCGCCCAGGTCTCCGCGCAGGCGGGCTGGGACGTCGTTCTGCGGGACGTCACCGACGAGGCGCTGAGGCGTGGCACGGACGGCATCAAGGCCTCGTACGACAAGTTCGTGAGCAAGGGCAGGCTGGAGGCGCGCGACGCCGAGGCCGCCCTCGCCCGGATCACCGCCACCACCGACCTGGACGCGGCCGCCGACGCGGACGTCGTGGTCGAGGCCGTCTTCGAGAAGCTCGAGGTCAAGCACGAGATCTTCCGCACGCTCGACAAGCTCGTGCGCGAGGACACCGTGCTCGCCTCCAACACCTCCGCCATCCCGATCACCAAGATCGCGGCGGTGACGGAGCGTCCCGAGCGGGTCGTCGGCGTGCACTTCTTCTCGCCGGTGCCGATGATGCAGCTCGTCGAACTCGTCCGCGGCTACAAGACGAGCGACCAGACGCTCGCCAAGGCCCGCGAGTTCGCCGAGTCGGTCGGCAAGACCTGCATCGTCGTCAACCGGGACGTGGCCGGCTTCGTGACCACCCGCCTGATCTCCGCCCTCGTCGTGGAGGCGACCAAGCTCTACGAGTCGGGCGTCGCCACCGCCGAGGACATCGACCTCGCCTGCAGGCTGGGCTTCGGTCACGCCATGGGTCCGCTCGCCACCGCCGACCTGACCGGCGTCGACATCCTGCTGCACGCGACCAGCAACATCTACACCGAGACCCAGGACGAGAAGTTCGCCCCGCCGGAGCTGATGCGCCGGATGGTTGACGCCGGTGACATCGGGCGCAAGAGCGGGCAGGGCTTCTACAAGCACTGACACCGCGCCGGGGTCACGGGGATCACCCTTGAGGGTGATTTCGGTATCGGTTCGCTTACAAACAGCAACCCCACTGCCACCAAAGCAGTCAGAGGTTGCACACCCTCCGTCAACGGAGTACGCCACCGCATTCACGGGGAGCGCATATGCACATCAGGGGCGACCACGCCGGGCTGGTCGTCGGGGGCCGCCTCGACGTCCACAGCGCGGCGGACGCCCGTACGGTCCTGCACTCGGCCGTCGACGACGGCGTCGGCGACCTGGTGCTCGACCTGTCCGAGCTCGACTCCTGGGACGCCACCGGACTCGGCGTGATCATGGGTGTCCACCGGAGGGCCGGCCGCTGCGGCCGGCGGCTGGTGCTGCGCGGCGTACCGCCGCAGATGCAGCGCCTGCTGGTGGCCACCCGGCTGCACCGCATCCTCGCCATCGAGGGCGGCATCGGACTCGAGTCCCTGCCTCGCGTCTAGTCCGCTTCGGTTCCCCGGTCCCGTACAGGTGTGAACCCCGTTGTGCGGGAGACCCGGACACAGGTCGGCGAACTGCACGTCGCGCGCAATCCTCATGAGACTGTGACGTCTCGGGCGGCGCGGCACCCCGGGCTGTCGTAGATACTGTGCGAAGGTTTAGGGTTCGGTCGCCCGCTGCCCAGAAACCCTCGAGCGGGACCGGACCAGAAGCGACAGCGCGGTGTGCGGCAAGGCCGGGAGGGGCCGGCCATGGCCGGCACACGACGCTTTTGGGGGGCTTGGAACCTATGGACCCGAACATCCGGGAACCCGAGGACATGGGCCACGACAGCAACGGCCACACGCCGCGTCAGCGCCCGCCCAGGGAATCTCTCACACCCGACTTCATCCCGCACGCGCCCGCACTGGCCCGTACGGTGCGGCTCGTCACGGGCGACTTCCTGCTCACCGTCAACCCCGTGGACGGCAGCGAGATCGAGGTCTGCCCGCCCGGAGAGCGCCCCGGACGGCCGCGGAAGTACGACGAGGCCGAGCGCGCCGAGATCGAAGCCGCGGCCGAGCCGCCCGTCCCGCCGGGCCCGACCCTCTCCACGCAGCCACTCCTGGAGCGCCAGGACGAGCGCGAGCAGCTGGTACGGCTGCTCGCCCGCGGCCGCTCCGTACGCCTGACCGGGCCGGGCGGCTCCGGCCGCACCAGTCTGCTCGACCTCGTCGCCGACGACTGCTCGGACCTCGCCCCCGACGGCGTCGTCCGCCTCACCGGCTTCCGCCGCACCGCGAGCGACCTGCTGCACGACCTCTTCCGCGCCGTCCACAGCGCGCCCGGGTACCGGCCCGACGAGGACGAACTGCGCGTCCACGTCCGTGAGATCGGCGCGGTCGTCGTCGTGGACGACATCGAGTTCGGCGGCGGCGCGCTGGACGAGCTGCTGGAGGCCACCCCCGAGTGCGCCTTCCTGGTCAGTGCCACCCCGGACGTGCCCGCGCCGTCCGCCGGGTCCGACGTCGAGGAGGTCGTCCTCAGCGGCCTGGACCGGGCCGGCGGCGTGGAGCTCGTCGAGCGCGGAGTCGGCCGGGTGCTCACCGAGGAGGAGTCCAACTGGGCCGGCGACCTCTGGTTCGAGTCCGAGGGCCTGCCCCTGCGCTTCGTCCAGGCCGGGGCCCTGCTGAGCCAGCACGACCGGCTGCGGGCCAGCGCCGGCGCGGTCGACGAGTTCGGCGTCTTCGAGGACGCACCGCCGGCGGACGCCCCCCTCGACGGGGGCGCCGGCGACGACGTACCCCTGCCGTCGCTGGGTGAGGCCGCCGCGTCCGCGCCGCTGCTCGCCTCCCGGCTGAGCGTGTCCGCGCGGGACACCCTGCGGTTCGCCGTCGCACTCGGCGGCGAGGTGCCGCACCAGGCGCACCTGCCCGCGCTGGTCGGCGACACCCACGCCGACGCCGCGCTCGGCGAGCTGGCGAGCTGCGGCCTGGTCTCCCCGGTCGGCTCCCGCTACCGGCTCGCCGCCGGGGTGCCGGCCCAGCTGGAGGCCGCCGGCTACGGCGAGGACGCCGGGGCCCGGGCCCTCACCGCCGCCCAGCACTACGCCTGGTGGGCCGGGCACCCCTCGGTCACGCCCGAGAGGGTGTGCGCCGAGGCGGACGCCGTGCTCGCGGCGCTGGCGGTGCTGGTGCCGGGGACCACGCCGGCGGACGGGGGAGAGGTGAGCCCCGCCGTACAGCTCGCCCGCACGGCCGCGCCCGCGTTCGCCGCGGGGCTCGACTGGAACGCCTGGGAGCGGGCGCTGCGGTTCGGCGTCGAGGCCTCCCGGCTCGCCGGGGACGTAGGCGAACAGGCCTACTTCCAGCACGAGTTGGGCGTCCTCGCGCTCTGCGGCGGCCGGCTGGACCGGGCCCGCGCCGAGCTGGAGGCCGCCCTCGGACTGCGCGGCGCGCTCGCCGACAAGCGCGGCACCGTCGCCGGGCGCCGCGCCCTCGCCCTGGTCGCCGACCGCTCCGGTACGGCACCGGGCGCCGCGGTCGTGGCGGGCCTCGGGGCGATGGCGGGGGAGGAGGTGCCGGACGCCCGCACCGAGGAGTCGGCGTCTCCGCCCGGCGGGGTCCCCGCACCCTTCCCGGCGCTCCAGCCGTCCGTCGGCGGCGCCCCCGCCACGGTCCTGGGCTCGGCCGCTCCGGTCAAGCACCGCGTCGGCTTCAAGGGCCTGACCCGGCGCAACGTCGTGGCGGCCGGCGCGGGCGCGCTGCTCGCCGCCGTCCTCGGCACGGTGGTGACGCTCGGCGCCGCCTCCCACAACGACGCCAACACCCCCTCCGAAAGGATCGACGTCAACCCGTCCGCCGGCCAGAACACGGACGACGGCACTCTGGACGCCGACACCCCGGAGCAGGACGGGACCGCCGGCATCGGCGACACCGGCACGGCCACCAGCCGCCCGACCAGCCCGGGCCCCGACGGCACGTACGGCACCTCGGACGACCCGGTCCCGCCGCCCGGCTCCACCCGGCCGTCGGACGGCCCCAGCAGCACGAGGGACCCGGGCGACGGCACGTCGCCCGCGCCGTCGACGCCGTCGACGCCGTCGACGTCCGGGACGACGTCCCCGCCCAGGTCGTCCCCGCCGGAGAAGCCCTCATCGCCGTCGAAGTCGCCAGACCCGCCGACGTCCGAGTCGCCCTCCTCCGAGCCTCCGGCCTCGCCC
>NZ_POTZ01000660.1 GCF_003236365.1 Streptomyces sp. NTH33
CTCGAGGATCAGCGCCGCGTCATGTCCGTCGGGCTCGTCCTCCGGGCCGCCCGTGCGGCCGGCGGCGGCGCGTCGCGGGGGCGGCGGATCGGCGGCGGAGCCTCCCGGCCCTCCCTGCCCCCCTTGCCGTTCCGTTTCCGCGGGCCGGGGCACGGCCGCCGGACGCCGTACCGTCCGCTCTGTCGTCCGGTGTGTCGTCTCCGTCATGAACTCTGCCATCCGATCCACATCCGATCCCCCTCGGAAGAGACCGCGGACGGTGGGGCTTCCGCAGCCGGAGCTTGGCGTGTCCCCCCGGGGTGTACCCGGCCCTGCGGGCCGGGACACCGGGAGGCGGCACGAGTCGTCAGCGCCAACGGCCGACCTCGATGTTCTCCAGGACGCCCAGCGCGTCCGGCACCAGCACCGCCGCCGAGTAGTAGGCCGTCACCAGGTACTTGATGACCGCCTGCTCGTTGATGCCCATGAACCGCACGGACAGGCTCGGCTCGATCTCGTCGGGGATGCCCTTGGCACGCAGCCCGATGACGCCCTGGTCGTCCTCGCCGGTGCGCATCGCGATGATCGAGCTGGTCCTGGCGTCGGTGACCGGGATCTTGTTGCACGGGAAGATCGGCACCCCGCGCCAGGTGGGGATGCGGTTGCCGCCCATGTCGATGGTCTCCGGGACCAGTCCCCGCTTGTTCAGCTCGCGGCCGAACGCGGCGATCGCGCGCGGATGGGCGAGGAAGAGTTTGGTGCCGCGGCGCCGGCTGAGCAGCTCGTCCATGTCGTCGGGGCTCGGCACGCCGTCGTGCGGCTGGATCCGCTGGTCGTACTCGCAGTTGTGGAGCAGGCCGAAGTCGCGGTTGTTGATCAGCTCGTGCTCCTGGCGTTCCTTCAACGCCTCGGCGGTCAGCCTCAGTTGCTGCTCCGTCTGGTTCATCGGCTGGTTGTAGAGGTCGGCCACGCGCGAGTGGATGCGCAGGACGGTCTGGGCGATGCTCAGCTCGTACTCGCGGGGGCGGGCCTCGTAGTCGACGAAGGTGTGGGGAATGTCCGGCTCCCCGTCGTGCCCGGCGGCGAGGTCGACCGCCTTCTCCCCGTACTTGTTGGCGCGCTGCTCGGGAATCGAGCGGCGTCCCTGGAGGTGGGCGCGCAGCGACTCGGCGCGGTCCGCGACCTGTTCGAAGTCGTGGCGGGACAGGACGAGGACGGTGCACGTGGTGTCCGCGCGGGCCGTGTACTCCCAGATGGCGTCCGGGTCGAGGAGCGCCTGGTCGCCGAAGTACGCGCCGTTGGCGAGGACACCGAGGACCTGGTCGCCGCCGTAGGGTCCGGTGCCGATCTTCTGGACCCTGCCGTGCGCCAGCAGGTACACCTCCTCGGCCTGGTTGCCGAACGAGGCGATCACCTGGCCGGCCCCGACCTCCCGCTGCCGGCAGCGCTGGGCGAGCTCCGAGAGCACGTCCTCGTCCTCGTACCCGCGCAGGGCCGGCAGCTCGCCGAGTTCCGCGGGGATGACCTCGACGCGGTCGCCGGTCTTCACGAAGGTGATGCGGCCGTCTCCGACGGCGTAGGTGAGCCGCCGGTTCACCCGGTACGTGCCGCCCTGCACGTCGACCCAGGGCAGCATGCGCAGCAGCCAGCGCGAGCTGATCTCCTGCATCTGGGGAACGGACTTGGTGGTGGTGGCCAGGTTCCGCGCGGCCGCGGTGCCGAGGCTCTGCTGCGGCCGGCCCTGCTCCGTGCGGACCTCTTCGCCTACCGACATAGAGAATCGTCCTCCCGCTCATGCCCGGCACGCTCGGCGCCGCGCATCGATTTGCGGGCACCAGCCTTCCATCACGTAACGTGGCCGTGCCATTACCCGAAAGAGCGGGAATGGATCACCGTCGTCCAGGGCAGAACGTGGCCTCCTCCTGGCGGGCCCCTCCCGGCGGCGGGCGGATCCTCCGCCCCGGACAATGGCCGGGTGACCAGCTCCGCCGCCCCCGATCCCGCCGTGCTCTCCCCGAGGCTCCCCTCGCCCCTGCAGGAGGTCGCCGACGACCGCTTCGCCCGGCGCGGTCTGCGGCTGCTCCTCAAGCGCGACGATCTGATCCACCCGGAGCTGACCGGCAACAAGTGGCGCAAACTCGCCCCGAACCTGAAGGCCGCGGCCGGACGGACGGTCGTGACCTTCGGTGGCGCCTGGTCCAACCACCTGCGCGCGACCGCCGCCGCGGGCCGCCTGCTCGGCCTGCGCACGGTCGGCGTGGTCCGCGGGCAGGAGCTCGCCGACCACCCCCTCAACCCCTCCCTGGCCCGGTGCGCGGCCGACGGGATGCGGCTGCACTTCGTCGACCGGACGACGTACCGCCGCAAGTCCGAGCCGGAAACGCTCGCCGCCGTACTGCGCGACATCGGGGCCGAGGAGCCGTACGTCGTCCCCGAGGGCGGCAGCAACACCCCCGCCGTGCGCGGCTGCCGGGCCCTCGGCCGGGAGCTCGGCGGCCATGCCGACGTCGTCGCCCTGGCCTGCGGCACCGGAGGCACCCTGGCCGGTCTGGCCGCGGGTCTCCCGCCCGGCCGGCGCGTCCTGGGCGTACCGGTGCTCAAGGGCGGCTTCCTGACCGCGGACGTGCAGGCCCTGCAGGAGCGGGCCTTCGGCGCCCGCCGCGGCACCTGGTCGCTCGACGAGCGCTTCCACTTCGGCGGCTACGCCCGCGTCACACCCGAACTCGACGCCTTCGCCGAGGACTTCACCAGCCGGCACGGTGTCCCCGTCGAGCGCCTCTACGTCGCCAAGCTGCTGTACGCCCTGGTCGCTCTGGCCGACGAGGGCGCCTTCGCGCGCGGGACGACGATCGCCGCGGTCGTCACGGGCAGCCCCTTCCCGGCGCAGCCCTGACCCACGCGCCCGGCCGCGTTCCCCCCTTC
>NZ_POTZ01000661.1 GCF_003236365.1 Streptomyces sp. NTH33
GTCGACAGGGCCCGCGCCCCTGGGGCCCTGCGGGGGACCAGGGGCGCGGGGGCGAGAAGCCATTCCGGGCTCACCCCTGCACCCGCGCCCGCACCCGCACCCGCACCCGCACCCGCACCCAAGAACGGCCCCAGCACACAAGAACGGCCCCGGAGGGAAACCCTCCGGGGCCGTTCTCGCAGGCTGCCGATGCCTACCTCGTCACACAGAACCCTTCACGGGCCGCTCAGTTGTCGTCCTCGTCGATCAGGAAGCCCCGCATCGGCGAGGGCGCCTGCCCCATCGGCGACGGTCCCTGCGGGCGCACCGGCGCCATCGGCTGGGTCATCGCCGGAGACATCTGCTGCTGACCGCCGTAGGACGGTCCGGACGGGCTCGGCCCGCCGCCCATCGACTGGTTGCCGCCGCCGTACGACGGGGCGCTCGCGCCGGCCGGAGCCATGGAGGGCGCCGGGGACGGCGGCAGCGACGCGGCCGCCGGCGTCCGCGGCGGGGCCAGCGAGTCGTCGGACTGGGTCTCCAGCTGACGCAGCTGGGACTCCAGGTACGACTTCAGCCGCGTACGGTACTCGCGCTCGAAGCCCCGCAGGTCCTCGACCTTGCGCTCCAGCGTGGCTCGGGCGGACTCCAGGGAGCCCATCGCCACACGGTGCTTCTCCTGCGCGTCCCGCTCCAGCGCGTCGGCCTTGGCCCGGGCGTCACGCTCCAGTCCCTCGGCCCGCGAACGCGCCTCTCCCACGATCTTGTTGGCCTCGGAACGGGCTTCGGCGATCGCCTGGTCGGCGGTCTGCTGGGCCAGCGACAGAACGCGCGCGGCGCTGTCGCCACCGGGGCCCTGGCCCATCGGACCGGGACCGCCCATGGGACCGGGACCCTGGCCCATCGGGCCGGGACCGCCCATGGGACCGGGACCCTGGCCCATCGGACCGGGACCCATGCCCTGCATCGGGCCCTGGCCCATCGGACCGGGACCCTGACCCATGGGACCGGGGCCCTGGGGACCCTGACCGCCCGGGCCGGCGGGCAGCTGCGGGGCACCGCTCGGCAGCTGGGGCGGGCCACCCATGGGGCCGCTCATCTGCTGCTGCGGCGGGCCCGATATCCCGGCGGGCACCGGAGCGCCCGGCCCTCGCATGCCCTGCTGCTGCGGGTGCTGCGGATGCTGCGGATGCTGCTGATCCTCCGGAGGCTTGCGCATGTTCTGCTGGTTCTGGGCGGCGGCGCGGGTGGCCGCGGCCAGCTTGGCGCGCAGGTCCTCGTTCTCGCGGAGCAGACGGGTCAGCTCGGCTTCGACCTCGTCGAGGAAGGCATCGACCTCGTCCTCGTCATAGCCTTCTCGGAGGCGGACGGTCGTGAACTGCTTGTTCCGCACGTCCTCGGGGGTCAACGGCATCTCTTCACCTCAACGTAGTCATCGGCAGTCGGCAAGACCGTATCGTCCACAGGTCACCTCGCGAGACTTCCCACGACGGAGAGCAGGATATAGACGATGATCATCAGAACGAAGAAGGACAGGTCTAGCGCCACGCCCCCGAGACGCAGCGGCGGGATGAACCGCCGCAGAAGCTTCAACGGTGGATCGGTGACAGTGTAGGTGGCCTCCAGAACGACCACCATCGCCTTGCCGGGTTGCCACGAGCGGGCGAACTGGAACACATAGTCCATGACCAGCCGGAAGATGAGCACGATGAGGAACACCATCAGCGCGATGTAGAGAACCTCCATGGCCACACCCATGATCGGTGCTTCCCTCTCCCCTGTTTCCGTGCCAGTTCTTGCCAGTGTTGCGGTAGTGCGTCTCAGCTCTGGTTGAAGAACCCGCCCTCTGCGATGCGGGCCTTGTCCTCCGCCGTGACATCGACGTTAGCAGGCGACAACAGGAACACCTTCTGCGTCACCCGCTCGATACTGCCGTGAAGACCAAACACCAAACCTGCCGCAAAGTCGACAAGTCGCTTCGCATCTGTGTCATCCATCTCAGTCAGATTCATGATCACCGGAGTGCCCTCACGGAAGTGTTCCCCGATGGTACGGGCCTCGTTGTAGGTCCGGGGGTGAAGTGTGGTGATCCGGTACGGCTCACGTTCCGACACGACCTTGGGCATGATCACCGGTGCGTTCTTCTCCAGGCTTGCGCGTTCTTGTGTGATGGACGCCACGGGCGCGATGCGCGCCGGACGCCCGGATTCCGCCGGGAGCGAAGCGGAATGGGACACCGGTTCGCGCGGCGCCGGAGGCTGCACCACCCGTACCGGCTCGTCCCTTTGAGACTGATGTGCCCCATGCGACTGGTGCGACGGCTCGTGCCGTCGGCGGTCCCGCTCGGGTTCCGGGTCCAGCTCGGGCTCGAAGTCGTCATCGGGGTCGAATCCCCGGCCGTCGTACCCATCGTCCTCCACGAGGCCGAGGTAGACCGCCATCTTGCGCATCGCGCCGGCCATTCTCTGAGTCCTCCGCTCTGTGGTGGATCCGCTGACGACCGCCAAGTGCCCGCGATCCACGAGGTCGTTGCGCCATATTCGGCGGTATTGACCATATTTTCTGTTGTGGTCCGACTTCTTTGCGACGTTACCCGAGCCTGGGGCGGACTCCGAGTACCGCGGTACCGACGCGTACATGTGTCGCCCCGGCCGCCACGGCCTGTTCGAGGTCCCCGCTCATCCCTGCCGAAACCATGGTGGCAGCCGGATGGGCGACGCGCAGGCTGGTCGACAAATCAACGAGGCGTTCGAACGCGGCCTGTTGACGGCCGGCGTACTCGCCGGTCAGCGGGGCGACGGTCATCAGCCCGTCGAGCCGCAGCCCCTCGGAGCGGGCGACGAGGTCGGCCAACTCTTCGATTCCGCCCGGCGCCACACCTCCCCGCTCCCCCCGCCCGCTCCGAGGGGCTGCGGCTCGACG
>NZ_POTZ01000662.1 GCF_003236365.1 Streptomyces sp. NTH33
AAGCAACGGCACCCTGTTGACACCGGTCGGAAAAGCGAACGGCGAAAACAGGAGGCACCGGTGGCAGACGAGATCAGGGGAACGACCCACGGAACCGCCCCCGTCCCCCTGTCCGTACTGGACCTCGTCACCGTGGGCGCGGGCCACACCGCGACCGACGCCCTCAGGACCAGCGTCGCCCTGTCAGCCCTCGCAGAGACCCGTGGCTACCACCGCTACTGGGTCGCCGAACACCACTCCATGCCCGGCGTCGCCTCCTCCTCACCGGCGGTGATCCTCGCCCACCTCGCCGCCCACACCCACCGCATCCGCCTCGGCTCCGGCGGAGTCATGCTCCCCAACCATGCCCCCCTGGTCATCGCGGAGCAGTTCGGCACCCTGGAGGCCATGGCCCCCGGCCGTATCGACCTCGGCCTCGGCCGGGCCCCCGGCACGGACGGCGCCACCGCCGCCGCCCTGCGCCGCACCGAGCGGCTGAGCGAAGGCGCGGACGACTTCCCCCAGCAGCTCGCCGAGCTGACCCGCTTCCTCGACGACGACTTCCCCGACGGCCACCCCTACCGCCGTATCCACGCCGTCCCCGGCCCCGTCCAGGGCACCTCGCCGGGCGGCGTGCAGTCCCTGCACCGACCGCCGATCTGGCTGCTGGGCTCCTCCGGGTTCAGCGCCCGCCTCGCCGGCACGCTCGGCCTGCCCTTCGCCTTCGCCCACCACTTCTCCGCGCAGAACACCCTCCCCGCCCTCGACCTGTACCGCGAGTCCTTCCGGCCGAGCGCGGTGCTCGACGCCCCGTACGCCCTGATCGGCGTCGCCGCGCTCGCCGCCGACGAGGAGAAGGAGGCCCGCCGCCAGGTGCTGGCCGCCGCGCTGAACATGGTCCGGCTGCGCACCGGACGCCCCGGCCTCGTCCCCACTCCCGAGGAGGCGGAGGCGTACGAATTCAGCACGATGGAGCGGGAGTTCGTCGCATCCTGGAACGCGAACGTCGTGCACGGCACCCCCGACGAGGTCCGCGCCGGCCTCGACGACCTGCACCAGCGCACCGGCGCCGACGAGTTGATGATCACGAGCAACGCGCACAGCGGCGACATACGCCTGCGCAGCTACGAACTCATCGCCGACGCCTACGGTCTGCCCGGGAACTGAGCGAGGCTCAGCACCGGCTGTCCAGCAGCTCGGAGATGCGGTCCGGCGGCACCGGCCGGGAGTACAGCCACCCCTGTCCGGTGTCGCAGCCGATCCGGCGTAGCCGGCTGGCCTGGTCGCAGGTCTCCACGCACTCGGCGGTGACGGTGAGCCCCAGCCGGTGGGCGAGCTGGACCATCGCCTCCACGATGACCTCGTCCGCGGGGCTCGGCCGCCCCGCCGCACCCTCCCGCTCCTCGTGCTGGAAGCCCCGTACGAAGGAACCGTCCAGCTTCAGCGCCGACACCGGCAGCCGGCTGAGGTAGGCGAGGTTGGAGTAGCCGGTGCCGAAGTCGTCGATGGCGATGTGCACGCCCATGTCGCTCAGCGCCCGCAGGGCCTGGAGCGGCCGGCCGGCCGAGCCCATCACCGCCGACTCGGTCAGCTCCAGTTGCAGCAGGTGCGGCGCCAGCCCGGTCTCGGCCAGCACCTCGGCCACGTCCGCGACCAGGTCGGAGTCCCACACCTGGCGGACCGCGACGTTGACGCTGACGAAGATCGGCGGCTCGTCCGGGTGGTCCAGCTGCCAGCGGCGGGCCTGGCGGCAGGCGGTGGCCAGGATCCAGCGGCCCAGCGGCACGATCGAGCCGTCCTCCTCCGCCAGTGCGATGAACCGATTCGGCGTCAGCGTGCCGAACTGCGGATGCCGCCAGCGCACCAGGGCCTCCACCCCGCGCAGCCGCCCGTCGTCCATGCCGACCAGCGGCTGGTACTCCAGGGTGAACTCACCGCGTTCGACGGCCGCGCGCAGTGAGGAGACCAGGGCCTGGCGGGTCATGCGGTGCGCGTTGCGCTCCGGGTCGAACAGGGTCCAGCGGGCCCTGCCGTCCGCCTTCGCCCAGTACAGCGTCGTGTCGGCCGCCTGCATCAGCGCGGTGGCCGACGTCCCGGCCGCGTGCCGTTCGACCACGCCGATGGAGGCCGACACCGACAGGCGCCGGCCGGAGACCTCGAACGGCGTCTGCAGGGCCGCGAGCACCGATTCCGCCAGCTCCGCGAGCTGCTCGGTGCCGGTCGAGTCCTCCACGAGCAGCGCGAACTCGTCGCCGCCGAGCCGGGCCACCAGCGGGGCGCTCGTGCGGCCGTGGCCGGCCTCGTCCGCGCACCGGGTCAGCCGTTCGGCCACGGCCGCGAGCAGCCGGTCGCCGGTCCGGTGGCCGAGGGTGTCGTTGACCGCCTTGAAACCGTCCAGGTCCAGGTAGCACAGGCCGATCCGGCCGCTCCCGCCGCGTTCGTACGACTCCGCCTCCAGCGCGGCCGACAGGCGCTCGAAGAACAGGGTGCGGTTGGGCAGCCGGGTCACCGGGTCATGGTTCTGCAAGTGCCTCAGCCGGTCCTGGAGTTCGCGCCGGGCGCTGATGTCGGCGACGGACAGCAGCACGTCCGGGGACTCCGGCGCCAGGGGAGCGACGGTGATCTGGACCCACAGGCAGTGGCCGTCGGGATGTTTCAGGCGGCGGACGCAGCGCAGCCGGGCCTGCCCGCCGTGCAGCACCTCGTGGTAGGCGTGCCGGGTCCGGGCGTCGGAGGTCAGGTCCACCAGATCGGCGGCCGGCTGCCCGGTGAACTCCTCGGGACCGCCGCCGAACAGCGCGCCGAAGGTGTCGTTGGCGCCGACCACCAGGCCGTCGCGGTCGACGACGGCCATGGCCAGCGGCGCGGCGGAGAAGGCAGAACGGCTGCCTTCCGCCCGTCC
>NZ_POTZ01000663.1 GCF_003236365.1 Streptomyces sp. NTH33
CCCGCAACCCCCGCTACGCCCTCACCATGTTCACCCAGCGCGGCCCCCGCTCGGCCAACCTCGGCTACTTCGGGCACATGTGGGAGCTCTACGCCCTGTGGACCTGGATCCCCGCCTTTCTCGCCGCGACGGACAGCGCCCGTCGCCTTCCCGGATCGGTCGCGGTCACCGTGTTTCTCACCATGGGGGTCGGCGGTGCGGCCGGCTGTCTGCTCGGCGGCTGGGGCGCCGACCGCTTCGGCCGCCCTCCCGCCGCCATGGCAGCCCTGCTCACCAGCGGTCTGTGCTGTCTGCTCTCACCGCTGCTCGTCCACTCCCCGCCGGCACTCGTGGTCGCGTTCTGTGCCCTCTGGGGCGCTGCTGTGATCGCCGACTCCGGAGTGTTCTCGACCTCCCTCAGCGAAGTCGCCGACTCCCGCTACGTCGGAACGGCCCTCACGGCCCAGACGGCGATCGGATTCGCCCTCACGGTCGTCAGCATCCAGCTGACCCCCCTCCTCGCCGACGCCGTCGGCTGGCGCTACGCGTTCCTCCTCCTGGCCCCCGGCCCCTTGGCCGGCGCCCTCGCCATGCGCGCCCTGAGAACCGGAAACGGCCGTGCCGAGGACGCGGCACCCGGCGCGGAGCGTAGCGTCCGGCCGTATGGAACCAATGGCTCACGACCAGTCGGCACCGGGCACCCGGACCCGGGCCCGTGACCTCGGTATCGTCATCGGAGGTGTCGCCACCGGGCCCCTCGACGCGATCACCGACGTGCCGGGCGTCCGCGTCGGGCACACCACCGTCCGCCGGCACCCCGACGTGCACAGCGGAGTGACCGCCGTCGTGCCCGGCGGCGTCGGACCCCACACGCCGCTGCCCGCCGGGGTGTTCACCGGCAACGGCTACGGCAAGCTCATCGGCACCACCCAGCTCACCGAACTCGGCACGCTGGAGACCCCGGTGCTGCTCACCTCGACCCTGTCGGCGTTCCGGGTCGCCGACGCCCTCGTCGGCTGGATGCTGGAGCGGCCCGGATGCGGCGAGGTGCAGAGCCTCAACCCGGTCGTGGGCGAGTGCAACGACGGCTTCCTGTCCGACATCCGCGCACGGCCGGTTCACGAGGAGCACGTCCGGGCCGCACTCGACGGAGCGACCGGCGGCCCGGTGGCCGAGGGCTGCGTCGGCGCGGGAACCGGCACAGGCGCCCTGGGATTCAAGGCGGGCATCGGAACCGCCTCCCGCACACCGGAACTGGGAGGCCGGCGGTACACGGCCGGAGTCCTGGTGCAGGCGAACTTCGGCGGCACGCTGCGGGTGCTCGGCCGCTGCGTCACCCCGCGGTCCCTGGGCCTGACCGGCGACCCGGCGCCGGCCGGGGAGACCGGCTCCTGCATGATCGTGGTGGCCACGGACGCCCCCCTCGACGCCCGGCAGCTCACCCGCGTCGCGCGGCGTGCCGTGTTCGCCCTGGCCCGCACGGGCGCGGCCTACGGCCACGGCAGCGGCGACTACGCCGTCGCCTTCGGCACGCGGCCGGAAGCCGGCGCCCCTGTGGCGGACGCCGAACTGGGACCGCTGTTCGAAGCCGTCCTCGACGCGGTCGAGGAAGCGGTGCTCAACTCCCTGCTCGCCGCGACGACGACCACGGGCTTCGGTGGCCGCACCCTGCCGGCCCTGCCGGCGGACCGGCTGCTCGAAGCCCTCACGGGTCCTGTGGCGCCACCGGTGCCCGAGGACCGGACGCGACCGCCGCGCTGACACCGGAGCAGCAGCTCGGTGCGCCGGGTGCCGTCGGCCAGGGTGACGGCGCGGAGTGAAAACGGCGGGACGGTTCAGCGGTTGACGTGCCGGCCGCTCAGGAAGTCCTCACGGGCGAGCAGTCCGGTGTCCGCGTTGTCGGTGAAGATCCCGTCGATGCCGGTGGCGAAGTACGCCTGGAACACGCCGAAGGCGTCACCGTAGGCGTCCTGGGCGGTGCCCTTGCGGAACTTCGGCGGCAGGAAGGGGTTTTCGTTGCGGGCGGTGTAGGGGTGCAGGATCAGGCCCGCGGCGTGCGCGTCGCGGACGAGGCTGCTCGGCTCGGTGAGGTTGCCGTCCTCGTCCTTGGGGATGACCAGGTCGACGGTCGGGCCGATGCCCTGCGCGTAGGAGGCGATCTCCTTCAGGCCCCTGGGGGTGATGAGGTCGGCGACCGTGCGCGGATCGCCCGCCTCGACGAAGTCCCACGGACGGGTGTTCGCGCCCGACAGCAGCACGACGAGCGGATTGCCGACGAGCTTGTTCAGCCGCCGGATGCTGCTCGGCTCGAAGGACTGCAGGATGACCGGCGAGTTCTTCCTGTCCTTGCCGTACTTGCGCAGCAGTTCGGCGACGCGCTCCTCCAGGCCGAGGCCCAGCTTGCGGAAGTACGTCGGATGCTTGGTCTCGGGGTAGATCCACACCTGCCGGCCGCGCTTGCGGGTCTGCTCGTCCTGCCACCTCAGGACCTCTTCGAAGGTGGGGATCTCCCAGCGGCCGTCGTAGAGGGTGTTGTGCGGGCGGTTGGCCGGGATGCGCTCGACCGCGCGCAGGGTCTTCAGCTCGGCGAGGGTGAAGTCCTCGGTGAACCAGCCGGTGGTGGCCACCCCGTCGATGGACTTGGTGGTCCTGCGGCCGGCGAACTCGGGGTGGTCGGCGACATCCGTGGTGCCGCCGATCTCCGGCTCGTGCCGGCACACCAGATGGCCGTCCCTGGTGGGCACCAGGTCGCCGGCCTCCACCACGTGGGCACCGAGGTCCAGGGCCAGGTCGTAGGAGCCGAAGGTGTGTTCGGGCCGGTAGCCGCAGGCTCCGCGGTGGCCGACGACCGTCGGCACGGGCAGGCTCTTCAGCCCGCCGCCCCGCCCGCCTGCGGC
>NZ_POTZ01000664.1 GCF_003236365.1 Streptomyces sp. NTH33
TGCGTACGGCATCCGTTCCATGCCAGCCACCCCATCATGCACACGACATGACACGGGGGCGGAACCGTCCCATCACCCACGAACGGGCGACACCAGATCATCTGGAACGGGACTTAACGCCCTCTCAGAGCGATGAGACCGCGGCCGCCAACCCCGGCGCACGCTCCCGGGTCGATGCAAGGTTCACGGTCACGCCCGAGGTCCGTGGACTGTTGGCGCTGTGGAAGGGGAACGTGCGGGCGGTCCACCGCGAACTGGTCCTGCGTGCTGCCAGGCAGTCTCCGCCTGCAGACGCACCGTCGCTGACGACGCTGCACCGGGCGATCCACCGTGATCTGACGCCGGGGGAGCGGGCCGGACTTGCGGGAGGGGAGCGGGCGGCGCGCAAGCACGACGTATTCCTGGCCCGGCCGCGGGGCTGGCGCAACCAGGTGTGGGAGACCGACCACATGCAGGCCCCGGTGCTGGTCGACGTCGAGGGCAAGGTCCGCAGGCCGTGGATCACCTGGTTCACCGACTGCTCGACGAACGCGGTCACCGGCGTCGCGGTCACGCCGGGGGATCCGTCGCGGGAGTCGGTGCTGGCCGCGCTGCGCTCCGCGGTCCTGCGTGAGGAACCCTACGGCCCGTTCGGCGGCGTGCCCGAGAAGGTACGGGTGGACCGTGGCAAGGACTTCCTGTCCCGGACGGTGACCGCAGCGTTCGATCTCCTCGACGTGACGGTGGAGGACCTGCCCGCCTACACCCCCCACCTCAAGGGCACCGTGGAGGGCCTGAACCGGGCGGTGGAGAGCATGTTCCTGGCCTCGCTGCCCGGCTACGCCCGCCAGCCGCGCCCCGGCAAACGCTCCTCCCGTCCGAAAGACGAAGTGCTGCTGGGCTTCGAGGACTTCACCACCCAGCTTCTGGCCTGGACGCTCTGGTGGAACACCGAGCACCGCCCGGCGCCGTTGCGGGGCAAGACTCCGCTTCAGGCGTGGCAGGACGATCCCACCCCGCTGCGGGACGTGCCGGCCGCGGATCTGTGGACGTTCACCCTGGAGGACGCCGGCACCCGCACGCTGACCACCCGCGGCATCCGCTTCAGGAAACGCGACTACGTGGGGCCGTGGATGACCGGCCAGGCCGGGATCCAGGTCCGTATCCGCTTCATGCCCCACCACGACCACCGCATCGAGGTCTACCACGCCGCCACCGGCCGCTACCTGGGCCCCGCGGACCTGGCCGACCAGGCCACCGACGAACAGATCAGCGCCGTACGAAGGGCGCGGTCCGCTCGCGCACGCCGCCTGAAGAAGGACCTGGAGGCCTCGCAGCGCGAGCGCTACGCCGCCGTGAACCAGCCCGAGGCACCTCAGCGGCTCGGCGCGCTGACCGGTGCGCAGGCCGAGGCCGAACTCGCTCAGAGTGCCGACGCTGGCCTGTCGCAGCTCGCGCTGCCCGACGTCATCCCGCCCGCCGCGCCCCCGGCCGACTGGCGCACCCCGGCTTCCCTGGCCGCGCTGACCACGCCAGGCCCGCCCGTCCGGTACCCGTACGGCCGTGACGGCGCTTCCGCCCCGGACGGCCGCGACGGGCGGGCCGCACCTCCCACCACCGATGAAGACGGAGACGCCTCGTGACCGTGGCCACCTACCAGTACGTCGACCTGCCCGACGCGTCCGTGGTCACCACCCGCGCCCTGCTCACTGCCCGGGAGAACATCGCCGACACGGTCGCTGCCCGCGCGATGATGTGCATCCACGGCGGCGCCGGCTTCGGCAAGACCCTCGCCGTCAACATCTGCCTGCGCGCACTCGAACCCGGCGAGGACGTCCGCAAGATCACCTTCCGGGCCCGTCCCACGGCCCGTGCGGTGCGCTACGAACTGTTCACCGCGCTCGACCTGGCCGGCGAGCCACCGCGTCACCCCAGCGAGTTCGACCGTCTGCTGAAGACGGCCCTGGCCGAACGCCCCCGCACCTTCCTCGTCGACGAGGCCCAGTGGCTCAACGGGGAGGCGTTCGAATACTTCCGCTACCTGTGGGACGAGCCCTCCACCCAGCTCGCGATCATCTTTGTCGGCGGCGCGGGCTGTCACACCGTGCTGCGCCGCGAACCGATGCTGTCCTCCCGTGTCTTCATCTGGCAGCAGTTCACCCGCCTCACACCCGACGAGGTCCTCGAGGTGATCCCGCTGTTCCACCCGGTCTGGGCCGACGCCGACCCCGAGGACATCACGTTCGCCGACCAGCATGCCGCGCACGGCAACTTCCGCGCCTGGGCCCAGCTGACCGCCCACACCCGTACCGCACTGGCCCGTACGGGACGTGCCCGCGTCGACCAGGAGCTGCTGCGCTGGGCCTTCAGCCGCCTCGCCTGACCACACCGTCCATGCCTCCTGCCCCGCCGCTGCCGTCCGTCACCGTGGTTCTCGACCGTCACGACGACACGCTGCACACGCACACCGCCCTGGCCGCCCACCATCCGCCGTCCGGCCGGATCACCCTGCACCCCGGCCCGGGCACCACCAGCGAAACCGGCCTCGCCCACGACCTTCTCGTCGCCCTGGGCAAACCGCCCCTGCTCCCGGGCCGCTTTCCCGGCGGCCGCCAGCCCGCCTGGGAAGCCGCCACTGCCTGGCTGACCGCCCTGCCCGTCACCCGGCTGACCGTCCTGCGCGCTCACCGCCTCACCGCCCGCCGCACGATGCGCCTTCTGCAGCTACAGGCCCGCACCGGTATCCACCTGACCCTGGTCTGCCACCGCCCTCACCTTCCCGCCGCCCTGCACCAGGCCCTGCGGACGGCCGACTACTCCGTCACCGCCGACATCGAGGCTGCCCGCCGCCACTACTACGGCACGCCTATCGCCGAACCCCCGCCCCCAGACG
>NZ_POTZ01000665.1 GCF_003236365.1 Streptomyces sp. NTH33
CTCCGGACTCCTGCTGAGCAGCGGCCCGCTGGACGACACCGGCCGCCTCCCGCAGGACACGGCGGCCTGGCTGCGCGCCTGAGCCCGCGCAGCCGGGACCGCCGCACCGCACCGCGCTGTCCCGCACGCCCCCCACCACGAAGGGATCAGCACATGCACGGCAACAGCAAGACCAGATCCGTACGCCGCCTGCCGGCCATGGGTGCCACCGTCGCCCTCGCGGCCGGCACGCTCGTCACCCTCGGCGCGCCCGCCGCCCACGCGGCGGCGGGCGCCACCCTCCCCCTCACCTCGGTCGAAGCCGAGTCCGCCACCACCAACGGCACCAGGATCGGACCCGACCACACCCAGGGCACCCTCGCCTCCGAGGCCTCCGGACGCCAGGCCGTCCGGCTGAACACGGGGCAGCGCGTGGAGTTCACCGTGCCGCGCGCCGCCAACGCCGTGAACGTCTCCTACAGCGTCCCCGACGGCCAGTCCGGCACGCTGAACGTGTACGTCAACGGCACCAAGCTGACCAAGACGCTTGCCGTCACCTCCAAGTACTCCTACATCGACACCAACTGGATCGCGGGGGCCAAGACCCACCACTTCTACGACAACACCCGGCTGCTGCTCGGCCGGGACCTCCAGCCGGGTGACAAGGTCGCCGTCGAGGCCGCGAACGTCCAGGTCACCGTCGACGTGGCCGACTTCGAGCAGGTCCCGGCGGCCGCGGGCCAGCCCGCCGGATCGGTCTCCGTCACCTCCAAGGGCGCCGACCCCAGCGGCCAGGGCGACTCCACCCAGGCCTTCCGGGACGCCATCGCCGCCGCGCGGGGCGGAGTGGTGTGGATCCCGCCGGGCGACTACAGGCTGACGTCTTCGCTGAACGGCGTGCAGAACGTCACCCTCCAGGGCGCCGGCAGCTGGTACTCGGTCGTGCACACCTCACGGTTCATCGACCAGTCGAACTCCTCCGGAGGCGTCCACATCAAGGACTTCGCGGTCATCGGCGAGGTCACCGAGCGCGTCGACTCCAGCCCCGACAACTTCGTCAACGGCTCACTGGGACCGGACTCCTCCGTCTCCGGCATGTGGCTCCAGCACCTCAAGGTCGGCCTGTGGCTGACCGGCGACAACGACAACCTCGTCGTCGAGAACAACCGCATCCTCGACACCACCGCCGACGGCCTCAACCTCAACGGCACCGCCAAGGGAGTGAAGGTCCGCAACAACTTCCTGCGCAACCAGGGCGACGACTCGCTCGCCATGTGGTCGCTGTACGGCCCGGACACCAACAGCAGCTTCGAGAACAACACCATCTCCCAGCCCAACCTGGCCAACGGCATCGCGATCTACGGCGGCACGGACATCACGGTGAGGAACAACCTGATCTCCGACACCAACGCCCTGGGCAGCGGCATCGCGATCTCCAACCAGAAGTTCCTCGACCCGTTCTTCCCGCTGGCCGGCACGATCACGGTCGACGGCAACACACTGGTGCGCGCGGGCGCCATGAACCCCAACTGGAACCACCCGATGGGCGCGCTGCGCGTGGACTCCTACGACAGCGCCGTCAACGCCACCGTCGACATCACCAACACCACGATCACCGACAGCCCGTACAGCGCCTTCGAGTTCGTGTCGGGCGGCGGACACGGGTACCCGGTCAAGGGCGTCACCGTGAACGGCGCGACCGTCAGGAACACCGGTACGGTCGTCGTGCAGGCCGAGGCGCAGGGCGCGGCCACCTTCCGGGGCGTCACCGCCACCGGCGTGGGCGCGGCGGGCGTCTACAACTGCCCCTATCCTTCCGGCTCCGGTGCCTTCACGCTCACCGACGGCGGCGGCAACACCGGCTGGAACACCACCTGGTCGGACTGCTCGGCCTGGCCGCAGCCCGGCCAGGGCAACCCCGACCCCGATCCGAACCGCAATCTCGCGGGGGGCCGCCCGGCCACCGCCACCGGCTCCCAGGACGTCTACACGCCGGGCAAGGCGGTCGACGGCGACGCGAACACCTACTGGGAGTCGGCCAACAACGCCTTCCCGCAGTCCTGGACGGTCGACCTCGGGTCGAGCGAGCCCGTCCGCCGGCTGGTGCTGAAGCTGCCGCCGTCGCCGGCCTGGGGCGCGCGCACCCAGACCATCACCGTGCAGGGCAGCACCGACGGCTCGGCGTACTCGACCGTGTCCGGCTCCCAGGGCTACCGCTTCGACCCGGCGACCGGCAACACGGCCACCGTGTCCCTGCCGAGCGGCACCAGCCTGCGCTGGCTGCGGCTGACGGTGAGCGCCAACACCGGCTGGCCTGCGGGCCAGTTCAGTGAAGTGGAGGTGTACCGGACTTCGTGACCGCCGGATGCCGCCCGGTCGGAAGACGAAGAGGGCCGGTGCCGGCAGCGGTCGTCGCTGCCGACACCGGCTCCGCTGTGCCGGAGTGTGCCGGGTCAGTAGGCGGAGTGGACGTTGTCGATGGAGCCGTAGCGGTGGGCGGCGTAGTTGGCGGCGGCGGTGATGTTGGCGACCGGGTCGGTGACGCTGTGGACGGTGCCGGGGACGTGGTAGGCCTTGAAGGTGGGGTCGATGACCTGGAGGAGGCCCTTGGAGGGGGTGCCCTTCTTGGCGTTGACGTCCCAGTTGTTCTGGGCGTGGGGGTTGCCGCCGGACTCGCGCATGATGTTGCGCTTGAGGCCGTCGTAGCTGCCGGGGATGCCCTTGGCCTTCATGATTTTCAGGGACTGCTTGATCCAGCCGTCGAGGTTGTCGGCGTGGCCGGCCCTGGCCTGCTGGGCGGAGGCGGCCTCTTATACACATCT
>NZ_POTZ01000666.1 GCF_003236365.1 Streptomyces sp. NTH33
GCGGAACTCGACGCGTACGCCGATGTCGTGGCCGCGGTGGACGAGGCCGGGGCTGAGCGGGTGCGGGGACAGGCGCGCTCCGCGCGGGCGATGCTGAACTGACACCGGCGGCGGCGAGGGCGAAGGGGGTGACACGGCGAGAGGGCACCCCGTCCGTGCGGACCGGGTGCCCTCTCGCGGCGGTGAAGCACCTGGCGCCCAGGCGCCTAGCTGGGGTCGGTGTCGATGACGCCCACCCGGTCGGTCTTGCTCAGCAGGGCCTGGCGCAGGGCGACGTACACGTCCTGGGGAGTGACGGCGGTCTTCTTCCCGGTGCCCCGGGTGATCAGCACGCCGTCGAAGGTCTGCCCGTAGAGCTCCTTGAGCGCCTTCAGGTCGGGGTTGTCGACGAGCTTGCCGTTCACGGCCTTCACCCTGAGGAACTTCCACAGGGAGTTCTGCGGGCTGAACGGCACCGAGTGCGCCGGGTCCGTCATGACCGTCACATTGCCGGACATCGCGGGCTCCGCGAACTCCTTCATCATCCGGTCGACCTCGGCGTTGGAGATCGTCGGCTGCCGGGTGGTGGTGGGCAGCCGGACCGGCAGGGCCGAGCCCGTCTCCACCTGGGTGCGGTACGCCTCCTGGACCGCCCCGGCCGAACGGGCCACGTCGATGCCCTTGCCCGGCTTGCCGTAGACGGCGACGGCCTTGCCGGACTCGAACTTGATGCCGCCCTCGGTCACCGAGCCGACGCCGCCCGAGGTGTTCTGCAGGGCAACCTGCAGCTTCTCCTCGTCGACCGGCATCCGCGGCTCGACCTCGCGGTGGTTGCCGAACAGGGAGCCGATCACGGAGACGGGGTTGTAGTCGCTCGTCGCCGCCGCGCTGGCCGTGGCCTGGGTGTCGAACTGGAGCCCGGCCTGGTCCGGCTTGAGGGTGATCGTCCTGCCCTCGACCGACAGCTTCAGCGGCTGGTTCACCCGCTTGCCGAAGACGTCGTCGAGCTTCTTCACCGCGTCGTCGCGGGTGCCGCCGCCGATGTCGACGCCGAGCACGGTGGTGCCCTTGGGTACGTCGGAACGGTTCATCAGCAGCCCGGCGCCGTAGGCGACACCGGCCACGAGGACCACCCCGCCGACGAGCAGGGGCAGCTTGCCGCGGCCCTTCTTCTTGGCGGCCTTGGACGCGCCGGCGCCGGACGGGGCGGCGCTCTTCGGGGCCGGCCCGGGCATCCCCGGCGGGGTGTGCGCCATCGGTCCGCCGCCACCGGCGGCCGGGCCGAACGGCTCGCCTCCGCTGGGCGCGATGACGGGCATGCCGCTGGTGACGGTGTGACCGGAGACGTTGCCCGGCCGGGCGCCGTAACCCGGCGTGCCGGGCTTCGGCGCGGGTTTCTGCGGGGTGAGGACCGCGGTGTCGTCGCTCAGGCCGCCACCGGGGTGTGCGGTGGGCGCGCCGGGGGCGCCGCCGGCGTTCGGCCGCAGCGGGCCGTCACCGGTGACCGGGCCGCCGGTCGGGCCCGCGGGTCCCTGCGGACCGCCCGGCCCACCGGATCCACCGGGTCCGCCGGCCCCGTTGAAGCCGCTGGGACCGCTCGGGCCGCCCTGACCGCCGTAACCGCCCTGCCCGGCCTGCCCGGCCTGCCCGTTCTGGCCGCCGCCGTTCTCGGAGAAGTACGGCAGGTCGTCGCGGCGCGGCTCGCCACCGCCGGAACCGGGGCGGGGGCCGCCGGGCCGCGGGCCCGCCGCCAGCGCCTCGGTCACGTCGAAGGAGCCGGTGCCGCCGCCGTGGCCGGGGGCGACGGGGCCGCCGGTGACGCCGGGCAGCCCGGTGCCCTGGGCGGAGCCGGGGCCGGGGGCGCCCCCGGGCCGGGAGCCGTTCGCCGCGCCGGGCACGCCCACGGAGCCGGCCGCACCGCCGGGGCGGGCGCCGGAAGAGCCCGCGCCCGGGGAGCCGGCCCCCGTACCGGAGGAACCCGTGCCGGGCCCGCCCGCCGCGGGCGAACCACCGGCCGGTCCGGCGCCGTTGGTGGAGCCGCCGCCCTGACCTCCCTTGTTCGCCTGGGGCTTGCGGGGCGCGAACCAGTCGCTGGTCGGCTTCTCCCCGGCCGGCGCCGCGGGTCCGGCGGCCGGCTCCGCGGGCGCCTTGGCCGCCGGGGCGGGCGCCGGCTGCTGCTGCGCCTCGCCGCCGGTGACCGCCCCGGCGGTGTCCTCGGCCTCGCTCTCGGAGTTCTCGGAGCCGCCCGAGGAGACGGGCTTGCGCACGACCACCGGCGGAATCGGCCTGGACCCGGGGATGTTGATCCGGACCCGGGTCGTCAGTGTGGTCTCGGTCTTGCGTTCTTCCGGCTGCACGGCCGAACGACCCGCGTCCGCGCGGCCGTCGGACACCGCCGGGATGCCGTACGGCGGGGTCCCCGAGGGGTAGGCGGGTCCGCCGCGCCCGTTGGGCCCGGAGGACGGAGTGTCAGTTTCACGACTCAAGGCAGGTTCTCCTGGTTGGCTCCGCCGCCCGTCACGGCGTCACTGCGAGCGGCTCGGCGGCGCGCACCACCATACTGGCCACATCCGGCCCGTTTCCCGGGACCGCCGGGGAAACCCACACCGGGCCCGCACGGGCAGTACAGGAAGAAGTGGTACGTCACTTGCCAAGTCGGGCGTCGTCGCCGTCGGGTTGCCGTCCGCGCCCCATGGTGGCGCAGATCACGGCGAGAGCCATGCCGCCGAGCAGAAAGATATAGGAGCCGCCACCGGCCGCGAACATGAAGTCCCCTTCCGGACGGCCGGCGGTGAGCAGGACGACCATGACGGTCCAGCCGGCGGCACCCGCCACGGCCCCGCCCCGGCTGCCCGCGGCCCTCGCCC
>NZ_POTZ01000667.1 GCF_003236365.1 Streptomyces sp. NTH33
CCGCCCGTCGCACCCCCGAACCTAGGAGATCTCTTCATGGCTGTCCGCACGCAGTGGACCATCACGCACGACTGCGGCCACGAGGTCGTCCACGACCTGTCCAACCGCCCCGCCGACAAACGGGCCGGATTCGCCCGTTGGCTCGCGGCCAAGGACTGCACCGACTGCTGGAAGGCCGCCCGCGACGCCGACACCGAAGCCAAGGAGCAGTGGCTCGCCGCCAAGCGGGCCGAGGAACAGCAGGCCGCCGCCGAGTGGGCCGAGCGCTTCGACATGCCGCCGCTGGAAGGTCCCGAGAAGGCCCTCGACTGGGGTGAGCGCTCCCGCCACCAGTTGATGATCGCCGCGCACACCGCGCTGGTTGTCGAGGGCACCTGGGACGAGGCCGACTGGGCGGAGCTGGAGGAGAAGGCCCGCGCGATCACCAGGGCCGGATGGTGGATCGACCAGCGCGACGCGGAAGGCGTTGACCTGCTCGAACTCCTCGACGCCGCCACGGAATCGGACCGCGGAACCGAGAACCCCTACCGGTAAAAACGGCCCGGAATATAGCCGAGGATCGCCGGTTGGCCAAACCGGCGATCCTCCGGACCATTGGTCCTCCCGCCGCCACCCGACCTGCGTGGATAGGACCTTCCGTGACCGAGCCCTGCCTGCCCCCGACCACTCCGGCCTTCGCGCCGACACCTGACCCGCTCACCCCTGCCCGGGACGTCACCCACGCCCACTTTGCGGCCGGAGACCAGGTCGTCGTCCTCAAAGGAGTAGCTGGCGAAGAGCTGTGGGGAGACGCCATGCGTGTCGTCGCGCCCTCCTGGCACACGCCGACCGACGAGGACGGGTGGCGGCTGCGCGACGCCACCGGGGGCGCGCAGACGTACGTCACCGGCCACCCGCGCTACCTCGTGCACCTCTCCCGCCGCTGCCCGGACTGCCTGATCTACCTGCGCGCCATGGAGGACCACCTCCTGCCGAAGTACGCGGGGCAGGACGCGTTGATCGACTGTGGCTGGTACACGACCACAGCCCTCGGCCAGCTCGTGCACATCGCCGACGCGCGAGGCGGCCGGTGACTCTCCCTGTCCGCCGCCCTGGCCGCGTCCTGACCATCCGCCGCGACCCGCGTTCCGACGAGGTTCTCGCCCGCGGCGGCGACCCCGAGGCCCACGGCATCCTGCAGCGCGCGGGGTTCGTCCCCGTCGTCCGGCTCCGCGAGACCTATCACCGCGCGCCCACCGACCTCACGGTGGACGAGGAGACCCGCCTCGCCACCGAAGCCGTAGCCCGGCTGCGGGCCGTCGGCCACCACGTCGACTGCGACGAGGGCTTCAGCACCGAGTGGCGCCCGCCTCGCTATCTGCTCCTGGGCGCCCAGGTCGCGCAGCTCGCCGAGCGCATCCGCGAGGCCACCACCACCGACGAGGTGGCCGAGGTCCTCACCGAGCTGACCGCCTCCCACGACGGGATCCTCGCCGCGGTCGACGAGATCCTCCAGGCCACTGCGGACTTCCACGACGGCATGGACGACACGGCCGACCCGCATGTCGCCCGTCGCCTGCGCTACCTCGCTGACGAGCGCCTGCACGTCATCCACACCGACCTCATCCACACCCGGAACAACCTCGCCGACCGGCACGCCGCACACCCCGGCCGCAGCACCTGCGCTGAAGAAGTCCCCGCCACCGAGCGTGAACGCCCCGCCGTGTACGCCTGCCCGCCCCTTCCGCGCGCTGTGCCGGCATCGCCGCCACACATCACTCCCGGGCCGCGCCGCTGACACCGCCCACCTGATCAAGGAAGACATGCACGACCACGACTCCGAGCGCCTCGCCACTTTCGCCGATGTCCTCGCCGGTGAGCTGCCCGATGGCTGGACCAGCCGTCACCACCCGGTTGGGGACAAGGACGACCTCGCCGAACTCACCGACCGCATCTGGGACATGGACCTCGTAGCCCAGGCCCTCGCCGAGCATCCGCTCCAGCAGGCGGCGGTCCTCACCCGCCAGGACGGTGCGCAGCTCGTCGTCCTCCACCGGCCCGAGCACGGCGGGTTCCTCATCGCCGCCGTCGCCCCCAGCGGCCTCCCCGCAGAGGCGTTCCGGGGCCTGCGCGAACCGGACGGGATCGCCCTGACCGACGACCCGTTCCACAGCGCGGAGCTGGTCGCCGGCGACCTCCTGGCCCGCTTCGACACGGCCCTCGCCCAGGCCCGCTGCAACGCGGCAGACATCCAGCCGTCCCAGCCGGACCGGGTCGTCCTGACCTGGCAGCCGGACGGCAGCCTCGCCGCCGCCCCTGTCAGCGACACGGCCGCCGAAGTCCTGGCCGCCAACGGGTTCGTCCGCGACGACAGCGGCACCTACCGCCTCAGCGGCGACGACACCACCGCCCAGGCACGCGCCGTGCGGGCGATCGGACCGCAGCTCGACGCGCACGGCATCGCCGTCGCGCTCCAGCACCCCTCAGGCCGGATCGCGCCCACCGCCACCCCGCCGACGCCCATACCGGCCCCGGCTGCCACCAGGGCCTCGACCGGGAGAGGCCGCTGAAGCTCCGCGACAGCGAGCCCGAATTCCTGGCGATGGACTACATCACCATCACCCGGAACACCCGGACCGGTCTCGTCGTCGCCATCGGCGGCGACGAACAGGAAGCCGGCGTCCTGCAGGCGGCGAGTTTCATCCCTGTTCCCGGACCGTGCGGGGGCTATCACCGGCTGCCCCATCACCTGCCGATCGCCCAGCAGCCCAGCCAGTCCCCGGCCGCCTCCCAAGCGCTTCTCTCGGCCGGATGCGGCGCCCACCACGACCCACGCCGACCGCCATAGCCTCCTGTCTCTTATAC
>NZ_POTZ01000668.1 GCF_003236365.1 Streptomyces sp. NTH33
GGTAGGGGCGGCGGGGGCGAGGGAAAACCCGCGCCGACCCCTACTCCGATCACTAGAACCCCGCGGGCTCGGTGTACACCCCCCACTCCTCCCGCAGCGCGTCGCAGATCTCGCCCAGCGTGGCCTCGGCGCGGACGGCGTCCAGCATCGGCTCGATCATGTTCGCTCCGGAGCGCGCAGCACTCAGCATCCCGTCCAGCGCGGAGCGCACAGCGGCCTCGTCCCGCCCGGTCTTCCGCTCAGCGAGCACCCGGACCTGCTCCCGCTCCACCTCGTGGCTCACCCGCAGGATCTCCAGGTCACCGGTCACGGAGCCCGTGTGGACGTTCACCCCGACGACCTTCTTGTCGCCCTTCTCCAGCGCCCGCTGGTACCGGAACGCCGACTCCGCGATCTCCCCGGTGAACCACCCGTCCTCGATCCCCCGCAGGATCCCGGACGTGATCGGCCCGATCGGGTGCTGCCTGTCGGGGTGCGCCCGCAGCCCCCGCTCCTTGATCTGCTCGAAGATCTTCTCCGCGTCCGCCTCGATCCGGTCCGTGAGCTGCTCGACGTACCACGAACCGCCCAGCGGGTCGGCGACGTTGGCGACACCGGTCTCCTCCATCAGCACCTGCTGGGTGCGCAGCGCGATCTCCGCGGCCTGCTCGCTGGGCAGCGCGAGGGTCTCGTCGAGCGCGTTGGTGTGCAGCGAGTTGGTGCCGCCGAGCACCGCCGCGAGCGCCTCCACGGCCGTACGGACGACGTTGTTGTACGGCTGCTGGGCGGTCAGCGAGACGCCCGCGGTCTGCGTGTGGAAGCGCAGCCACTGCGCCTTCTCGGACTTCGCGCCGTACACGTCCCGCATCCACCGCGCCCAGATGCGGCGCGCGGCGCGGAACTTGGCGATCTCCTCGAAGAAGTCGACGTGCGCGTCGAAGAAGAAGGACAGGCCCGGCGCGAAGACGTCGACGTCCAGGCCCCGACTCAGCCCCAGCTCGACGTACCCGAAGCCGTCCGCCAGCGTGTACGCCAGCTCCTGCGCGGCCGTCGCCCCCGCCTCGCGGATGTGGTAGCCGGAGACCGACAGCGGCTTGTAGGCGGGGATGCGGGAGGCGCAGTACTCCATCAGGTCGCCGATGAGGCGCAGGTGCGGCTCGGGCTCGAAGAGCCACTCCTTCTGAGCGATGTACTCCTTGAAGATGTCCGTCTGGAGTGTGCCGTTGAGGACGGAGGTGTCCACGCCCTGGCGCTCGGCGGCGACCAGGTACATGCAGAAGACGGGGACCGCCGGCCCGCTGATCGTCATGGAGGTGGTGACGTCGCCGAGCGGGATGTCCTTGAACAGGACCTCCATGTCGGCGGCCGAGTCGATCGCCACTCCGCAGTGGCCGACCTCGCCCAGGGAGCGCGGGTCGTCGGAGTCGCGGCCCATGAGCGTCGGCATGTCGAAGGCGACCGAGAGCCCGCCTCCGCCGTTGCCGAGGATCATCTTGTAGCGCTCGTTGGTCTGCTCGGCGTTGCCGAACCCGGCGAACTGCCGGATCGTCCAGGCGCGGCCCCGGTAGCCGGTCGGGTACAGCCCGCGGGTGAAGGGGTACTCCCCGGGCCAGCCGATCCGCTCGAAGCCCTCGTACCTGTCCCCGGGCCGGGGTCCGTACACCGGCTCCACGGGGTCGCCGGAGAGCGTGCTGAAGTCCGCGTCGCGCTTGCGTGCGGCGTCGTACCGGGCCTGCCAGCGGTGGCGGCCCTCCTCGATGGCGTCAGCGTCCATACCCTCGAATTTACTAGGACGCCCTAGTAAACGTCGATGGCAGACCGCCGTACGGCGTTCGTACAGCGGTCCGGTTACGCCTTGGCGACCGCGGGGGCCTCGTCCTGCGCGAGCCTGGACTCCAGCTCGTGGGTGACCTTGCGCTCGACAACGAAAGCGGCCGTGGGAATCGTGCCGGCCAGCAGGACCCACAGCTGCTTGGCGACCGGCCACTTCGCCTTGGAGCCCAGGTCGAAGGCGAAGACGAGGTAGATGACGTACAGCCAGCCGTGCGCGATGCCCACCAGGCGCGTGAAGTCCGCCGCGCCGTTCATGTCGAGCACGTACTTGCCGATCATGCCGAGAACCAGCAGGACCAGCAGCACACCGGTGACGTAGGCCATGACGCGGTAGCGGGTCAGCACGCTTCGTTTCATGGAGACGAGCGTAACCGCCCGTTCCGGGAGATCCTGCCCCGGGTCGTCCCTCGCTCCTCGCCCCTCGCGTCAGTCCTCCTCGAAGTCGTGCGCGGCGATCCGCAGCGGGCGCAGCATCGCGAAGATCTCCGCGCACTCCTCGGCGTCGTAGGCCCCGAGTCCGAAGTCCATCGCCATCAGGTCGCGGGTGGCCGACTCGACCACCTCGCGGCCCTTGTCGGTGATGACGGCGAGCGTGCCGCGCCCGTCGTTGGGGTTGGGACGCCTGGCCACCAGGCCCGACCTGACCAGGCGGTCCACTGTGTTCGTCACGGACGTGGGGTGCACCATGAGCCGCTCGCCGATCTTCGACATCGGCAGCTCGCCGGCCTTGGAGAAGGTGAGCAGCACCAGGGCCTCGTAACGCGCGAACGTCAGCCCGTACGGCTTGACCACCGCGTCGACCTCGGCCAGCAGGATCTGGTGGGCCCGCATGATCGAGGTGATCGCGGCCATGGAGGGCACGTTTCCCCAGCGCTGCTTCCAGAGTTCGTCGGCGCGGGCGATGGGGTCGAAGGGGAGACTGAGGGGCTTCGGCACGTCACCAGACCCTACCCGTCGGTCATATCGTGGTCAGCTCCGTCTCACCTTTCGGTCCGGCGGGGTCCGGTCCGTGTGCCGTGCACCTCCGGGTG
>NZ_POTZ01000669.1 GCF_003236365.1 Streptomyces sp. NTH33
CCGCCGCACAGCACAGGGCCCCGGGACCCCTGCGCCGGTTCCGGGGCCCTGTGCTGTGCGGCCGCACCCTGATGGCGGGAAGGCTCGGCCCGGCCGAGCGTGGGGGCCCGACCCGGTGCCGGGTCGGGCCCCCACGCTCACTCGTCCTCGGCCTGTCCGGCCGCCGCGTCGATGGCAGCCAGCGACTTGCGCACCTGGTTGCGGTCCGTGGTGTACCAGAAGTCGGGCAGCGACGCCTTCAGATAGCCGCCGTACCGGGCCGTCGCCAGGCGCGGGTCCAGCACGGCGACCACGCCCCGGTCCCCCGAGGCCCGTACGAGACGCCCGGCGCCCTGGGCCATCAGGAGCGCCGCATGGGTGGCGGCCACCGCCATGAATCCGTTGCCGCCGGCGTCCTCGACGGCCTTCTGACGCGCGCTCATCAGCGGATCGTCCGGGCGCGGAAACGGGATCTTGTCCATGACGACCAGCTGGCAGCTGGGCCCGGGGACGTCGACGCCCTGCCAGAGGGACAGCGTGCCGAACAGACAGGTCCGCGGGTCCGCCGCGAAGTTCTTGATCAGCTCGCCCAGCGTCTCCTCGCCCTGGAGCAGGATCGGGAACTCGGGGATCCGGGTGCGCACCTCCTCCGCGGCGAGCTGGGCGGCCCGCATCGAGGAGAACAGGCCGAGCGTGCGCCCGCCCGCCGCCTGGATGAGCTCCGTCAGCTCGTCCAGCATGTCCCCCCGGTCACCGTCCCGGGCGGGGCGCGCCAGGTGCTTGGCGACGTACAGGATGCCCTGCTTGCGGTAGTCGAACGGGGAGCCGACGTCGAGGCCCTTCCACTGCGGTGCGTCGTCGCCCTCCGTGCCCTCCGGGGCCAGGCCGAGGGAGGCGCCGACCCCGTTGAAGTCGCCGCCGAGCTTGAGGGTCGCGGAGGCCAGGACGACGGACCGGTCCGCGAAGAGCTTCTCGCGCAGCAGGCCCGACACGGACATGGGGGCGACGCGCAGGGAGGCACCGCTGTGTCGATATGCGGCTCCGCCGCGGGGGTCGTGGCGCTCGTACCAGACGACGTCCCACTCGGAGCCGTTGCTGATGCGCTCGGCCACGTCGTGCACGTTCTCCACGGAGGCCAGCGCCTGTTTGCGGACGGCGTCCTCGTCCTGGACGGACTTGTCGCGGGTCGCGCCGAGCGCCGAGATGACGTTGCGGGAGGCGTCCCGCAGCGCCAGCAGCGCGTAGCCGAGGTCCTCGGGGATCTCCTCCAGCCGGCCGGGCAGGGCGAGCTCCATCAGCCGCTCGAAGCCCTCGGCGGCGGTCTGCAACTGGTCGGCGGTCTTCTCGTCGACCAGCTTCGCGGCCCGGCGCACCGCGCGGTTGACCTGGCCGGGCGTGAGTTCGCCGGTGGCCACGCCCGTCACCCGGGAGACCAGCTCGTGGGCCTCGTCGACGATGAGCACCTCGTGCTGCGGGAGGACCGGCGCGCCCTCGATGGCGTCGATCGCGAGGAGCGCGTGGTTGGTGACGACGACCTCGGAGAGCTTGGCGTGTTCACGGGCCATCTCGGCGAAGCACTCGGCGCCGTAGGGGCACTTCGAGGCGCCCAGGCACTCCCGGGACGAGACCGACACCTGCGCCCAGGCCCGGTCGGACACGCCGGGTGTGAGGTCGTCGCGGTCGCCGGACTCGGTCTCGTCGGCCCAGTCGCGCAGCCGCAGCAGGTCCTGGCCCAGCTTGCTGGTGGGGGCGGCCGCCTCGAACTGGTCGAAGAGCCCCTCCTCCTCGTCCTGCGGCATGCCCTCGTGCAGGCGGTGCAGGCACAGGTAGTTCGAACGGCCCTTGAGCATCGCGAACTCCGGGCGGCGGCGCAGCAGCGGATGCAGGGCGTCGACCGTGCGCGGCAGGTCGCGCTCCACGAGCTGGCGCTGCAGGGCGAGGGTGGCGGTGGCCACCACCACTCTCTCCCCGTGGGCGAGCGCGGGCACGAGATAGCCGAGGGACTTTCCGGTGCCGGTGCCGGCCTGGACCAGCAGGTGCGAGCCGTCGTCGATCGCGTCCGCGACGGCTTGGGCCATGGTCACCTGGCCGGGGCGCTCCGTACCGCCGACGGCGGTGACGGCGGCATGCAGGAGTTCGGGGAGGGAGGGCTTCGTCATAGCGCGACCACCCTACGGCTCGGCACTGACAGACGTGTGGTCAAGGCGCGGATCCCGGGCTCGGTCACCTCTCGGTCCGTCCTCACAGCGCGTCACGCGAGGACCGGTCCCGGATCATGAGGGCGGCCCGCTTGGCGGGCAGGTCGACCTCGGCGGCGAACCGGAAACCGGCGCTGAGGAAGGCGGCCACGGAGGGCGCGTTGCGAAGGTCGGGCTCCGCCACGACGCGGGCACAGGTGAGGCGCTTGTCGAGCACCAGGTCGGCCACGGCCCTGAGCAGGGTACTGCCGAGCCCTCGCCCGCGGTCGGCGACACTGCCGATCAGGAGGTGGACACCGGTGTCGTGCGGCCGGGCCGGGTAGTGGCGGGCCAGCGGATCGAGATCGGCCCGGTAGATCTCCCAGTAGCTCATCGGCCTGCCCTCCAGCAGGCCGACGCAGGGAACGCTGCGTCCGTCGCCGTCGAGTTGTGCGAGCAGATGGTCCTCGGTCACGCTCTGGTCTCCCGCGAGTTGCCAGAACTCCGCGACGGCGGGGTCGTTCATCCAACGGCTGATCACCGGCAGATCCCGCTCGACCCGTCACCGGGCGAGCGCGGAGCGGCGATCGTCGCGGGCCACCTCGACACCAAGACCGGTCCCGCGGTGTTCGCCGGGCTGGGCCAGCTCACGCCCGGCGCCCTCGTGGACATCACGCGTGCCGACGG
>NZ_POTZ01000066.1 GCF_003236365.1 Streptomyces sp. NTH33
CCGCGGGGGCGGTGGGCGCCGCCGCCACGGTGGTGAAGGTGACCGCCGCCCATCTGCCCGCCGCGCACCACCGGGCGGGCGCGGCCGGTCAGCCGGGCGGGCCGGAGCAGCTGCGGCTGCAGTGGCTCACCGCGCTGGAGGTGCGCGGGATCCGTCCCTTCCTCGACCAGCAGCGGGTACTGAGCGCGTCCGCCGCCGGGAAGAAGACGGTGCCCTCGCTGCGCGGCACGGACAAGAGCGCGGCGGCCCGCCGACGCAGTCTGCTGGAGCAGTCGTTCCGGCAGCTTCCCGAACCGGACGGGGTGTTCGCGGGACGCCGGCAGGAGATGGCGCGGATCCGGCAGTGGGTGCAGGCCGCCCGGGCGAGCACGCGGACCCGGCCGACGGTCGTCGTGCTGCACGGGGCGCCCGGTTCCGGCCGCAGCACCCTCGCGGTGCGCGCGGCCCACGATCTGAAGGACCAGTTCCGGGGCGCGGTCGTCGTGGACCTGCGCGGCGACAGCCCCGAGGAGCCGCCGCTGCCGACCCGCGACGCGCTGCTGCACCTGCTGAACCGGCTCGGCGCGCCCCGCGAGCAGCTGCTGTTCCGCGAGCGTTCCTCCCCCGCCCAGCAGCTCAAGCGGCTGGGCGAGCTGTACCACCAGCACCTGACGGGCCTGCCGGTCACGATCGTGCTGGACGACGCCTCGGACGCCGGGCAGGTGCGCGCCCTGGTCCCCGAGCGCTCCGACAGCCTGGTCCTGGTCACCGCCCGGGAGCCCCTGGAGCTGCCCGCCGACCTGTCGGCATGGGTGCACCAGCTGCCGGTGGAGGCCCTGGACGAGGCGGGTGCGGAGGAACTGCTGGGCGCAGCCGCGCAGGACACCTCAGAACCGTACGACGGCGAGTCCACCGACCGGATCAGGCAGTTGTGCGGCGGGCTGCCGCTGGCGCTGCGCGTCGCGGGCTCCGCCCTCGGCCCGCGCTCGCCCCGCCGGCTGGCCACCGACCTCGACGCGTACGGTCCGGTGGGGCCGGTGGAACGGGCGCTGTGGCTGCGCTACACCGACCAGGCGGAGCAGACCCGCCGGCTGCTGCGCCGGCTCGCCCTGGCCGGGCGGACCTCGCTGGGTGCCGCGGCGGCGGCCGCGCTGCTGGCCACGGACGAGACGGAGGCGACCCGGCACCTGACGGCCCTCGCCCGGGCGGGTCTGGCCGACCATGTGCGGGGCAACCGCTACCGGCTGCACGACCTGGTACGGGCCTTCGCGCACGCCCGCCTCCTGGACGAGGAGGACCCGGCCGAGCGGACGGCGGCACAGGAGCGGCTGATCGTGAACTACGCCGAGCTGGCCGACTCGGTGCTGCGCCTGGTCGACGGCAACATGTCGACCCGCTCGGACCGGTTCAGCCCGCACGGCTTCACCTCGCTGGACGAGGCGCTGCGCTGGCTGGACGACGAGTCGAGCTTCATCACGGCGGCCCTCAGGCACACGGAGGGCGTGAACCAGGCGGCCGTGCTGAACCTGCTCGGCGCCCTGTGCGACTACTGCCTGCTGCGCGGCGACCTGTACCGCCTGGGTGAGATCAGCGAGCTGACACAGGCCGTGGACCAGGGGCTGCTGGTCCGGTCGGTGCAGTGGCGTACCGGTATCGCGGCCCGTCAGCTCGGTGAGCTGGACAAGGCGCGTACGACGCTGGCCTCGGTCGTCGACCTCTACCGGGAGGCCCACCACGACGCGGGGGCGGCCCGCGCGCTGACCTCGCTCGGCATCACGCTGCACCACCAGGGCAACCTGCCGGAGGCGGCGGCCCGGCTGGGTGAGGCGCTCCAGCTGCAGTCGGTGCCGGAGCTGGCGACCGACCGTGCCTGGACGATGCACGCGCTGGCGGCGGTGGAGCGGGACCGGGCACGGCTGGCCCGGGCGCTGGACCTGCTGACGCGTTCGCTGGTGCTGCACCGGGAGGGCGGCTCGGTGCACGGCGAGGCGTGGGCGCACTTCCAGCTGGGCCAGCTGGCGCTGCGCCTGGGCGACGTGGAGCACGCGGAGGCGGATCTGCGCCAGGCCCTGGAGCGCTACGGCCGCACCCGTGACGCCCGTGGTGAGGCGTGGGCGCTGACCCAGCTGGCCCGGGCCCGGCTGGTGGCCGGCGACGCCTCCGAGGCGGTGGACGAGCTGCGGCAGGCGGCGGTGCGGCACCGGGACAACGAGGACGCGCGCGGTGAGGCGTGGACGCTGTACTACCTCGGTCAGGCACTGGAGGAGACCGGCGACCTGGACCAGTCGGTGCGCGAGCTGGAGCGTGCCCGCACGATGTTCTCCCGGATGCGCGACGTGTACGGCCTGGCCTGTGCCCGGCACCACTCGGCGCGGGTGACCCGCGACCAGCTGGCGGCCCGGACGGGTTCGCTGCGCAACTCCGGTTTCGCCCGGCAGCTGCTGGTCGACGCCCGCGCCGACTTCCAGCGCATCGGCGTCGCCCACGGCGAGGCGTGGACGTGCCTGGAGCTGGCGGTGGTGGACGCCGGCAACGCCCGTACCCAGCAGGCCCTCGCCCTGTGCGACGAGGCGGTGGCCCTCTTCGCCTCCTACGGCGACCGCCGCGGTGAGGACTGGGCCCGGTTCCTGCGCTGCACTCTGCTGCCGTACGCGGCCGCCGGTGGTGTGGAGGTCGGTTCGGCGGTGGCCCAGGAGGAGCTGGCCCAGCTCGCCCGCGATGGCCATCCGCTGCGCGACGGGAAGCTGGACGACTGCGTCCGGGCCTACCAGCTGCTGCTGGAGCGGGGCGTGAGCCTGGAGGCGGGCTGGCAGGCCTGGCGGCTGGGCATGGTGCCGGACCGGCACGCGCGGGAGGTGATGGGGGTGGCGGTGCCGGCCAGGCGGTGAGGGCGGGACCGCCCGCCGCCCGGGGTCAGCTCCGCCGGGCCTCGGGGTCGGCCGCGGATGCGCCGGACTTCGCCTCCGGCTCCGGGTCCTCCTTGAAGTCGACCTTGTTCATGTGGCGGTTCATGGACTTCATCAGGCCCCACACGGCCAGGGCCAGTGCGGCGAAGACGACGAAGCCGAGGACGCCGGGGGTGACCTTGTTCTTGTCGAACTCGGCGAGGGGGACGAGGTGCGTCATTGCCAGGCTCACGCTTGCACTCATGTCAGGCATTGTCCCTCACAGCCGCCGGACTCCCGCAAAGAGGTCGTCCTCGGGGAGCGAGGTGTCCACGAGGGACTTCGCGAGTTCGTACTCCTCGGTGGGCCAGACCTCCTTCTGGACCTCCATCGGCACCCGGAACCAGCCGCCGTCGGGGTCGATCTGCGTGGCGTGGGCGATCAGCGCCTTGTCGCGGATCTCGAAGAAGTCGGCGCAGGGGACGTGCGTGGTGATCGTGCGCTCCGCGCGGCCGGACTTCTCCCAGCGCTTGAGCCACTCGCCGTAGGGGGACTCCAGGCCGCGGTCCAGCATGGCCTGGTGCAGCGCCTCGGTGCGCGGGCGGTTGAAGCCCTGGTTGTAGTACAGCTTCAGCGGCTGGTACACCGGGCCGTACTCCTCCACCGGGTACTTCTCGGCGTCCGCGGCGCCCTCGAAGGCCACCATCGTGATCTTGTGGGTCATGATGTGGTCGGGGTGCGGGTAGCCGCCGTTCTCGTCGTAGGTGGTGATCACCTGGGGGCGGAAGGAGCGGATCCGGCGCACCAGCTCGCCGGCCGCCTTGTCGACGTCCTCCAGGGCGAAGCAGCCCTCGGGCAGCGGCGGCAGCGGGTCGCCCTCGGGCAGGCCGGAGTCGACGAAGCCGAGCCAGTCCTGCTCGACGCCGAGGATCTCCCGGGCCTCGTCCATCTCCTTCCTGCGCACCTCGTGGATGTTCTCCTCGATGAACTTGTCGCTCTGCAGCTTGGGGTTGAGGATGGAGCCGCGCTCTCCGCCCGTGCAGGTCACCACCAGCACGTCCACCCCCTCGGACACGTACTTGGCCATGGTGGCCGCGCCCTTGCTCGACTCGTCGTCGGGGTGCGCGTGCACCGCCATCAGTCGCAGCTGCTCAGTCAAGACTCAGTCCTCAAGGTCAGGTCGGTGCCCGGCGCAAGCGGGCAGTCAACGGTGCCGCCCCGCGGGTACGTCGTCCCGGGGTGGCGGTCGGGCGGTCGTGCGCGGGCTTCTATAGTGACCGAATCGGGGGGCGAATAATTCCGGGGTACGGCTCCGGGAGCCCCCCGCGGGACACAGCTCCCGCTCCGGCCGAGAGGACGATCATGAGTACGGCGAGCACCAGGCCGCCCGAGGGCCGCTACGGCCGCTCCCCGGACGAGCGTGCCGACCGCAAGCTCAAGATCGCGGGCGCCGTCCTGGGCGCGGCCCTGCTGGCCCTGGTCGGCTACTTCGGCTACCACTACGTCGGCCAGAACCGGATCAGCGCGCAGGTCGTCACCTTCCAGTCCTCGGACGACGCGGTGCGGATCCATCTGGAGGTCCACAAGGACGCCGACGCCCGCGGTTACTGCACGCTGCGCTCGCAGGACGCGAGCGGCAGCGAGGTCGGCCGGGCGGACTTCCGCTTCGACCAGCGGGCCACGCGGATCGACAAGGTGGTCACGCTGCGCACGACGGCGCGCGGCTCGACGGCCGAGCTGCTGGGCTGCCACGCCGGCTGACGCGTCGCGCGGGCCGGAACACGCGGGTGCTGATCTGCGTTGACACGGCTCTTACGGCTTATGTCCTCCCCCTTTGGGGCGGGGATTGTTAGGCTCGTGGTTTCGCCCATCCAAGAGGGAACATTCTTCTGGGTAGGGCGATGCTTTGTATTCCCAGTACCGACGAGGAGCACCTGTGACCCAGACCAGCGAGAACGTCACCTGGCTGACCCAGGAGGCGTACAACAAGCTCAAGGACGAGCTTGCCTACCTTACTGGTCCCGCGCGCACGGAGATCGCCGCCAAGATCGCGGCCGCGCGCGAGGAGGGCGACCTGCGTGAGAACGGCGGGTATCACGCGGCCAAGGAGGAGCAGGGCAAGCAGGAGCTCCGTGTGCGCCAGCTGACCCAGCTCCTTGAGACCGCGCAGGTCGGCGAGCCGCAGGCCACCGACGGTACCGTCGCGCCGGGCATGGTCGTCACGATCGCCTTCGACGGTGACGAGGACGACACGCTGACCTTCCTGCTGGCCTCGCGCGAGTACGCCAGCTCCGAGATCGAGACCTACTCGCCGCAGTCCCCGCTGGGCTCCGGAGTGATCGGGCACAAGGTCGGCGAGGACGCGGAGTACGAGCTGCCGAACGGCAAGATCGCCTCGGTGAGGATCCTCAAGGCCGAGCCGTACAAGGGCTGAGCCCCCGCGCATCCGCCTTTCTTCCGGTGAGCCCCCGGCGCCCTGCCTGTGCGCCGGGGGCTTCCGCATGCTCCGGCCGGTCCTCCGGCCCCCCGTCGTCGTCGCCGCTCACGCCGCGGCCGAGCGGTACTTGCGTACCGCCAGGGTGCGGAATATGAGGATGATCAGCGCCGAGTAGATCAGCGAGGCCCAGACCGGGTGCTGCATGGGCCAGGCGGTGGACGTCGACTGGCCGGGGTTGGCGAAGAGCACACGGCAGGCCTGGACGGTCGCGCTGAACGGGTTCCACTCCGCGATGTGGCGCAGCCACGGCGTCATCTTGCCGGAGTCCACGAACGCGTTGGAGATGAACGTCACCGGGAACAGCCAGATCAGTCCGCCGGAGGTGGCCGCCTCGGGCGTACGCACCGACAGGCCGATCAGGGCACCGATCCAGGTGAACGCGTACCCGAGCAGGAGCAGCAGGCCGAAGGCGGCCAGCACCCGGCCGACGTTCGTGTCGCCGTTCGACCCGACGCGCCAGCCGACGAGCACGGCGACGACGGCGAGGACGAGCAGGGTCAGCGCCGTCTGCACCAGGTCGGCGAAGGTGCGCCCGGTGAGCACCGCGCCGCGTGCCATGGGCAGTGAGCGGAAGCGGTCGATGAGGCCCTTGTGCATGTCGTCGGCGATGCCGGCGCCGGAGCTGGCGGTGGCGAAGGTGACGGTCTGCGCGAAGATGCCCGCCATCAGGAAGTTCTTGTAGACGTCGGGATCGGTGGTGCCCTGGACCGTCATGGAGCCGCCGAACACGTAGGTGAACAGCACCACGAACATGATCGGCTGGATGAGCCCGAAGATGACCATCTCGGGGATCCGGGACATGCGGATCAGGTTGCGCTTGGCGATGACCAGCGAGTCCCGGACGGACTGGGACACGGTGTTGCCGGACGGCTCGATCCGCGCGCTGTCGGTGGCGGCACTCACTTGACGGTCTCCTTCTCGCGTCGGCGGTCCTTGGCACCGGCGCCCTTCGCGCCGTTCTCCTCGTCCGTGGCCTCGGCCACGTGGCCCGTGAGGGACAGGAACACGTCGTCGAGGGTCGGGCGGCGAAGTCCGATGTCGTCGATCTCGATCCCGCGGGAGTCCAGCTCGCGGATGATCTCGGCCAGCAGCTTGGCCCCGCCGGTGACCGGCACGGTCAGCTTGCGGGTGTGCTCCTCGACGGCGGTGTCGCCCTTGCCGAAGCCGCGCAGCACCTCGCCGGCGGTGGAGATGTGCTCGCGGTCGTGCACGACGACCTCGACGCGCTCGCCGCCGGTGCGGGCCTTGAGCTGGTCGGAGGTGCCGCGGGCGATGACCTGGCCGTGGTCGACGACCGCTATCTCGTGCGCCAGGTGGTCGGCCTCCTCCAGGTACTGGGTGGTCAGCAGCAGGGTCGTGCCGCCGGAGACGAGTTGCTTGATGACGTCCCACAACTGCTGGCGGTTGCGCGGGTCGAGGCCGGTCGTCGGCTCGTCCATGAACATCACCGGCGGGGAGACGACGAGCGCCGCCGCCAGGTCGAGCCGGCGGCGCATGCCCCCGGAGTAGGTCTTCGCGGGCCGGTCCGCGGCGTCGGTGAGGTTGAACTGCTCCAGCAGCTCGACCGCCCGGGCCTTCGCCGCGCCGGCCTTCATCTGGTAGAGCCGGCCGACCATCTGGAGGTTCTCACGGCCGGTCAGATACTCGTCGACCGCGGCGAACTGGCCGGACAGGCCGATGGAACGCCGCACTTCGTTGGGCTGTTTGAGCACGTCGAGGCCGGCGACGACGGCTTTGCCGCTGTCGGGCCGCAGCAGGGTGGTCAGACATCGGACGGCGGTGGTCTTGCCCGCGCCGTTAGGCCCGAGAAGTCCGAGCACCGTGCCCTCGGGGACATCGAGGTCGACGCCGTCCAGAGCCCTTACGTCGCCGAAGGTCTTCACCAGACCTTCGGCATAAATGGCGCCTGGCATATGAAATCTCCACGTCGTCGGGGATTGCCGGAAAAGCCTAGAGAGGAAGCTCTTGTTTCGCTGGGAATTTCGCCTGCGCAGCGTCCGCACACCACCCGCACACCATGCGCGAGGCGCGAGACACACCATAACGCGATGTATCGCGTCTCTCAACGGGTTTGCCCGAACGAGTGACAGGGAGTGAGCCAAAAGGCCGGTGACCCGGGTGTTCCGCCGGCCGACGGATCAGTCGATGACCGTGTAACCGGCGTCGCGCAGGGCCTGGCCGACCTCGGCGCAGTGCGCCGGGCCCTTCGTCTCCAGGTGCAGCTCCACCTCCGCCTCCGTGAGCCCGAGCCGCGGGTCGGTTCGCACATGGCTCACGTCGAGGACGTTAGCGTCGACCACTGACAACACCCCCAGAAGCGTGGCGAGCGCGCCCGGCCGGTCCGTCAGCCGCAGCCGGACGGCCAGGTAGCGGCCCTGCGCGGCCATGCCGTGCCGCAACACCCGCTGCAGCAGCACCGGATCGACGTTGCCGCCGGACAGCACCGCCACCACCGGGCCCTCGGTGCCGCCCGCACCGCCCAGCAGCGCGGCGACCGGACTCGCACCGGCCGGCTCCACGACCAGCTTGGCCCGCTCCAGGCACAGCAGCAGCGCGGCGGACAACTCGTCCTCGGTGACCGTGCGCACCTCGTCCACCAGTTCGCCGACGATCGCGAACGGCACGTCGCCCGGCCTTCCGACCTTGATGCCGTCGGCCATCGTCGCGGGATTCTCGATCGCCACCGGCCGCCCCGCCGCCAGCGACGGCGGGTACGCCGCCGAGCCCGCCGCCTGCACCCCGACGATCCGCACGTCCGGCCTGAGCGACTTCACCGCGACCGCGATGCCAGCCGCGAGTCCGCCGCCGCCGATGCCGACGACGATCGTGCGCACCTCCGGACACTGCTCCAGAATCTCCAGGCCGACCGTGCCCTGGCCCGCGATGACGTCGGGGTGGTCGAACGGGTGAATGAACACCGCCCCGGTCCGGTCCGCGTACTCCTGGGCCGCGGCCAGCGTCTCGTCGACCACCTGGCCGTGCAGGCGCACCTCGGCGCCGTAATCCCGAGTAGCGCTGATCTTCGGCAGCGGGGCGCCCTTCGGCATGAACACCGTGGCGTGCACCCCGAGCAGCGACGACGCCAGCGCGACGCCCTGGGCGTGGTTGCCGGCGCTCGCGGCCACCACCCCCGCGGCGCGCTCCTCGGGCAGCAGTCCGGCGATCCGGACGTAGGCGCCGCGCAACTTGAACGACCCCGTCCGCTGCAGGTTCTCGCACTTGAGGTGCACCGGTGCGCCCACCAGCTGGGACAGGTGTCTGCTGCCCTCCATCGCGGTCACCCGCGCCACCCCCGAGAGCATCTTCTGCGCGCCGCGCACGTCGTCGAGGGTGACGGGCCGCAGCGAGCCGGCCGTGCTGTAGCTCATGCCCCAAGTCTCGCAGTTCACGGACGCCGGACGCGGTTGTGACCAACCTCCGAGACCGGTTTGCGCAGCGCCGGTACGCCCTGCCCCACAGCCGCGTACCCTGTCCCCCAACCCAAGCAGCCCTTCAGAAGTGAGCCCCCCGCCATGCCCACAACACCCGACATGTCGATGGACATGACGACCGTCGGCGACACCGGTCTCCTCGACACTCTCCAGCACGAGGTGGCGGTCTTCGCCCGCCGTGCCGAACAGACCCGGCTCGGCGGGGTCGGGCAGGTGCGCAACTCCATGGACCGCGCCGCCTACCTGCTGCTCAACCGCCTCGACAAAGAGGGTCCGATGGGTGTCAAGGCGCTCGCCGCGAGCATGGGCATCGACTCCTCCACCGTCACCCGCCAGGTGGCACCGCTCGTCGACACGGGGCTCGTCAAGCGCACCTCCCACCCCGAGGACGGGCGGGCCGTGGTGCTGCAGCTGTCCCCGCGCGGGCTGTCGCGGCTGGAGGAGGTCCGCTCCTCCCGGCGGCAGTTGATGGCCGAGCTGACCCAGGACTGGCAGCCGGAGGAGCGCGAGGCCTTCTGCTCGCTGCTGACCCGCTTCAACCACGCCCTCTCCGCCCGCCAGGCCTCCCACGGCGCACCGCAGACGGACACGCCGTCGGTGTCCTGAGCACCTCCCGCCGCCCCGGATCCTCCGGCCGGCCCCCGAAGCAGGTACCGAGCCCTCTGCGCGGCTCTTGACCGACGGGCTGTCGTTGCCCTCATATGAGACCGGGCCCCGCACGCGGTTCCGCACGCCGTACGGGCACGTCCGCACGAGAGCGGGTCCCGCTGTCACGGTCGCCCTTGGCGGGAGGCGCGGTGCGAGAACGGCAGGCGTCCCAAGGCGCTCGCCGGGCCCGGGAGTTCGAGGTGTTCGTCGCGGGCGCGGCCGGGCGGCTGCTGCATGCCGCCACGCTGCTCACCGCGGAGGCCCCGGACGACAACCCGCGCGCGCGACGCCTGCTGACCCTCGCCCTGGCGCACACGTACGCGTGCTGGCACCGGCTGCGCGGCGAGGACCCGTACGACCGCGCCCGCCGACACCTGGCCACCCGTTTCGCCCGCGAGGCCTGGCATCGGCGCGGCGGTCCGGGCCGCACCCGCCTGCGGCCTCCCGGCACGCTGGCCGCCCTCACCCCGCAGGAGCGGCTGGTCGTCGTCCTCAGGCTGTACGAGGGCGTGGCCGAGGAGCAGGCGGCGGCCCTGCTCGGGCTGCCCCCGGACCGTGTCCGCGTCCTCTGCGACCGCGCGATCGTCGCGCTCACCCAGCCGACCGGCCGCCCGGCGCCGGCGGCACGCGGCACCGAGGCGGCGCCGTCGTGATCTCCGTGAGCGCCCTGAGCGCAGTGAGCGCCCTGGGTGCACGACCGGACGACACGACCGGACGAGGGAGGAGACGGCGGTGAACCGGACCGAGCGTGAGACCGCCGTACGACGGCTTCTGGAGCAGCGGTCACCGCAGGTGCCCGCGGAGCTGTACGACGACGTGGTGCGCCGTGGGCAACGCGTGCTGCGCCGCCGGACGGCCGCCCGCCGGGCGATGTGGCTGGTGCTGTGCGCGGCGGCCGTGGCCTTCGCCGTGTGGGCGCTGACGGCCCGGCCGTGGGTGGAGCCGCCGTCGCAGACGACTCCACCCGTGAGCGGTTGGTGATCGTCAGCCGAGGGCCTGCTGCAGGTCCTCGAGCAGGTCGTCGACGTTCTCGATGCCCACCGACAGACGGACCAGGTCCCCGGGGACCTCCAGGGCGGAGCCCGCCGCGGAGGCGTGCGTCATCCGCCCGGGGTGCTCGATCAGGGACTCGACGCCGCCGAGGGACTCGCCGAGCGTGAACACCTTGGCGCGGTTGCAGACCTCGACGGCCGCCTCCTCGCCGCCCTGGACCCGGAAGGAGACCATGCCGCCGAACGCCTTCATCTGCTTGGCGGCCACCTCGTGGCCGGGGTGCTCCGGCAGCCCCGGGTACAGAACCTGCGTCACGCGCGCGTGCCGGGACAGCATCTCGGCGACCTTGGCGGCGTTCTCGCTGTGCCGGTCCATGCGCACCGCGAGCGTCTTGGTGCCGCGCAGCACCAGCCAGGAGTCGAAGGGGCCCGCGACGGCGCCCATGGCGTTCTGGTGGTACGCCAGCTCGTCGCCCAGTGCCGCGTCGCTGACGATCAGCGCGCCGCCGACGACGTCCGAGTGGCCGCCCATGTACTTGGTCAGCGAGTGCACGACCACGTCCGCGCCGAGCGCGAGCGGCTGCTGCAGGTACGGCGTGGCGAAGGTGTTGTCGACGACGAGCCTCGCGCCCGCGTCCTGGGCGACCTGGGCGACGGCGGCGATGTCGGTGATGCCGAGCAGCGGGTTGGAGGGCGTCTCCACCCACACGGCCCTGGTCCTCGGGGTGATCGCGGCCCGTACGGCGGCCGGGTCACTGGTGTCCGCCACCGACCACTCCACCCCCCACCGGGAGACGACCTTGGCGAAGAGGCGGAACGTGCCGCCGTAGGCGTCGTTGGGGATGACGACGTGGTCCCCGGGGCTGAGCAGCGTACGCAACAGGCAGTCCTCGGCAGCCAGTCCGGACGCGAACGCGAGGCCGCGGCGGCCGCCCTCCAGGGCGGCGAGGTTCTCTTCCAGGGCGGTCCTGGTCGGGTTGGCGCTGCGGCTGTACTCGTAGCCGCCGCGCAGTCCGCCCACACCGTCCTGCTTGTAGGTCGAGACCTGGTAGATGGGCGGGACGACCGCCCCGGTGAGGGGGTCGGCGGTGTTGCCCGCATGGATCGCGAGCGTCTCGAAGTGCTGACTGATGTGTCTGTCACTCATGGGCCCGAGCGTAGTGTGCTCGCGGGAGTGGTGCCGGACAGCGGGTCCGGCCCCGCCCGCGGCCGGGTTTTCCACAGGCCGGCGGGACGGGTTGGCCAATTGTCGGCGCGGTCTGGTTCGCTTGAGGCATGGAGATTCTCTGGGTCCTGATGGCACTGGTCATGCTGGGCTTCGTGCTGATTCCGTACCTGCGGCGCAGGCGCGGCGTCATCGAGCAGGTGCCGGCGGGACACCCGGACGCCGCGGACCCGGCGGACTACGGATTCCTGCGGCAGGAGGAGCTCGACGTCCGCCTGCCCGGACCCGACCAGGACCTGCTGGACGTCCTGGACCTGGTGCAGCGGACCCAGGATTATCGCGCGGCCGCCCAGCTCCTCGCGGGCACGGACAAGGAGGACGAGCAGCGCTGGCAGCGCGTGCAGGCCTTCGCCGGCGCCGCCTCGCTGGAGCTGCAGCAGCGGCCGGGCGGGGTCAGTGAGGCGCCGGGCGGGCAGTGGCTGCGGGTGTGGCGGGCCGAGGCGCCCAAGGACCCGGGCGGCGCGGCGGTGCACGCCGAGTTCCTGGTGCAGCAGGCGTGGCGTACGGCGACGCCGGGCGCGGACGAGTTCCGGATCATCATGGAGGAGGCCAGGGAGGCGTGCGGCCAGGCCGCTCTGCTCGCCCCGGGCGACCCGGTCCCCTGCATCGTCGAGCTGTCGGTGGCGCGCGGCCTGGCCTACTCGCAGCCGGAGTTCGAGAAGCTGTGGCTGAAGATCCTCGACCGCGCCCCGAACCACATGGGGGCGCATCTGGCGGCCCTGCACTACTGGTGCGAGAAGTGGCACGGTTCGCGCGAGCTGGCGATGTCGTTCGCCGAGGCCGCGGCCGCCCGCGCACCCCGGGGCTCGCTGCTGGCCGCCCTGCCGCTCTTCGCCGTCTTCGAGCACCTGCCCGAGGTGAACCTGGTCCGGGGCTTCTACCAGAGCGAGGTCGTGACCAAGGCGATCCACGGCGCGCTCTTCGCGGTGCACGCGGCCCGCTCCGACGACCCGATGCAGGCCCACGTCCGGCACCTGCTGCTCTTCTTCCTCGTCCGCTGCGAGCGGTGGGCCGAGGCCATGAACCAGCTGATACACGTCGACGGCCACGTGGGCGCCCTGCCGTGGACGCTGTCCGCGGACCCGGCGGCGGAGTTCGCCGTCTACCGTGCCCTGGCGGTGGCGGGCTACGAGGCGAACGGCGGCAGCCCGGCGACCCTGCTCCGCTGACAGGCCCCGCGCGGCGCCTCGGCCGCGGCGGTGACCGCAGCCGCCGAGCCGGCCGCCTGAACACGGAATGCGGGCGGCACCCGGATCGTTGTCCTGGATGCCGTCGCCCGCGCACCGCGAGAGCGGCGGAACGACGGGCCCGTTGTGACGGGCGGGCCCGCCCCGGACCGAAGCCCGCTCCAGACCGACAGGGAGACCCCATGCTCTTCGGCCGAACGCCGCAGCTGCCCACCCCCGAGCAGGCACTCAAGGGCCGGCCCACGCCTGCGTTCGAGGTCCCCGACCGCCACACCGTCCTCGGCAACCCCCTCCTCGGCCCGTACCCCGAGGGCCTGGAGATCGCCGACTTCGGCCTGGGCTGCTTCTGGGGCGCCGAACGCAAGTTCTGGCAGCTCCCGGCGGGCGTGTGGACCACCCTGGTCGGCTACCAGGGCGGCTACACCGAGAACCCCACGTACGAGGAGGTCTGCTCGGGTCTGACGGGCCACACGGAGGCGGTCCGCGTGGTCTACGACCCGGAGGTCATCCCGTACGACCGCCTCCTGAAGACCTTCTGGGAGTCCCACGACCCCACGCAGGGCTTCCGCCAGGGCAACGACGTGGGCACCCAGTACCGCTCCGCGATCTACACCCACACCCCCGCCCAGGCGGCCACCGCGGAAGCCTCCCGCGAGGCCTACCAGAAGGTCCTCACCGCGGCCGGCCACGGCACGATCACCACAGAGATCCTCCCGGCCGACGACCGCCCCTTCCACCCGGCGGAGGCGTACCACCAGCAGTACCTCGACAAGAACCCGAACGGGTACTGCGGCCTCGGCGGGACGGGGGTCACGCTGAGTACCCCGTTCGAAACCAATTGGGGCGCCTCGTGCCCGACGGGTGTGGCCCCGGCCCCCGACAGCGAGCAGCGATAGGCCGCTCACCTGTCGGTCCAGCGACCGGGGCGTGCCCATGTGCGCCCCTGACCTGGTCCCCGCCGTTTCCCAGGGCCCCCGCACGATCTGGCACGGTCCCAGCACGGCCTCTTCGTCCCGAACTCCCGGCTCGACGGCCATGGAGGCCTGTTGGGGTGGTCGGTACGGTCAGGGCTGCGCCGCGGCAACCTTGACGCCGAACCCGATCAGGACGGCTCCGGTCGCCCGGCTCATGGCCCGGCGCACAGCGGGCTTCTCGAAGAACGCGCGCGCCCTGGCCAGCAACGCCACGTAGCTCCCGAGCCAGACGACGGTGAGCCCTGCGTGCAGCAGAACCAGAAGCCCCATCCCGGCATGAGGAGACAGACCGGCCGGCGCGAGCGTCGGCAGCAGACCGGTGTAGAAGACAGCGATCTTGGGATTGAAGACGTTGCTGACCAACCCCGTCCGCCAAGGGTTTCCGGTCGGCGCCGGTGCGGCTGCCGGTTGTCCGTCCGCGGGGTTCCGCCGGCTGCTGAGCAGTGACTGGACTCCGAGGACGACGAGATAGGCGGCTCCCACCAGCTTGACGACGGTGTATACCGTGGCCGACGCCGCCAGGACGGCCGCCAGTCCGACCACCGTGAGCACGCCCCATAGGAGCAGTCCGGCTGTTATGCCGCCGACGGTTCGCAGACCGTCCCGCCAGCCGCAGGCGACCGCCCGCTTCGTCACGACAGCCATGTCGGGCCCGGGAACCACCGTCAAGGCAGCGAGCACGCCGACCGCTGCGAGAAGCCCTATGAGCATGGTCATATCATCGCACTCGCTTGTGAACGGCCTTTCCAGCGATCGTGGCGCGCGCCATGGGGCACGAAGAAGTGGCCGGCCGAGTCGTCCCGCGGAAGCGGCCGCGGTCGAAAATCAATGGCCGGCAGGGATTCGTCGGCCTCACCCTGTGCTCCATGGAAGAACCGCAGCGCAGGATCCGGGCGCTCCACACGGCATCCACGATCACCGTCTATCAGGCGTACTCCCCCGAGATCGGCGTGCCCGCGGCTCACCGGGGCCGTTTCCCCACCACGTGGAAGCGGGACCGGATGACATGGATCAAGCCGTCGTTCCTGTGGATGATGTACCGCTGCGGCTGGGGCACGAAAGCGGGGCAGGAGACCGTTCTCGCGGTCGAGATCGCTCGCGACGGCTTCGAGTGGGCGCTGCGCAACGCGTGCCTGTCGAGTTACGCATCCGGGCTGCATTCCAACCGCAGCACCTGGCAACACCAGCTGAAGCGTGCGCCGGCCCGCGTCCAGTGGGACCCCGAGCGCGATCTGCAGCTGCGGCCCCTGCCCCACCGCTCGCTGCAGCTCGGGCTCTCCGGTGAGGCCGTACGGCGATACGCGGACGAGTGGACGGTCTCCATCAGCGACGTGACTCCACTCGCCCACGAGATCCACGCACTCGTCGGCCGCGGCGACCTGGACTCCGCAGCCCGGCTGCTGCCCCAGGAGCAGCCGTATCCGGCCGAGGACCACCTCATGGCGCACCTGCGCCCGTGACCGAGACACTCGCCGAACGACCGGCTGCCGCACACGGGTCACATGGCAGCGCGGGCTCGGCGGGACGGGGGTCTCTTGCGTCCGGGGCACTTCTGGTGCGCCAGGTATGCGGGAACGAGGGCTCAACGTACCTTACGATCACTTGGCTTGCGTCGGACAGCCGCCAGGGACCCGCAGCAACTACCTTGAAACCCCGACGTGTTGGGGGGGACAAGGTACCGGCGCGCATCAATGGGAGGGGAACACAGCACATGCAGAACCGTTTCAACCGGGGCATGGCGACACTCGTCGGGCTCGTGCTCGCCGGCACCGGCCTGGCCGCCGTGAGCGCTGCTCCGGCGGCCGCGGGTTCGTACGACTGCCCGGCGGGCTACTTCTGCGGGTGGACGGGCAAAAGCGCCAACGGCTCGATGTGGAAGACGAACAAGAACGTCGCGGACCTGGGCAGCTGGGACAACAAGATCCGCTCGTACACCAACCGTACGAAGAAGATCGCCTGCGTCTACGAGGACAAGAACTACGTGCCGTGGGGCGGCTACTGGGCCCAGGAGCCGAACGAGCCCGGCGAGTACAGCGGGTACCCGGTCGCGACCACCAGCTCGATCAAGTTCGTCCGTACCGAGCGCGAGTGCAGCCAGACCGCTTATCCGCGCTGGTTCTCCCAGACCTCCCCGAAGGCCCTGGGTTTCGGGGACATGAACGGCGACCGCAGGGCCGACATGGTCATCCGCGACAAGGCCGGACGGCTCTGGTTCACTCCGGGCAACGGTACGGGCAAGCTCATCGGCTCCAGCGGCTGGAACAAGATGAACGCCCTCACCCGCCACGGCGACTTCAATGGTGACGGCCGTGAGGACCTCATCGCCCGCGAGGCGTCCACCGGCAAGCTGTGGCTCTACCCCGGCACCTCCACCGGCAAGCTCGGCAAGCGCAAACTCGTCGGCTCCAGCGGCTGGAACGCCATGGCGAACCTGATCTCGGTCGGCGACTTCTCCGGCGACGGCCGTCCCGACCTCGCCACCGTGACCAACAAGAAGTACGTGATCGACGGCTACTCCGGCCACCCGGGCTGGCTGGTCTCCTACCGGGGACGGAGCAACGGCACCCTGACGGCCGGCGAGCGGACCGACGGCGAGTGGTGGGGCCTCAACGGCTTCTGCTAGGACGGCCGGCTTCGATCGGCACGGCACAGGGGACGTCCCGGCTCAGTGAGCACGACAGGTCACACGGCACCACGGGCTCGTAGACACGAGGGTCAAGCCAAGTACCCCGTTCGAGACGAACTGGGGCGCCTCCTGCCCGACCGGCATCGCGCCCGCCCCGGAAGTCACGGGTGAATAGTCCGCTCTGGGCGGTCTGGGCGGGGCGCTGTACCGGTTCTCCCTCACTCGTCCGAGCTCTGGGGGAGCACTCATGCCCGATACGCTGACGCCTGGGATCAGAGTCAGGCCCACGAGAGCAGCCATGACCACCCCCGCCCTCTGGGCAACCGCTCATCCCCCAGCCCTCTGCCACGGTTGCCGCGCTGCGGCAGACCATCAGTCGGATCGCGCCCGCCGCGCCACCGGCTTCACCCGGGAGTTGGACCAGGCGGCCGACCAGTCCCGGCAGAGCTCCGATCTGGCGCCGCTCCAGCGGTTTGGGGGCAGCTCACGCCCCACGGGGATCGCGTCGGCTGACGGCTGACGCGATCACTTCCAGGGCCACGTCACACGGGTAGGTCTCCGGTCGGCCCTGGCCCGGCAGGACCTCGGCCACGACCCGCTGATGAACCTGTCAGTGATCGCGAGCAGCCATTGCTTCGCCACGGAAAAATTCAATCGAAAGGGCTGAACGCCGTCGCTAGCGTATGACGGATGGAAATCCGGGCGTTCGAGGAACATGACTGGCCGCAGGTCTGGCCGATCATCGAGCAGATTGTCCGTAAGGGAGACACCTTCTGCTACGACCCCCTCCAGACTGAAGCGCAGGCACACGACATGTGGGTGGTCCCGTCCCCGGGACACGTCGTGGTGGCCGTAGAGGACCAGCGCGTGCTTGGCACCTCGAACATGTACCCCAATCGGCCCGGTCCCGGTTCCCACATCGCCAGCGGCAACTTCATGGTGGCCTCTGAGGCGCGCGGCCGAGGTGTCGGTCAAGCACTGGGCGAGTATCTGCTCGACTGGGCATCGACCTGCGGCTTTGCCGGCGTCCAGTTCAACGCGGTCGCCGCCTCGAACACGCCCGCCGTCAGGCTGTACGAGCGCCTCGGGTTCACCGTCATCGGCACCGTCCCAGGCGCGTTTCGGCATCCGACGCTGGGTCCGGTCGGACTGCACGTCATGTATCACGACCTGGGCGCCTGACTCCATTCGTACCGGTCGACCGGCCGGTCCCCCACGCTCATGGCTCGGTGAGCGCCAAGCAGCCATGAGGCCTGTCCACGCTCATGAGCCGCGAGAACTGCGCACCCCGAAACCTCCAAGCCGAGCCCATGAAGCCGGGTCACATGGCCACGGAGACCCGGAAGACACTGCGCAGCCCGTTGCGTTCGGTGTCACGGGCGCGACGGGCTGCGCACAACCGGGGACGTCCGGGGCGCGCCGAACGAAACCCGGGCCCGGTGCGTCATAGGAGCAGTACGCCGCGAGCCCACACCGCGAAGCCTGTGCTCGTCGCCGTCGGACCCAGGGGGACCCATGTCCGCACGCACCGCCCAACTGCTCCTTTTCCTCGCCCTGTTCGCCGCAGCGGGCGGGGTCGTCACCGGCTGCGGCAGCGAACAGGGCAGCGGACGTGACGGTCAGTCCCGCGCCCCCGGCCACAGCCCGATGACGGAGGCCCGCGCTCGTCAGGTCGCCGACGCCTGGAACGGCTCCGAGGCCGCCCGGGCCTGGCGGAAGGGCTACTACCCGATCGGAGAGGAGGTCCAACTGCCCGAGGACGCCTTCCACGACGTGGGCGACAAGGAGGCCTACGGGAACCAGAACTTCGCCCTGCGCGGCCAACTCCCCGCCACACCACGGAAGAACGGCCGAGTGAAGTGGGAGAGCGGGGGCTCGCTCACGCTGCCGCTGGTGGAGGCGCGGCAGGCGTACGAGGCAATGGCCCGCGGCGGCAACGAGGGACCGCACTTGACCGTGACCGGGGCGAAGCTGGGTGAGACGACCCTGTCCACCAGCCGCGGCCCGGCGACCGTCCCGGCCTGGCTTCTCACCCTGGACGGCTACGACACTCCGCTCAAGCGGGCCGCTGTCCGTCCCTTGAAGCCTCCCACGCCGCCGGTCGAGCCGGTCGCGGAGGGACCCAGCGACACGTTGCAGCCGCTTCCGCAGCTGGTCGGGACCGCGAGGGACGGCCGGTCCGTCACAGTGATCGCCGACCACGGGGCCTGCGACGACGGTCCTGCCGTGAACGTGCTGGAGACGGGCGGGAGCGTGGTGCTGTCCGCGTCCGTCGTCGGGACGAAGGAGGGTCCCTGCACCAAACAACTGCTCCGCGAGATGGTGACGGTGAAGCTGGACCGGCCGCTCGGCGACCGGGTGCTCCTGGACGCGTTCACCGGTCGGCCGGTGCCGTACGGACGGCCGTAGGGGGCTCACCGAGCCGGAGCTGGGCAGGGAAGCCCCGGTCGGGGGAGATCACGGCACCCGGGCGCCTACGGCCCGGACGACTCCTTCTGGTCCTACGCGTCCTGCCTCAACGGCTACCCCGAGGGCAGCGGGCGAACGGCGCTCGCGGGCTTCCGCGAACGGCTCGCCGAAGAGCCGGGCCATGGCACCAACCTCATCCGGGGAGCACTCGCCCTCCGCCCCGTGCTGCCGGCGGCCGGCACATCGCGCTTCCGGTCGCTGACCGCAGACGAAGACGCTGCCGCAGCGACCGGGCTCTCCAAGCCGGTTGGGCAGTTCCGTGAGTCCCGGACGTCGAGCGATCAAGCACGGGCGTACGGCCCGACGTGCATCGCTCCGGCGCGCGAAGTCACCGGCGACTAGTCCGCCCGAGCGGCCGCGAGGTGGGTGTCCACGGCGACGACACCGTCGACGCCCTGGCACAGGCCCACGACCACCGGGACGAGACGCGGTTCCGGGACGTGACCCCGCAGGGTGACGGCACCGTCCCGGACCTTGACCGCGACGGTGCCCTCTTCCAGGCCGAGGATGCGCCCCAGGACGTCCCGCTCGACCTCGCCGCGGATTTCGGCGTCGGAGCGGATGAAGGTGTTCAGCAGGTCGCTACGGCTGACGATGCCGGTCAGGAGCCCGTGGTCGCCGACGACCGGCAGTTGCTTGACGTGCCGCCTGCGGAGTTCCCGCGCGGCCCGGGGGATCGTCCAGTCGGCACGGGCGGTGAAGACGGGGCTGCTCATGAGCGCGCCCGCGGTCCGGGCCCGGGCCTTGTCCCACGCGCGCTCGTCGTTCCCGTCCTGCCCCCGCGGATCGGGCATGCCGGTCTCGTGCCGCAGCACGTCGGACGCGGACACGACGCCGATGGGGGCACCCTCGTCGTCGATGACCGGGGCCGCGGCGATGTCGTTCGCGTCCAGCAGGGAGGCGATCTCGTGGAACGGTGTGTCGGGGCGGAGGGTGATGACTTCTTCGGTCATCACGTCACCGACCGTGCGGCGGTGCAGCATGGCATCGGCCTCCTCCGCTTCGCGACCGCGCGGCGCCCCGGCCTTCGCGGCCGCTCGTCCACGCCCGTCTCCCTACCCATGACAACACCGCGCCGCTCCGGCGACCAGTGACGTTCGACCTGACGAGAAGGGCCGGCGGTCCCACGGCGGCGTCCAGCGAGCCGATCACCGCACGGCCGGCTCGTTCCGTCGGGCGCCGAGCATCCGACAGCGCGGGCCGAAGCACCCGTCCTGGTCAAGCGAGAGCGGTCATCAGCAGTACCCCGGCAAGAACCCGAGCGGATGCTGCGGCCTCGGCGGGACGGGCGTGCCCGGACCGGAGCCCGGCTGAGCCGAACGTCGGGTCCTCCGTGCGCGTCGGCCCGGGGGGCCGGTGGGGCGCGGTGGGCGGATTAGCGTCGATCGGCATGCGACGTGGGAGCACGGGAGGTGTCGCGGTGCCGCCGAGTGGGCCGCGGACCGGTGCGGCGACCCTGCCGGTCGTCCTCGGGCTCGCCCTCGCCTTCACGGTCGTCGACCCGCTGGTGCTCAGCCTGAACCTGCCGCAGGTGAGCCGGACGCTCCATGTGCCGCCGCAGGTCGTCGGGCTGCTGGGCGGAGCGGCGACGCTGGTGATGGCCGCCTCCGTCCTCGCCGCGGGCAGGCTCGGGGACGCCGTCGGGCTCAAGCGGCTGCTGATGCTGGGACTGGTCGTCGTCACGGTCGTCGACCTGCTCTCCATGCTGTCTCCCGGCTATGGCTTCCTGCTGGCGATGCGCTTCCTGGACGGGCTGGGGATGACCGCGCTGCTGGGAGTGCCGCTGGCCCTGCTGAAGGTGTCCGTGGCGCCGGAGAGGCGGCCGGTGGCCATCGGTGTGCTGATGGCCGTCGACGTGGTCCTGTGCGGGGTGATCCCCGCGTTCACGGGCTGGGCGGTGGAGGTCGTCGGCTGGCGGTTCCTGTTCCTGATCGCCCCGCTGCTGTGCCTGGTCTCGCTCTGGCTGACCGCCCGGTACGTCCCGGAGTCACCCGTCCAGCGGGGCGGGCGTCGGCTGGCGGACGCGAAGACCCGCGGGCTGTCGGTGCCCCGGGCCGCGCGGGCCGTGGACGCGGTGCGCAGCGGGATGGCGCAGAGCCCGGGCAGCACCGTGTACGACCCGAACCTGCTCCGTCAGGCTTCGGGGCTGAACCTCGGGCTGGACTTCACCGGCGGTCTGCGGCTCACCATGCTGGTCGTCAGCGTCCTGCCGCTCGTCGTGGCGGCGGCGGCCCTTGTGCTGATGCCCCGTCGCGTTCCGCCGGAGCAAGAGGTGCACCGGAGCAGGACCGGGCGGGAGCCCAATGAGCCGACGTGACGGGGTGCCGCCCGTCTGCCTGCCGGCCGGCACATCACACAGCAAGTCACACAGCAGGTCACCCAGCGCACCGGGCTCGCCGGGGCGGGCGTGTTCCGACCGTTCGGCCGCGGTGGTGAGAGCCCCGCAGGGTTCGCCGTCCGGTGCTCCCGCGGGAGACAATGGGACTCCCGGGCCGGGTGAGGTGGTGGCGATGCCCGCATGGCACCTGCGTGACTATCACGACGAGGATCTCGACCAGGCCATCCAGATCTGGGACCAGAGCCGCCAGACCGACGAGGACCCGGTGTTCCCCGTCTCCGAGGTGATGGCCGCGGCCAAGGCCGGCCAGCCGGCGGTGGTCGCGTTGGTGGGCGGCGAGCTGGTGGGCATGGCGGTGGCTCAGGCGGACGGCAAGCGAGGGTGGGTCCTCCTGGTCGCGCTCGCCGCCCACTGGCGTGAGCGCGGGATCGGCAGTGCTCTCCTCGGCGAGCTGGAGCGGCGCCTGCGGGCACTGGGCGTGCGCCACATCAGCGCGCTGCTGCCCGCGGGTGCCGCCGGGACGAAGGCCCTGGAGAACTCCGGCTACCGGTTGCGCGACGGCCTCGCCTACTACGAGAAGTTCGAACCGCCCGGAGCCGCCAACGCCGACGTCCTCGCGGCGCTGGGCGGCCGTATGCTGCCCGAGGGGCTCTGGAACGCCATGGCGGGCATGGAGCGGGAGAAACAGGTCGTCGAGCGCCGTGTCGTGCTCCCGCTGACGGAGCCGGCGCTGGCCGACCGCTACGGTGTCGTCCCGCCCAAGGCCGTCATCCTGTTCGGCCCGCCCGGCACGGGGAAGACCAGTTTCGCCAAAGCGGTCGCCTCGCGGCTCGGCTGGCCGTTCGTGGAGCTCTTCCCGTCCCGGCTCGCCTCCGACACGAGCGAGGGGCTGGCCGCGGCGCTGCGGGAAGCCTTCGCGGAGCTGGCGGAGCTGGACTCGGTGCTGCTCTTCATCGACGAGGTCGAGGAGATCGCCGGCGTGCGGTCCGGGAAGGCGGTCGATCCCGGGCACGGGGTGACCAACGAACTGCTCAAGCTCATCCCCGTCTTCCGCGAGCAGGACGCGCGGCTGCTGGCCTGCGCCACCAACTCGGTCCGCTCCCTCGACGCGGCCTTCCTGCGGCCGGGCCGGTTCGACTACGTCATCCCCATCGGGCCTCCGGACCCGGCCGCCCGTACGGCGATCTGGACCCGTTACCTCGGGGGCGCCGCCGCCGCGGTCGACCTCGACCGGCTGGTCTCGGCCAGTGAGCTGTTCACACCGGCCGACATCGAGTTCGCGGCCCGCAAGGGCGCGCAGGCGGCGTTCGAGCACGAGGTCACGCACCGCGAGGGCCGGCCGGCCACCACCGAGGACTACATGGCCGCCATCGCCGACACCCGGCCGACACTGACCGCGCAGGCGATCGAGGAGTTCGCCGAGGACATCGAGAAGTACAGCCGGCTCTGAGGCCAAAAGCGCACGCGGGGCCGTCGGGCGTCAGCCGTCGGCCCTGTCCCACGGTGCGCCGGAGCGAGTGGGGCGGGCGTCGGCGGTGAGCCGCAGGGCGTACACCGGCCGGTCGCCGGGGACGGGGCCGAGGTAGTGGTGTCCGGTCATGTGGCACCAGGCGGGCAGGTCGAGCGGGGCGGCCGGATCGGTGGCGATGACGTGGACGACCGTCCCGGGCCGCGCGCCGTCGACGGCGGCGCGCAGCTCGAGCAGGAGGGTGACGCAGAGCAGGCCGGTGCCGTCGACGGTGAGACCGGCTTCGGCGGACGGGCTCGGGTGGCGGGTCATCGACTGCTCGCGGTGACGGCGATGAGGGGCAGGAGGGCCAGTGACAGGGCTCCGCCGGCGAGGGCGAGAACGGGGTAGCCGGCGACGGCGACGACGGCGCCGGAGGCCAGTCCGCCGGTGGCACCGGCGAGGGCGATCGAGACGTCGACCAGGCCCTGGGTCCTGGCCCGGGTGGCCAGGGGCACGGCGTCGGTGATGATCGCGGTGCCGGAGACGAGGCCGAGGTTCCAGCCCAGCCCGAGGAGGGCGAGGGCGAGCGCCAGCAGCACGACGGAGTCGCCGGGCGCGGCGGCGGCGAGGATGCCGGCGGCCAGCAGGGTGAGGCCGGAGG
>NZ_POTZ01000670.1 GCF_003236365.1 Streptomyces sp. NTH33
GCCCTGCACCGTCTGCCCGACATCCACCTGGAGGTCCCCGCCGACGAGATCGCCCTGCGCCCCTCTCCGTGGACCCGCTGCCCCGTCTCCCTGCCGGTGACCTTCACCCCGCCCCTGTCCCCGGTCCCGGTCCATAGGACATGATCATCTTGTGCACCGTCAGATCGCAGCACACCACCGGAGGTAGTGCATGACCGTCCAGGACGTCTCCGCCCACCAGGTGCCCCTGGTCCGCCTCGACCCGACCGGCGCCGACCACCACGGCGAGGCCGCCCGGCTGCGCGAGCTCGGCCCGGTCGTCCGTATCGAGCTGCCCGGCGGCGTGCACGCCTGGGCGGTCACCCACCACCAGCTCCTCGCCGACCTGGTGGCCGACCCCCGGGTCAGCAAGGACTGGCACCGCTGGAACGCCATCCGCAACAACGAGATAGCCGACGACTGGCCCCTGACCGGCATGGTCAAGGTCACCAACATGGTGACCGCCGACGGCGCGGAGCACCACCGGCTGCGCAGACTGGTCACCAAGACCCTGACCCCGCAGCGGGTGCAGTCACTGCGTCCGCGCATCGCCGAGATCACCGAGGGCCTGCTGGACGCCCTGCCCGGGCACGCCCTTCCGGACGGATCGGTCGATCTGCGCCACCACTTCGCCTACCCGGTGCCCATGCAGGTGATCTGCGAACTGGTCGGCGTGCCCGAGCACGAGCGCGACGAGATGCGCGCCCTGGTCGACAGCATCTTCCGCACCGACACCACTCCGGAGGAGGTGCTCACCACCCAGCGGGACATCTACCTGCTGCTCGACCGGGTCGTCGAGGCGCGGCGCAAGGAGCCGGGGGACGACCTGACCAGCGCCCTCATCGCCGCCCGCGAGGAGGAGCCCGACACCCTCAGCGACGACGAACTGCTCGGCACGCTGTGGGTGATGGTCGCCGCCGGCCACGAGACCACCCTCAGTCTGCTGGCCAACGCCGTCCGGGCCCTGCTCACCCACCCCGACCAGCGTGCCCTCGCCCTCGCCGGCGACGCCGGGGTCTGGTCGGCGGTGGTCGAGGAGACCCTCCGCTGGGACGCCCCGATCGGCAACTTCCTGGCCCGCTACCCCCTTGAGGACATCGAGATCGCCGGCGTCACCATCCCCGCCGGCGAGGCCATCCTCGCCCCGTACAGCGCCGTCGGCCGTGACAGCGCCCAGCACGGGCCGGACGCCCACCGCTTCGACATCACCCGCACCCAGGCCAAGCACCTCTCGTTCGGTCACGGGCCGCATGTCTGCGTGGGCGCGCCGCTGGCCCGGCTGGAGGCGAACATCGCGCTGCCGGCGCTGTTCGCCCGCTACCCCGACCTGGCGCTCGCCGTCGACCCCGGCGACCTCGTCCCCGTTCCCTCCATGTTCTCCAACTCGGTCCAGGCCCTCCCCGTCCACCTGGGACTGTGACGCGCCCGAAGGCCGCCCCGGCGCCGGCGTCCGCCCGGCACCGGGGCGGCCTTCGCGCGCCTCGGCGCCCGATCGGCGATGCTCACCGAACGCGCTGCCGGCGGACGGGTTCCGACGGCTCGATGCGGCGGCACGGTGCGTCTCGGGCGGACGACGCGGAGGTGACGGCCGGCCTGCGGCGGGGAAGGTGACGGCAGGGAGACCTCGGCCGCTCGCGAGCAGCCCACTGAATAGAAATTCAAGGAGTCGTATAGAATTCCATAATAGGTCCGTCCCCCGATCCGTTGGAGTGCCCCCATGGCGACAGTCCCGACCGCCCTCACCGGCCGTCACTTCCTCAAGGAGCTGGACTTCACCCAGGAGGAGTTCCGTGGTCTGGTCGAGCTGGCCGCCGAGCTGAAGGCCGCCAAGAGGGCCGGGACCGAGACGCCGTACCTGCGCGGGAAGAACATCGCGCTGCTCTTCGAGAAGACCTCGACGCGCACCCGCTGCGCGTTCGAGGTCGCCGCCGCCGACCAGGGCGCCTCGACGACGTACCTCGACCCGTCCGGATCGCAGATGGGGCACAAGGAGTCCGTGAAGGACACCGCCCGCGTCCTCGGCCGGATGTTCGACGCGATCGAGTACCGGGGCGACGGCCAGGACACCGTCGAGGAGCTCGCCGCGCACGCCGGCGTCCCCGTCTACAACGGGCTCACCGACGACTGGCACCCCACCCAGATGCTCGCCGACGTGCTCACCATGACCGAGCACAGCGCCAAGCCGCTGCACGGGATCACCTTCGCCTACCTCGGCGACGCCCGCTTCAACATGGGCAACTCCTACCTGGTCACCGGCGCCCTGCTCGGCATGGACGTACGCCTGGTCGCCCCCAAGACGTACTGGCCCGCCCAGGACGTCGTCGACCGGGCCCGCGAGCTGGCCGCCGCCGGCGGCGCCCGCGTCACCCTCACCGAGTCCCTGGACGACGGCGTGCGCGGCGCCGACTTCGTGGCCACCGACGTCTGGGTGTCCATGGGCGAGCCCCAGGAGGTGTGGGCCGAGCGGATCGGCGCCCTCGCCCCGTACGCCGTGACCATGGACGTCCTGCGCGCCACCGGCAACCCGGACGTGAAGTTCCTGCACTGCCTGCCCGCCTTCCACGACCTCGGCACCAAGGTCGGCCGCGAGATCCACGAGCGGTACGGCCTGCGGTCGCTGGAAGTGACCGACGAGGTGTTCGAGTCGGCCCACTCGGTCGTCTTCGACGAGGCGGAGAACCGGCTGCACACCATCAAGGCGATCATGGTCGCCACTCTGGCCTGAGCACCCTTATCCTGACAAACGGTGCCGGAACCACCCACTCCGCCGCCGCAACGCGCCCCCTGGTCACCCCCGAGGTCGCCCCCGCACCACCAGAAACG
>NZ_POTZ01000671.1 GCF_003236365.1 Streptomyces sp. NTH33
GTCGGTCCCCGTGTCGGGGGTGCTCGGTCCCCGGTCCCCGGTGGTGTCGGTCCCCGTGTCGGGGGTGCTCGGTCCCCGGTCCCCGGTGGTGTCGGTCCCCGACTCGGCGTTACTCGGTCCCCGGTGCGGTTCAGGGGCCTGAGCAGGCGCTTTCGCCGCAGCGAAGTCGGTCCCCACACGGCTGACGGGCCCCTTCTCGGACTCTGGTTTGACCGCCTCGGTCTCCGCGCCACGGTCCCCGGTCCCTGCCTCGGTCTCCGCGCCACGGTCCCCGGTCCCCAGCTCGGTCCCCGCGTCATGGTCCCGGATTCCGGGGACCGGTCCCCTCTCCGTGTACGGTCCCTGGTCTCCGGTGGATCCGGAGGCGGTGCGGGGACCGTCGGCGGGGACCGTGGTGCTCCAGGCCGTCGGTGCGGGGACCGTGCCGGTCGTCGTGTCGTCGTGGTGCGGGGACCAAGGGGAGGGCAGGGGGACCGTGGCGAGCGCGAGCGCGTGCCGACGGGCGGCGAGCTGGTCGAGCAGCTCGCCGCGCTGGGCAGGGTCCGTTGCGACTGAGGCCCGGCCGATCGCCTTCGACAGCCGTCGCGTGAGGCGCCGGCCACGCCAGCTCTGCTGCTGCTTGGGGGTGCGCTCGGCGAGACGGGCGGCGAGCGCGACCGCGCGGGCGGTGGCGCGATCGCGGGTGATCTGCGCGGCGTCGCGGTCCCGTGCGGCGATGCCGAGGCGGGACAGCAGCCGCTCGCGCGCCTCACGCCCGAGGGTGGCGATCAGGCCGTGGGAGGCGGCGCCGGGGGTGCGCAGGCGCAGTTCGATGCCCATGGCCAGGTGCCACAGCATCGCCGCCATGACCGGTCCGACGAAGGCGCGGACGGTGCCGCCGACGGGGCCGCTCTCGGCGTAGGCGGGGATCACCTGCACTCCGGTGATGACCCACACCAGGGTGCCCGGCAGTCCGGGCGCCCCCTGGGTGGCCAGGTTCTGCCGGGCCATCAGCGCGGTGGCGAAGAGGGCGAGCTCGGCGGCGGCGAACATGCCGACGCGCTCGGCGGTGCCGGCCATGTCGAGGTAGTCGGCGGCAAACCGCCAGCTCGTGTCCGCGCTGTAGGCGGTGCAGCCGAGCGCGGCGAGCGCGGCTACTTTGACCGCTGGGTTGCCGAGACGTTTCTGTGGACGGGCGCCCCGGTGCCGGATCACCCAGGCGGTCAGGGCCAGCGCCAGGGTGGTGACGGGGACGCCGATAGCGAGGAGGAGGGGCAGGTCCGGGACGGCACCGAGGGACAGAACGGTGGGGTGGGTCATGCGGCCTTTCCGTGAGAGGCGTGCGCCGAGGTGGGTTTCGCCGGCTGGCATACCGGCGGCTTCGTGCCGGGTTCGGCGGACGCGGGTCGGCTGGTCGTCGGGGCGGTCTGCGTCCCCTTCTTCTTGTTCTTGCGCCTCGGTACGCCGAGGGTCCGGTCGCGGTCGAAGACCTTGTTGGCGGCCTGCCGCAGCAGGTCACGGGCGTGCTTGTGGCTGATCTGCAGGGCGGCGGCGAGCCGGTCGGGGCGCCAGCCCCGGACGTAGGCGTGGTCGATGACGACCTGGCGCTCGGCCTCGGTCAGGTGCACGTCGCGGCCGTTGAAGAAGGCGATCACGCGACCGTAATCGAGGCGCTGGGGCAGCCCGTCGTGCCAGGGACGCCGCTCCGCCTCGGTCAGCCCGCCCCAGATCCCTTCCTTGAGGACGTTCTCCAGGGCGAAGTTGAGGCAGTCGCGGCGGACCGGGCACAGGCCGCACAGCTCCTTCGCCTCGGCGATGGCCTCATAGTCCCGGGGCAGCGGGAAGAAGGTGGCGTCGGCGTCCTCGGGGTCCATGCCATGGCACACGCCGCGGGCATGCCAGCTGGTGTCGCCGATGCCGCGTAGGCCGGTGGCCGGCGCGGCATGGGTGGTGATGTAGCGCAAGGCGGTCTCCGATGTGCTGCTGCGTCCGGCTGGTGGAGGTCGGCAGCGGCGGACGCGGCGTCGGTGCCGGCTGCGGCGCGGACGGGCGCCGCAGCCGGGGCGGGACGGTGGTGTTGTTGCAGTGCACCGGCGGGTTGGGCCGGTCAAGCCGTTGCGGGCTGCTGTGCCTGCTGTGTGGCGAGGTCGAGGCGGCAGTGGTGCGGGGTGGCGCGCGGTACGTTGCCGCGTGCAGCGCCGTCCGGGCCGATGCGCCGGCGGCGGCACGGTTCGCCGACCGGGGCCTGGCACCACTCGCAGCGGACCGAGAGCGCGTCCGGCTGGCCCTGGGCGATGGCCGCCTCGCGTGCCGCTCGGGCGGGCCGGTAGGGCGCGAGGGCGGCCCGGGCCTCCGGCGGGATGCAGGAGCCGACCTGCCGCAGCCGCGCCTCCAGCTTCGGGTCGATCTGGTGGCTGGTGAGCTGCCGGTACTGCGTGGGTTGAGCGGTGCCGGTGGCGACGGAGCGGCGGGTGCCGACCAGCTCGGCGGTCCAGGCCGCCTGGTCGTCGGGGTCGGCGGACGGGGTGGGGTCGGTGTGCCGGTCCAGGCGGTCGCGCCGGTAGCTCTCCCACGGGCGGGCGATGTCCGCGGGCAGGATCTGGTACGGCGAGAGGCGGATGTGCCGGCGGGCGGCGATGCAGGCGTCCCAGCCGTGCGGTGTGGCCAGGGGCACGTCGGCGAGCAGCTCGTGCCACTGGGCGAGCTGGTCGCGGGCCTCGCCCTGGTCGGTGCGGATGGTGCGGGGGTCGAGTCGGCCGATGTAGGCCAGCAGGGCGGCGATTTCGCGGCGGTCCACGGCTACTCCGTTCCGGTCAGTTCGTCGAGGGCGGCGGCAAGGGCGGCGGTGTGGGCC
>NZ_POTZ01000672.1 GCF_003236365.1 Streptomyces sp. NTH33
TCGCCGGCAGGGGCGGGGCCGGGGCCCGGGTGCCGGAGTGCTCAGCGCTTGACCGCGCACAGCAGGCCGTCGCCCACCGGCAGCAGCGACGACACCAGGTCGGGGCTCTCGTGCACCGTGCGCAGCAGCTCCCGCAGCCGCAGGACCTCCGTCGGCTGCGGCCCGGAGTCCACCGTCCGCCCGTGCGCGAAGACGCCTTCGAAGGCGACGAGGCCTCCCGGGCGCAGCAGGCGCAACGATTCAGCGAGGTACTCGGGGAACTCCAGCCGGTCGCCGTCGCAGAAGACGAGGTCGTATCCTGCGTCCGCGAGCCGGGGCAGCACGTCGAGGGCGCGGCCGGGGATGAAACGGGCGCGGTTGGCGGCGAAACCGGCGGCGCGGAACGCCTGGCGGGCGAACTGCTGGTGCTCCGGCTCGGGGTCGACGGTAGTCAGCACTCCGTCCGGCCGCATGCCGTGCAGCAGGTGGATCCCGGAGACCCCGGTACCGGTGCCGATCTCCGCGACCGCCTTCGCGTCCACGGAGGCGGCCAGCAACCGCAGCGCGGCCCCCGCGCCGGGCGACACCGAGCGCAGCCCTGCCCCACGGGCCCTCTCGCGGGCCCAGAGCAGCGCGTCGTCCTCGGCGACATAGGCGTCGGCGAACGCCCAGCTCGTCTGCCGGTTGCCGGTAATGACCCTCTCCTGTCCCGTGGTTGCCTGGGCGTGACTGTATCCGCTGGGGCCGGGAACCCGCAGATGGGACCGGTCGTTCTAAGGGATGAGGAAGAGGCGCGGGCGACGACGGCGGCGCGGATGGGGGGTATGGGATGGATCGGGACACCGGCCAAGTACTGACGCAGCCGCACGAGCCGGGCGAGCACGTGTCAAATTCTCGTAAAACTGCTTATCCGGAGCTAACGGACGAGGTGGGTATGGTAGGGGCTCCACTGGACACCACCAGAGCCGACAGGGGAGGTGCGGCTGCGCCTGAGGATCGGAGAGGAGTGCTGCGGCGCTTTCTCGGGTCGGCGGGCAGGCCGAAATCTGTGACCGACACCGCTGCTGACTCGAGCCACGCCGCCGAATCCGCCCAGACCGCGACCTTCTCCACCGACGCGGACGGGCAGGCGTGGACTCCGCCCACCTGGGAGGAGATCGTCAGCACGCACAGCGGCCGTGTCTACCGCCTCGCCTACCGCCTCACCGGCAACCAGCACGACGCCGAGGACCTCACCCAGGAGGTCTTCGTCCGCGTCTTCCGCTCCCTGTCGACCTACACGCCGGGCACGTTCGAGGGCTGGTTGCACCGCATCACCACGAACCTGTTCCTGGACATGGTCCGCCGCAAGCAGCGCATCCGCTTCGACTCGCTCGGCGACGACGCGGCCGAGCGGCTGGCCAGCAAGGAGCCGACGCCGCAGCAGCTGTTCAACGACGCGCACTTCGACGCGGACGTCCAGCAGGCCCTCGACACCCTCGCGCCCGAGTTCCGCGCCGCGGTCGTCCTGTGCGACATCGAAGGACTGTCGTACGAGGAGATCGCCGCGACCCTCGGCGTCAAGCTCGGCACGGTCCGCTCCCGCATCCACCGCGGCCGCTCCCAGCTGCGCAAGGCCCTCGCGCACCGCTCGCCCCAGGCACGGGCCGAGCGCCGCGGCTTCGTGCCCCGGGTCCCCGCGCTGGGGGGAGGAGGCGCGACCGCGTGAGTGGATCACGACCCGATCCCGCGGGGCGCCTCGCGGAACAGCACCTGGGAGACCGTCTCGCCGCCCTGGTCGACGGAGAGCTCGGTCATGACGCGCGCGAGCGCGTCCTGGCGCATGTGGCCACCTGCCCGAAGTGCAAGGCGGAGGTCGACGCACAGCGCCGTGTGAAGAGCGTCTTCGCTCAGACGGCCCCACCGCCTCCCTCCGAGAGCTTCCTGGCCCGCCTGCAGGGCCTCCCCGGAGGTGATGCCGACGGCGACGGCCCGCCGCTGGGCGGGGGAGGGCTGCCCGGCGGGCTCCCCGGACGCTCCGGAGTGTTCGGGACGAAGCGCGGCGAGCGGTTCGAGTTCGGCTACGTGCCGGCCCGGCCGCACGCCGCCGCACCGGCCGACACCGCCGGGGACCGCGGCTTCCGGATCCATCCGGTCGGCCGTGCCGACGGTGAGCGGTCCGCCTCGCGCGGACTGCGGTTCGCGTTCGTCGCCGCCGGGGCGGTGTCCCTGGCCGCGGTCGCGCTCGGCGGACTGACCACCGGCATGACGGGCGGCGCGGAGGCGCGCGGCGGCCCGGGCAAGGGCAGCAATGTGACTCCGGCGCGTACGGGAAGCACGGCGGTGGTGCCGGGTTCCGAGAACCCGCGGCGCCGTCAGCCGACCGCGCCGCTGCAGGTGCAGGGGCAGCAGTCGTCCGGCGGGGTGCCGATGGCGCCGACCGAGCTGTCCGCACCGCTCCTGCCGGGCGTCGTACCACCCGGCGCCGGGCGGGTGCAGGACGCGACGTACACGCTGACCACGCCGGTGGTCGCCGGTGCGACCGTGCTGTCCCCGCTGATACGCCCGCTCACCGCGACGCCACCGGTCTCCCTGACCTCCCGGTCCACCGACCCGGGGTTCACGGTGCCCGGCCTGCTCAGCGCGCCCTCTCCCGCGGCCTCCTCCCGCGCGGCGCGCTGACCGGCCCTGCGTGGCGGGCCGCGAACCTGGTTGAATCCACAGGTCGCGCCCATGACACCGGTTTGGGCGCGGAGCCGTGCCGCGACCCGCTGTGGGGAGAACATGAACGAGCGGAAGCCCGCGAAGCCCGCCCGTCGGTTCCACCACTTCGGGCGGCGGGCGGACGGCCGGATGCGGCCGGCCCAAAG
>NZ_POTZ01000673.1 GCF_003236365.1 Streptomyces sp. NTH33
CCCTGGCCCATCCCCCCCGCTTGGTCGTACGCGCACGCAGACGCACCGCCTGACCGCAATCCTTGCTCCGGGAACTCCGGGAACTCCGGGAACTCCGGGAACTCCGGGAACTCCGGGAAGAGAAGCCGTTCCGGGAAGAGAAGTCATGAAGCCGCGATCCGCGCTCAACCGCACCCTGCTGACCGCAAGCGGCCTCGTGCTGCTCGCCGGGGGCCTCCTGGTCCTCTTCGCGGGACTGGACCTCTACCGGCAGTGGCACCTGCCGCTGCCCGCGGCCTGGCCGCTGGCCTCACCCAAGGCCGTCCTGCTCAGCTCCGCGGACCGGGCCCGCTGGAGCAGCCAGGGCTGGTGGTGGTGGCCGGCGGTCATCACCATCCTGACGATCATCACCGTGCTCGCCCTGGTGTGGCTGATCGCACAGCTGCGCCGTTCACACCCCGGCCGCATGCCCGTCGGCCCCCCGCACCGGGCACAGGGCGTCGAGCTGCGCGACCGGGCCCTCAGCGACGCGATCGCCACCGAAGCCCGCCACCTGCCCGGCGTTCAAAAAGCAGACGCCCACATCACCGGCACCTCACAACACCCCAGGAACCGGATCGACCTCACCCTCAGTCCCCACGGCGCGCCCGGCCGCGTACTCAGCGAACTCGGCACCGGCCCGCTGCAGAACGCCCGCCGCTCCACCGGCGCCGACCGGCTCGCCACCGAAGTCCGACTGCACGTCGCCCGCCACAAGCCCCACCGCACGCGGTAAACCCGGCGACGACAAAACGAGTGCCGTGGACGCGCGGTAGTGCCACCCGTCGTCGGCTCGTTGAAGACGGGCGGTCGGCCGGCGCCCGAAGGGAACCTCATGGCGGCAGTAACCACGGCGAAGACGGAGACACCCATACGTGAGCTGCCGGAACTCGCCGCCCCCTCCAAGATCGCCCCGAAGGACGCCCGTGTCCTCTCCAAGCTGCTCCTCGACCGGCTGGCGACCCTGGAGGCGGATACGCCCGCATACCAGGACGCGCGCACCGCGCTGATCGAGATGAACATGTCCCTGGTCCGTCTCACGGCGGCCCGGTTCCGCAGCCGGGGTCCGCAGGAGAGGGAGGACATCGTCCAGGCCGGCATGATCGGGCTGATCAGCGCGATCGACCGGTTCGAACCGGCCCGCGAGGTGCAGTTCACCTCCTTCGCCATCCCGTACATCGTCGGGGACATCAAGCAGTTCTTCCGTGACACCTCCTGGGCCGTGCACGTGCCGCGCCGCCTGCAGGAAGCCCGCATCCATCTCGCGCGCGCCACGGACGAGCTCCGCAGCCGCCTGGGCCGGGCCCCGTCGGTCAAAGAGCTGTCGGAGCTGATGTGCCTGCCGGAGCAGGAGGTCATCGAGGCCCGGCTGGCCGCCAACGGCTACAACTCCTCCTCCCTGAACGCCGCTATCGACGGCAGCGAGGACGGCGAAGCGGCCCTGGCCGACTTCATCGGTACCGACGATGCGGCGCTGGAGCTGGTGGAGGACTTCCACGCCCTGGCCCCGATGCTCGCCGAACTCGAAGAACGAGACCGGCAGGTCATACACCTGCGGTTCGTCGAGGAACTCACTCAAGCCCAGATCGGCGAACGCCTCGGCGTGTCCCAGGTCCACGTCTCCCGGCTGCTGTCACGCACGCTCGCCGGGCTGCGCGAGGGCATGCTCACCACCCAATGAGGCCAGAGCACACCGGCGCAGCCGTCATCCGCTGCCCCAACGGCCTGGACCTGCTGCACGAGTGGTCACTCCGCCACCCACTCAGCCAACTCGGACGCGACGCCGATGCCCCGCCCCGATCGACACTTCGGAAGGCAGTCATCTTCCGCCCAAGGCTGTGAGCTGCCTCCAGGCTCGCGGGCTTCCCCTGGACTCCCCCTTCACATCGACCAGACACCGCGCTGTGCCGAAGCGGCAGGTCACGCGTCATGAAGCAAGTGTGACTGCCACCACTGACACCCGAGCGGGATTCTTCGGGGTCACAGGTGCCCGAGTTGACGCGGTGGAGTTCACCGACGGCTCGGCCATCGGCGGCACCTGTCGCGTCTACGCCGCCGGCCTCCCCCGGGCACCGCAGCATCTGACCTACTGACGCTGTTGCGGAATGACTCCAAGCCGCCTGAGCTCAGCACAGATTTCTTCCGGCGTCACGTCCTGGTGCTGCAGCGCTTGCAACAGGGTCAGGTTGCCTCCGCGAAGGGCTCTGCCCTTCATGGCGAAGCGCAGTTCAAGCATCTCCGGTGTGACATTTGCAGCGACAAAAACTGCTGCCTGGGAAGGCTGCTGCACTCCGGCATTCAGCCACGGGGCAGCAGCGGCAGCATCAGGAAACCCATGCTGACGCCACTGTGCCGCTGCGTCGGCACGTCGCACGCCAAGGGCCAGCCACGCCTTGACTTCCTTGTCGTTGAACCAGTGGCCCGCCCAGATTCGGGCCTGGCTTTGCACGCGACGGTACTCGTCCGGCGTGATCTTGTCGGTTGGAGCGCCGTACCAGTAGGGGTCCCGCCTTTGCATCTCGTCACCGGCAAGTACCCGCTCCAAGGAAGCCAGTTCGTCGACCCGCGGCCACGGCTGCCGCTTCGCCTTGCTGGTCTGCCGCTTGCCAGCCGCGGTCCGCTGGGGTCTGTACGGTGAGCGGTGTAAGAGGGCTTCTCGAAACCGAGTGTGGGGCTGGGGGGTCCGTACGGGCGTGCTGTTCAGGTGATTGTGGCCGCGCGGGGGCATGAAGGCAGGGCCTCTCGGTAGCACAGAGGGTGTCTACGCCACTGC
>NZ_POTZ01000674.1 GCF_003236365.1 Streptomyces sp. NTH33
GGGGCGACGGGGCCGAGTGAGCCTGTACGACGACACGGTCCTCGTGCTGAAGGGGTACGAGGACCAGGCCGAGCTGCGCCAGGTTTACCTGGACCATCTGGCGGCGCATCCGGACGGCATGTGGAAGGCCTGCCACGCGGGCCACATCACCGCGAGCGCCCTCGTGATCGATCCCGAGCACGGACGGGTTCTCCTGACGCTGCACCGGAAGCTGCGGATGTGGCTGCAGATGGGCGGCCACTGCGAACCCGGTGACACCGCGCTGGAGGCCGCCGCCCTGCGGGAGGCCACGGAGGAGTCGGGCATCGCGGGGCTCACGCCGCTGCCCGGCGGACCGGTGCGGCTGGACCGCCATCCGATCCCGCCGCCGTGCCACTGGCACCTCGACGTCCAGTACGCCGCCCTGGCCCCGCCCGGCGCGGTGCAGGAGATCAGCGACGAGTCCCTGGACCTGCGCTGGTTCGCCTACGACGAGGTGGCCGGCGTGGCGGACGAGTCGGTCGTACGGCTGCTGGAGGCGACGCGCGCCAGGCTCTGACGTGCGAGGGGCGGCCGCCGTCGCGGTCGCCCCTCGCACCGTGCCCCGGCTCAGCTCCAGACGTTCCCCTGGTTCTGTCCCCGCGCCCCCTGCCGGCCCATGCCGAACTGTGCGGCGACGCCCTGCCCGATCACCGCGTTCTGCGGCGGCAGCAGCTCGCTCGGCTGGACGAGCGCGTAACCGCTGCCCATGAAGCTGAGCTCCCAGCCCTCGCCGGTGCTGCCGCGGCGCCGCCACACCCCGGAGGAGTGGGTCTGGGCCTGCATCTGCACCCGCAGGGCGGTGGACCAGGCGACGATCGCGTCGGCGTCGCAGTTGACGTACTTGTCGGGTGTCACCTGCATCAGCAGCGGCGCACCCGAGGTCATCAGGGCGACCCGGCCGTGGCCGGTGATGTTCAGCTGGTACTTCCCCGAGCCGGAGATGCCGTACATGCTGTCGACGGCGACGACCTCGTGGTACAGCGAGGAGTCCATCGCCAGCACATAGCTGCTGTCGACGGTCAGACCGTCCTGGTCGACGTCCATGATGTGCACGTACTGGGCGAGATGGGCGAGGTAGACCGCGCCCTGTCCGTGACAGCGCATCAGGTCCAGGCCCTCGCCGGTGTACGCACGCGTGCGTGCCTGGCCGCCGGTCTGGTACTCGGCGTCGAACTCGATCATGCCCTGGTAGGCGACCATCGTCCCCTTGCGGGCGAGAACGTCGTCGTGGCCCTCCAGGGTGACGCGCAGCATCTGCTTGTTCTGCAGGCTCCAGCGTTCCTGGGTCTGGGCTTCGTTGAAGGCGAAAAGCGGGCTCTGCATGGTGTTCTGTCTCCCCCTCAGCCGCGGAACCGGAGGCGGTCGGTGCTGTCCTCGCTGGGCTGGACGACGACGATGCCCTGGCCGGAGAACGCCATCTGGTAGGCCTCGCCGCTGCCCCGGCCGATCAGGGACTGCGCCTTGAAGCTGCGCTTGCCCTTCACCTTCAGGTTCGGCGACCAGGCGACGAGCGCGTCCGGGTCGACGTAGGTCTCGTTCTCGCCGTCGCCGCAGTCGACGACGATCGGCTCGCCCCGGGAGGTCAGCGCGACCCAGCCCTGTCCGGAGATCTTCGTGTTCCACAGGCCCTGCCCGGCGAACTTCGCCAGTCCCTTGACCCGCTCGACGCCCCAGGTCAGGCCGGTGTCGAAGGCCAGCAGGTTGGTGGCGTTGACGGAGATCGCGTCACCGGCCAGGTTGATGACGACGACGTTGGCGCCGTAGTCGGCGAGGTAGAGCAGTCCGTCGCCGGAGCACTTCATGAGCGGGGCGCCCTCGCCGGTGATCCAGTCGCGCGCGATCTGGCGCACGGCGGACGGGCTGGGCTCGTACTGGATGAAGCCCTCGTAGGCGACCATCGACCCCACGCGCGCGAAGAGGTCGTTTCCGGTCTGCATGGCGACCTTCAGCATGTGGCTGCCGTGGTTCTCCATGCGGGCGGTGACGGGTGCGGGGGCGTAGCCCGCGAGCGGCTGGTTCATGACGGGCTCCCTCAGACCTCGTAGGGCTGGACGACGACGAAGTTGCCGGGGGCGGCCCGGAACTGGAGGTTGACCCCCTCGCCGGTGTCGCCCGGGTAGGCGTTGCGGCGCATGCGCACCTGGCTGGAGACGATCACCTGGGCGGCGGCCGACCAGGCGACGACGGCGTTGGAGTCGACGAACGTCGTCGGCGTCACGGGCAGGACGACGGGCGTGCCGTGCGTCTTGACGACGATCGTGCCGGTGCCCTGGAACTGCATGGTGAACAGGGCTCCGCCGGGGATGCCGTGCCCCTCGATGCGGCGGACCTCGTACTGCAGGCTCTCGTCGAAGGCGAGGACGCTCTCGGCGGAGACGCAGATGGCGTCGCCCTGGAGCTCGACGGGGTGCAGATGGGTGGAGTCCTCGGCGAAGAACACCTGGCCCTGGCCGGTGCAGCGCATCAGCTGCATCTCCTGGCCGGTGACGTTGCCCGTGATCCGGCCCGCGAAGCCGGCGCCCTTGTAACTGAAGTCGACCTTGCCCTGGTAGAGCACCATGCTGCCCTGCCGGGCCAGCACCGGCCGGCCTCCCGTGCCGAGGTCGGCGCGGATCAGTTTGCTGTTCTGCAGGGTCCAGCGCTGACCGGTGGGCGTCTCCTTGTAGGGGTTCAGCGCTCCGGCCACACCGGCGGCCTGGGGAGCGCCCTGCGGGACACCGTGGGGCGCGGCCTGACCGGGGGGCGGCTGGTGCCCGTATCCGGGG
>NZ_POTZ01000675.1 GCF_003236365.1 Streptomyces sp. NTH33
GTCGCGGCGGGGCGCAGGACGTGGTCCGCCTTCAGGCCGAACTTGGCGAGCAGCGTGCGGACTTCGACGGGTTCGGTGTCCGGGACCGCCGTGCGGAAGGCGTCCAGCAGGGTTTCGGGGCCGTGGAACAGGCGGCGGGCCTGGTCGACCTCGCCGACCAGGACGCCCGAGCCCAGGGCCGTGTGACCGGCATCCAGGCCCACCCGGCCCAGCAGGGCGGCCAGCAGCGTCGACTTGCCGGCGCCGTTCGCGCCGGTGACGGCCACCCGGTCCGCCCAGTCGATCCGCAGGGAGACCGGGCCGAGCACGAAGTCCCCGCGCCGTACCTCCGCGTCCCGCAGCGTGGCGACGACCGCGCCCGAGCGCGGGGCCGCCGCGATCTCCATGCGCAGCTCCCACTCCTTGCGGGGCTCCTCGACGACTTCCAGCCGCTCGATCATGCGTTGGGTCTGGCGGGCCTTCGCGGCCTGCTTCTCGCTGGCCTCGCTGCGGAACTTGCGGCCGATCTTGTCGTTGTCGCCCGCCTTGCGCCGGGCGTTCTTCACCCCCTTGTCCATCCAGGTGCGCTGCATCTGCGCGCGCTCCTGGAGGGCGGTCCGTTTGTCGGCGTACTCCTCGTAGTCCTCGCGGGCGTGCCGGCGGGCCACCTCCCGCTCCTCCAGGTAGGCCGCGTACCCGCCGCCGTAGAGGTTGATCTGCCCCTGGACGAGGTCGAGTTCGAGGACCTTGGTGGCGGTACGGGTGAGGAACTCGCGGTCGTGGCTGACGACGACCGTCCCGGCGCGCAGCCCGGTCACGAACCGCTCCAGCCGCTCCAGGCCGTCCAGGTCCAGGTCGTTGGTCGGCTCGTCGAGCAGGAAGACGTCGTAGCGGGACAGCAGCAGCGAGGCGAGGCCGGCGCGGACCGCCTGGCCGCCGGAGAGGGAGGTCATGGGCTGGTCGAGGCCGACGGCCAGGCCCAGGGAGTCGGCGACTTCCTCCGCGCGTTCGTCGAGGTCGGCGCCGCCGAGGCCGAGCCACCGCTCCAGGCTCGTCGCGTACGCGTCGTCCGCCCCCGGTGCGCCCTCGACCAGCGCCTGCGTGGCCTCGTCCATCGCCCGCTGGGCCGCGGCGACCCCGGTGCGGCGGGCCAGGAACTCCCGTACGGTCTCGCCCGGCCTCCGTTCCGGCTCCTGGGGCAGGTGCCCGACGGTCGCCGTCGGCGGGGACAGCGTGAACCCGCCCTGTTCGGGCGCCTCCAGCCCGGCAAGCATCCTGAGCAGCGTGGACTTGCCGGCGCCGTTGGCACCGACCAGCCCGATCACGTCCCCGGGCGCGACGACGAGGTCGAGTCCGGAGAACAGCGCGCGGTCGCCGTGCCCGGCGGCGAGATTCTTGGCGACGAGGGTGGAAGTCATCAGACGGCCGATCCTAACGGCCGCGAACGACGTGCACAGCGGGTGAGTGGCGGCCGGGCGGCCGGGGCAGCCCCCTGTCCCCGGGCCGCTCGGCCTCACCCGTCGTGGTCGTACACGGTCACCGCGATGCCCCGCTCCACCAGCCGCCGCCGTATCAGCGGCTCGATCCGGTCCCAGCTGCCCCCGGCCAGGCCGCAAGCCTATGCGGGGCATGTGCACGGACGCGCCGAGCTCGGCCACCCGGTCGGCGAGCCGGCCCAGGGCCGTGTCGATCGCCTCATACCGGACGGGGACATCCCTGCTGGTGGCCCGCCTTACGCCGTGCTGACCGATCATGTTGGCCACCCACAGGGACGGCTCGACCCGGGCGAGCTGGACGGCGCCCAGGCCGAAGTCGTTCTCCACGCGGTCGCGGTACCAGGCGCGGTAGGCGGCCTCCGGCTCGGGCCGGCGCCGGGAGAGGGCCACGACGAAGCCCCTCCCCCAGCCGCCCGCGTCGTTGCAGACGTGGGCGATCACCTTGGCGCCCTCGGCCGACGGCGCCTTGGCGTCACCTCGGATGTATGTGATCCCCGACATGACGCCACCGTACGGGCTGCCACTGACAACGGGTCCTGGGCTGCTGCTTCGTGAGCTCGGAGGCGCAGCGCAGGTCAGGGCTTTCACGGTGTTGGTGGGACAGTGATACTGCTGCGCATGACGACCGACTCCGACGAGCCGACCCTCACGATCGACGCACTGGCCGCGCGGGCCGGGGTCACGGTGCGCACGGTCCGCTTCTACGGCGGCCGGGGGCTGCTGCCGCCCCCGGTGATCGGTCCGCGCCGGGTGGGGCACTACGGCCCGGAGCACCTGGCGCGCCTGGCGCTGATCGAGGAGATGCGGCTGCAGGGCATGACGCTGGCCGCGATCGAGCGCCATCTGCGGCAGCTGCCGCCGGACCTCAGCCCGCACGACCTGGCCGTCCACCGGGCGGTGGTCGCCTCCTGGGCTCCCGAGAGGGTGGAGACGCTCACCCGGCCCGAGCTGGAGCGCCGGGCCGGGCGGGCGCTGAGCGAGGAGGACGTGGAGCGGCTGGCCGCGATGAACGTGGTCGCGGCCGACGGGGACTCCTTCCGGGTCGACTCCGGACTGCTGCGGCTCGGCCTGCGGCTGCTGGACGTGCCGCTGTCCCAGGAGACGATCCTCGCGGCCCGTACGGCGCTGGTCGAGCACGCCCGGGCGGCCGCGCGCGAGCTGTCGGGACTGCTGCGCGAGGCCGTGGCCGAACGTGACACGCGGGACGTGAAGTCGTTGTCCGCGCACATGCACCCACTGGTGGTGCAGGCCCTGCTCACGACCTTCCAGCGGTCGCTCAGGGAGGAGCTGCGCGAGTGGGTCGGCG
>NZ_POTZ01000676.1 GCF_003236365.1 Streptomyces sp. NTH33
CCCCCGGCCACCCCGCCCCACAACCAGCAGCCGCCGCCCCGGGTCCAGGTCTGAGACCGGGTCCCCCGGAGCCGGCAGGCCGGCGATCGCGCGGCCACGGGCCCCCGCGGCCCCCGCGGCCCCCGCGGCCTCGAGCGTGCGGTTCGGGCGCGGCACAGCGACACAGGGGCACCCCCGCCGAGACACCCGCACGTGTCTCGGCGGGGGTGCCCGCGCCGGATGGCGTCCTCACACGCCGATGTCGCTCCCGTCCGCCCGCCAGACCGCCACCACCGCGGGCCGCGGCATCCTGCCGGGTCCGTCCGGCCAGGTGCTCGCCGGCTGCTCCACCGACGCCCCGTCGACCTCGCCCGGGTGCTGCACGGCGACGACGACACGCCGCTCCTGCACGATCGGCCCGCAGGTCTCCGCCCCCGAGGGCATGGTCAGGAACTGCTTCAGCTCCCCTCGCCGGTCCCCCTTCACCGCGACGCCGAACAGCCCGTCGTGCGAACCGAGCTGGTTGCCGTCGGTGGAGATCCACAGGTTCCCGTACGGGTCGAAGGCCACGTTGTCCGGGCAGGAGACCGGGCTGACGTGCTCCTTGGGGAACCCGGCGAAGTAGGTCGACGGATCGGCCGGGTCACCGGCGACGAGGAACACCGTCCAGCCGAAGCGCGTCGCGTCGGCCTTGTTGCCGCGCTCGGTCAGCTCCAGGATGTGCCCGTGCTTGTTGAGGTTGCGCGGGTTGGCCTCGTCGGCGGGCGCGTAGCCCGCCTTGCCCCGGTTGCTGTTGTTGGTGAGGACGACGTACACCTTGCCGGTGTGCGGCGAGGGCTCGATGTCCTCGGGCCGGTCCATCTTCGTCGCGCCCACCTTGTCGCCCGCGAGCCGCGTGAAGACGAACACCTCCTCGGCGGTCATCCCCGCCACGTGCGAGACGGCTCCCTCCACGGTCGCCGTGGCCAGCGGGATCCACTCGCCGCTGCCGTCGAACTCCCCGTCGGCGGGCAGCTTCCCGCTCCCGTCGATCTCGGCGGCGGGCGAGTCACCGGTGAGCCGGGCGACGTACAGGGTGCCCTCGTCGAGCAGGGTCAGGTTGTGCTCGCGCGCGGCGCGGGACGCCCCCTTCCGCATCCGCTTGCTGCCGACGAACTTGTAGAAGTAGTCGAACCGCTCGTCGTCGCCCGAGTACACGACGGGCCGCCCGTCCTCGGTGAGCCGGACGGTCGCCCCCTCGTGCTTGAACCGCCCGAGCGCGGTGCGCTTGCGCGGCGTGGAGGACGGGTCGTACGGGTCGAACTCGACGACGTACCCGAACCGGTGCGCCTCGTTGGGCTCCCGCGCGATGTCGAACCGCTGGTCGAACCGCTCCCACTTGCGCTCGGTGGCCCCGGTGCCGATGCCGTAGCGCTTGTCGGTGTCCCGGTGGCCGCCTGCGAAGTACTGGTTGAAGTTCTCCTCGCCGTGCAGGGTCGTCCCCCACGGCGTGGTCCCGCCCGAGCAGTTGTTGAGCGTGCCGAGCACCTTGCGCCCGCTCGGATCGGCGGAGGTCTTCAGCAGGTCCGACCCGGCGGCGGGCCCGGTGAGCCGGAACTCGGTGGTGGCGGTCACACGCCGGTTGAGGTGGTGCCGGGGCACGGCGGTGAGCTTCCCCGTCCTCCGGTCCTCCTCCACCACGACGGCGGACAGCCCGTGCGCGGCCCAGGCGACCTCCACCTGCTGCCGGGTGGGGTTCGCGGGGTCGTATCCCCGGAACATGAGCACTTCGTCGGTGTACTCGTGGTTGGCGACGAGGAGCTGCCGGTGCAGCTCACCCTGCAGGGGCAGCAGGGCCAGGAAGTCGTTGTTGTACCCGAACTGCCCGGCCTGCGCGGCCGCGGTCTGGTGCTCGGGGTCGAACACGGGCGCCCCGCGCAGGATGGGGTCGCCCCAGCGGATGACGACGTTCTGCCGGTAGCCGTCGGGGACGGTGACGGTGTCGGCGGTGTTGGGCGCGACGGGTGCGAACCGCAGCCCACGCGCGCCCGAGGGCTTCTTCCGGGACGACGCGGTGGCCTGGCCGGGGATCGCGGCCTGTGCCGGGCGGGCCCCGGCGACGGCGGCCGCGCCGGTCGTGGCGGCCACACCGACGACCGCGGCGGCCCGCAGCACCGAACGGCGCGCGAGCGCACCGGCGATGACGTCGCCGACGTATTCGTTGGAGCTGGTGTTGGGCACCTCGTGGAAGCAGGCGTCACCACACCGGAAACGACAGGTCAGGGCGGAACGTCCGCCGGGATGCGAGCCGGAGGGCGTTCCGATCAGCGGCAGCAGCTTGCGCACTTGTTCTCTCCTTGGGTGCCCGTGATACCAACGCGAACCGTAGGAGCGCATATGTGCGGCAGCCGGGCGCCAGGATGAACGACGGGTGAATCCACGGCGGCATCGGGGGAGTTGCCCCGAAGTCTCCGCACGGTGCCGTGCGCGGGCCGGACACCGCTCTTGACAGTCACGGCACCGGACACCCGACCCTGCCCAAGATCGCCCATGAGGGCAGCTAACCTTACGTGTCCGTCCTGGCCAGGGATTGACGGGCTTCAACTCATGCGAAGGGTTGCGCACATGGGCATTCTCACTCTCTTGCGGAACGCGTTCGGCCGATCACGCAGAGCGAGGACGGCCGAGGCGGAGGGCGCGGCGCAGGCCGCCGAGACGCACGGTGCGGCCGAGGCCACCCCGACGCCGCCCGAGCCGGCCCCGGAGTCGGCCGTGGAGCCTGCTGCGGAGCCGACCGCGGTCACGCCCCCGTCCC
>NZ_POTZ01000677.1 GCF_003236365.1 Streptomyces sp. NTH33
ACCAGGTCCTCGCGGCTGGACCAGCGGCGGCGGGCGCGGATCTCACGGGCGGTGCGCAGCGCGCCGCTGTAGGCGTCGAAGTACGTCCACAGCAGCGTGATCGAGGCCTCCGTCGCCGCCCAGCGCTCCTTGGTCACACCGGTCAGCTCGGCGCCCTCCAGGAGTCTGCGGCCCGCGTGGTCCTGCAGGGCGAGGAGCGAGGTCTCGATGGCCTCGTGCTCCGAGCCGAGCCGCGCCAGCGCACGGTCCACCTCGTCCCGGTCCATCACCGGCCCGGCGGGGTCCGTGACGCCCATCGATCACCTCTCGCTGCGTTCGTGTTCCGTCTGTCACCGGTAACTCGCCGTCGGCGGGGTCGCCGACGACGACTCCCTACCCAGCGTGGCGGACAACCACGTGTCGTACGACGCCTTCCAGCCCCCGTCCTTGCGGTAGTCCTCCAGTATTCGGTTGACCCGGCGCACCAGGTCGTCGGCGTCCAGCTTCATCGCCACACCGTAGAACTCCTTGGTGAAGCTCGTGCCCTTCAGCGCCACCGCGGGGTCCTGTGCGGCCTGGCTGGCGGCGAGCGCGCTGTCCGTCACCACCGCGTCCACCTCGCCGAGTTGCAGCCTCACCAGGCAGTCCAGCTGGTTGGGGACGGTGGTGGTGATGTCGGTGGAGGCGGGGAGCCTGCCGTCCTTCTTGCCGGCGGACAGGTGGTCGTAGGCCGTGGAGCCCGTCGCCGAGCAGACCCTCCGGCCGGCCAGGGAGGCGTCGTACCCGGTGATCCTCGACGTCTTCGGGGCCAGGACCTGCTGGCCGGTCAGGAAGTACGGCGCGGAGAACGCCACCTGCTTCAGACGGTCGCACGTGATCGTCATGGTGCGCACCACCATGTCCACGCGGCCACTTCTGATCGCGGGGATGCGCTCGTTGGTGGGGATGGCCTTGAACTGGACCTTGTTCTCGTCGCCGAGGATGTCCTTGGCGATGCGGTGCGCCAGGTCGATGTCGAAACCCTCCAGCTCGCCGGTGGAGTTGTTCGGGTTGCGGTAGCCCCAGCGGTAGCTGTTCTGGTCGACGCCCACCGACAGGTAGCCGCGCGACCTGATGGCGCCGAGGGTGGGGCCGTCCGCGTTCGACGGGGACAGGCTCTGGTTGTGGGCCTGGTCGTCCTTGCAGGTGTCCGCCCTGGTCCGAGTGGCTTGCGCCGTCCTCTGGTTGTCCGGGGCGGGGGCGCCGGTCGCGTACGGCTGGGTGCGTGGCGGGAGCAGGAACAGGAGCAGCGTCAGCGCCAAGGCGCAGACGGCTGCCATCGCTCCCACGCCGCCCCAGCCCTTCAGGCCGGCCCGCAGACGTCTTGCTCGCATCGTCACGCCCCCTCTCCCGTTCCCTCTCCTGTTCACCGGTACTCCGACAGTCTGCGTCCGATGCCGATGACCGCGCCGGCCGCGCCGAGGACCGCGAGCACCGCGGAGCCGGCGGGCAGGCCGGTCGTCGCGGCCAGGCCGGCGCGGGCGGCCTGCTTGAACTCGTTCGTCTCGTGGGTGAGCGCCGACGCCAGTGAGGTGTCGACGTTGTCGAAGCACTCGCCCGTCGACTCGTCCTTGGCGGTGGTGCCGATGACCCGGTCCCGCGCCTTCTGGTAGTCGCCGGAGTCGTTGGCCTGACGGGCCAGTTCGTGCCGGGACTTCCAGACCTTCATCGACTCGTTCGCCACGCGTACGGACTTGCGGCCCGCGGTGTCGTCGGCGAGGCGGTCGGCGTGGGCGAGGGTCTTCGCGAGCTTGTCGATCTCCTGGTCGTACGCCCAGTCGTAGGCGTCCATGACCGTGCCGTCCTTCAGCGTCCTGGTCTCCGCGCCGCGGCTGACGAGGGTCAGGTTCTCGTCGCTGCGGGCCTTGAGGGAGGCGATACGGGCGTCGTGCAGCACGCTCAGCGAGCGCACGCCGTGGGTGTGGGAGCCGTTCAGGCCCGCGCGCGCGACGCTGTGGCCGATCACCAGCCACAGCAGGACGACGGTGGTGGCCGCGGTGGCGGCCACCAGGCCGTGGTTCAGCACCCTGTTCGTACGGAGGTAGTTGCGCCGCTGGGCCCAGGCCAGGGCCGCGAGGGCGACGACGCCGAGGGCGATCGCGGCCCACGGGTACGGGGTCGCGTCCGCGTAGTCGGCGCTCAGCCGCTGGTTCTCCTTCTGGTACAGGTCCTCGGCCGCCGGGAGCATCTCGTTCTGCATCGTGTCGTTGGCGGCGCGCAGGTAGGCGCCGCCGACCGGGAAGCCCTGGCGGTTGTTGGCGCGGGCGGCCTCCACCAGGCCCTTGTAGTGGGGCAGAAGCTCGTTGAGCCTGGTGATGGTGGCGGCGGAGGGGAAACCGGGGGCGGAGTTGGCGGCGGCGGTGACGAGTTTGGCGGCAGCCGTGCGGATGTCGGACTCGTAGCGCTCGCGGGTGGCCGTCGTCTCCTGCAGACCGGCCAGGTAGCCGCTGGTGGCCATGGTGTTGGCGTCGGCGAGGGAGCGGTAGATGTCCGCGGCGTC
>NZ_POTZ01000678.1 GCF_003236365.1 Streptomyces sp. NTH33
GTCGCCCCGCTTCCCGCCCCCGCCGACAAGGCGTTCACCGCCTTCGACAAGGGCTCCGGCTCGCAGAGCGTGGCCACCACCATGGCGTTCGTCCGCCTGGTCAAGGACCTGGTCCGCGACAAGGAGACCGGCAAGCGCTGGGTGCCGATCGTCCCGGACGAGGCGCGCACCTTCGGCATGGAGTCGCTGTTCCCCTCGCTCGGCATCTACTCGCCCAAGGGCCAGACGTACGAGCCGGTCGACCGCGACCAGCTGATGTACTACAAGGAGGCCAAGAACGGCCAGATCCTCAACGAGGGGATCACCGAGGCCGGTTCGATGGCCGACTTCATCGCGGCGTGCACGTCGTACGCGACGCACGGCGAGGCGATGATCCCGTTCTACATCTTCTACTCGATGTTCGGCTGGCAGCGCACCGCCGACCAGATGTGGCAGCTCGCCGACCAGCTCGGCCGCGGCTTCCTGATCGGCGCCACGGCGGGCCGTACGACGCTGACGGGCGAGGGCCTGCAGCACGCCGACGGCCACTCGCCGGCCATCGCGGCGACCAACCCGGCGGCCCTGACGTACGACCCGGCGTTCGCGTACGAGCTCGCGGTCATCGTCAAGGAGGGCCTGCGCCGTATGTACGGCGAGGCGGCGCCCGGCGAGGACCAGGACGTCTTCTACTACCTGACCGTCTACAACGAGCCGCTGCCGCAGCCGGCGAAGCCGTCCGGCGCCGGTGTCGACGAGGGCATCGTCAAGGGCCTGTACCGGTTCAACACGGCGGAGTCGACGGGGCTCTCGGTCCCGGCCAACGCCCCGCGGATCCAGCTGCTCGGCTCGGGCACGGCGATCCACTGGGCGCTGGACGCGCAGAAGCTGCTCGCCGAGGAGTGGGGCGTGGCCGCCGACGTGTGGTCGGCGACCTCCTGGGGCGAGCTGCGCCGGGACGCCATGGAGGCCGACGCGGCGCTGCTGCGCGGCGAGGAGCGGGTGCCGTACGTACGCCGGGCGCTGCAGGGCGCCGAGGGCCCGGTCCTCGCGGTCTCCGACTACATGCGCCAGGTCCCGGACCAGATCGCGCAGTGGGTCGAGCAGGACTACTCCTCGCTGGGCACCGACGGCTTCGGCCTGTCGGACACCCGTGAGGCCGCCCGCCGCCACTTCGGCGTCGACGCCCAGTCGATCGTCGTCGCCGCCCTGGCCCAGCTCGCCCGGCGCGGCGAGGTGAAGGCCTCGGCGGTCAAGGAGGCGCGGGAGAAGTACGGCCTGTAAGGGCTGACGGGCGAGGAAGGGGTACGGAGCTCTCCGTACCCCTTCGTTGTCGGTGGCCCCCGGCATGATGGCCGTATGCGTGCCGCCCGTCTGATCAAAATGGTGCTGCTGCTCCAGTCGCGGCCCTCGATGACCGCCGCCGAGCTGGCCCGGGAGCTGGAGGTGTCGGAGCGGACCGTCACGCGGGACGCGCAGGCGCTGTCGGAGGCGGGCGTGCCGGTGTACGCCGACCGGGGCCGGGCCGGGGGCTACCGGCTGGTGGGCGGCTACCGCACCCGGCTGACAGGACTGGCCCGCGGTGAGGCCGAGGCGCTGTTCCTGAGCGGCGTACCGACGGCTCTCAGGGAGATGGGCTGGGAGGACGCCGCGTCGGCCGCCCGGCTGAAGGTGTCGGCGGCCCTTCTCCCCTCCCTGCGCGACGCCTCCCGTACGGCGGCGCAGCGCTTCCACCTGGACGCGCCCGACTGGTTCCGGGAGCCGAGGACGCCCGAGCTGCTGCCGGCGGTCGCGGACGCGGTGTGGGACGACCGGCGGGTCACCGCACGGTACCGGCGCGGCGAGGCGGAGGCCGTACGGGAGCTGGAGCCGTACGGCCTCGTGCTCAAGGCGGGCGTGTGGTACCTGTGCGCGCGGGCCGCCGGGCCCGGGGCGTGTTCCGGAAGCGGCGCCTTCCGGGTGTACCGCGTCGACCGGTTCACCTCGGTGGAGGCGGCCGGGGAGCGGTTCGAGCGGGACGGCGGCTTCGACCTGCCCGGCTTCTGGGAGGAGCGGGCGGAGCAGTTCGCGCGGTCGATCCTGCGGGCCGAGGTGGTGGTGCGGCTGTCCGGGGAGGGCGTGCGGCGACTGGTGCACGCCGTGGGTCCGGTGCCGGCCCGGGAGGCGCTGGCGTCGGCCGGCGCCCCTGATGGGCGCGGGTGGGTGACGGTCACCGTGCCGGTCGAGTCCGAACAGGTCGCGCACACCCAACTCACGGCCCTCGGGCCGGAGGTCGAGGTACTGGCACCGCAGGCGCTGCGGGAGCGCTTCGCGCGCGACGCGGCACGGCTGGGCGCGCTGTACCACTCATAACGATCCGCCGCACTCCGCGTGCGCCCCCCGGCGCGAGGGCCGATGCTTGAGCCGTGATGGACGAGACGGAGTTCTGGGAGCTGATCGACAGCAGCCGCGAGGCCGCCGAGGGCGATCCGGAGGAGCAGGCCGACCTGCTCGTCGAGCGGCTGCTCGGCTGCGACCCCGAGGTGATCCTGGACTTCGCCCGTCACTTCGAGTCCCGGTACAACCGCGCCTACCGCTGGGACGTGTGGGGCGCCGCCTGGGTGCTTCTGGACGGGGCCAGCGACGACGCCTTCGACTTCTTCCGGTGCTGGCTGATCGGCCAGGGCCGGGAGGTCTTCGAGGGCGCCCTGCACGACCCGGACTCGCTCGCCGACCTGCTGGGCGACTTCGACGAGGAGATCGACGGCGACGGCGAGGAACTCGGCTACGCCGCCGACGAGGCCTACGAACAGC
>NZ_POTZ01000679.1 GCF_003236365.1 Streptomyces sp. NTH33
CAGCCCCAGGGCACCCCCGGCGCCCTCTCCCTGCGCCTGCCGTTCCGCGCCCCGCTCAACCCCGACAACCTCTTCGGCCATCTCGCGGCCACCGCCGTACCCGGCGTGGAGGAGTGGCTCGACGGCGCCTACCGACGCACCCTGCGCCTGCCGTACGGCCACGGGATCACCGCGCTGACCCCGACGCCGAACCACATCGCCTGCCGTCTCACCCTCAGCGACCTGCGCGACCTGCCCGTCGCCATCAGCCGCTGCCGGCGCATGCTCGACCTGGACGCCGACCCGGTCGCGATCGACGACCAGCTGCGCACCGACCCGGTCCTCGCACCCCTGGTCGACAAGGCCCCCGGCCGGCGCGTGCCGCGCACCGTGGACGAGGCCGAGTTCGCCCTGCGGGCCGTACTCGGCCAGCAGGTCTCCACGGCCGCCGCCCGCACCCACGCCGGCCGCCTGGCCGCCGCGCACGGCGAGCCGGTCGACGACCCCGAGGGCGGCCTCACCCGCCTCTTCCCCGCCCCGGAGTCATTGGCCGCCCTCGACCCCGAGACGCTGGCGATGCCCCGCACCCGCCGTACGACCCTGCTGACACTGGCCCGGCAACTCGCGGACAGAACCCTCCACCTGGGCGTGGAGAGCGACTGGGCGGCGACCCGGGCCCGCCTCCTCGCCCTCCCCGGCTTCGGCCCCTGGACGGCCGACGTGATCGCCATGCGCGCCCTCGGCGACCCCGACGCCTTCCTCCCCACCGACCTCGGCATCCGCCGCGCCGCTCAGGAACTCGGCCTGCCGTCCACCCCGGCCGCCCTCACCGCCCGCGCGGCGGCCTGGCGCCCCTGGCGGGCGTACGCCGTGCAGTACCTGTGGGCGACCGACAGCCACCCGATCAACTTCCTTCCCGTGTAAGGACAATGCACCGATGAAGCAGCACACCGTGATCGACAGCCCCTACGGCCCCCTCACCCTCGTCGCCGACGACGGCGTCCTGTGCGGCCTGTACATGACCGACCAGCGCCACCGCCCGACCCAGGAGACCTTCGGCGAGCCCGACGAGCGCCCCTTCGACGAGGCCGTCGACCAGCTGAACGCCTACTTCGCGGGCGAGTTGAAAGACTTCACCCTCCCACTGCGCCTGCACGGCACCGCGTTCCAGCGCAGCGTCTGGGACCAGCTGCGCACGATCCCCTACGGCGAGACCCGCTCCTACGGCCAGCTCGCCGCAGCCCTCGGCAAACCGGGCGCCTCCCGCGCGGTCGGCCTCGCCAACGGCAAGAACCCCATCGGCATCATCGTCCCCTGCCACCGCGTCATCGGCGCGAGCGGCAGCCTCACCGGCTACGGCGGCGGCCTGCCCCGCAAGCAGCGCCTGCTGGAATTCGAACGGGGCACGGCCCTCTTCTAGGAATGGCGGATGCCTCCGTAGGACGTCATCGAACGAGCGTAAAGGCGGGGTACGACGCCCGGGCGGGCGCTCCGCCCCGGGCCGGATGCGCGGCCGCCTCCGGCGGGGATATCCCGTTGTGGGGCCAGGAACACGGCCATAGGGTCCCGGCATGTCCCTACGTGTTCGTATGCGTCAAGCCCTCCCGGAAGCGATGCGCGCCCGTGACAAGGCCGCGGTGAGCGCCCTGCGCGCAACGCTCGCCGCACTGGACAACGCGGAGGCGGTGCCCGTGGGCGAAGCCGAACTGCGCGGCCTGGCCCTCGAACAGTCACCGGTCGGTGCCGGCGCCACCGAGGCGGCGCGGCGTGAGCTGAGCGAGTGCGGCGTGGCGGACATCGTGCGCGCCGAGGCCACGGAACGACTGCGAGCCGCAGCGCAGTTGACTGCCCCCGCCCACGCCGACCGAGCCGCGCGGCTCCGCGCGGAGGCCGCTGTGCTGCTTCGCTTCCTCGACGGCCACGGCACTCCGTAGAACACGGCGGATCCATCGTCCCGCGCCCGAATCGACGCAGTTCCGGTGCCCAGCCGGTGCAGGCCGTCCACGTTCTGCGTGAACACCCGGACCGGCCCCCCGGAGCGCTCCAGGTCGGCCACGGCGAGGTGCGCGGGGTTCGGCCCGGCCCGCAGGGTGCGGTTCTTCCGGCGCGTCTGCCAGGACCGCCGCCGGATGTCCGGGTCGCTCATGTAGTACCCGTAGGTCACGAGCTTCTCGGCCTCGGGATCCTTCCGCCGCGGCCCGTTGGGGCCGCGGTAGTCCGGAATGCCCGAGTCGCGCCGCACGCTGAGGCGGTCCGCGCCTCCGCGCTGCCGCGTTGGCAGTGTTCCGGGGCTGTGAAACGCTGGCTGTATGTCCGGTATCTGCACATCGATCTCGAACGGGTGAGGCCGGCTGCCTCTCGGGAGTCCCCCTGGTCCCACTGGCCCCAGATTCCCGTTCGGGACAAGGAACAGCCATGACGACGACCGACCACGCTCACGACAGCGGCGCCCACAGCGACCCCACCCTGTACCGCACTCCGGCGGACGCCGTCGCCGCACCCCCGGAGGAGCTCGCCTATGTCGTCGGTTTCGACCCGACCGCACAGCGCGCGGACGCGTTGTTCACCGTCGGCACCGACCCCGAGTCCCCCCTGTACGGCCGCGTGATCTCCCACGCCGAACTGCCCGACCTGGGCAACGAACTGCACCACTTCGGCTGGAACGCCTGCTCGAGCGCGCTGGCGCACGCCGGTCATCATCACGCCGCGCGGCGCTACCTCATCGTCCCGGGACTGCGCTCCTCCCGGCTGCACGTCTTCGACACCGGCCC
>NZ_POTZ01000067.1 GCF_003236365.1 Streptomyces sp. NTH33
GTCCGCGGGAGCGGAGAGGAGGGCGAGCAGCCGGTCGACCACGGCAGCGGGGGTCGGGTGGTCGTAGGTGAGCGTCGGCGCGAGGGCGATCCCGAGGGCAGAGCCGACCCGGTCGCGGAACTCCACTGCGCCGAGCGAGTCGAAGCCGAGTTCCTTGAACGCCCGGGTGAGCGACACCGTGTCGCCGGGTGCGAAGCCGAGCACGTCGGCGACGGCGTCACGGACCAGGGCGGTCAGCCGGCGCCGGTCGACGGCGCCCGGTGCGGCCGGTGCCCCGGCGGCGTCCGGCGCGGGATCGCGGGGCTCGCGGTCACCCGGCACGACGGGCAGCGGTTCCGTCGTGCCGGATGCCGCGCCGCCGGCGGGCACGGGCACCGCAGGGGAGGGCTGCGGCGCCCGTTCCGCCGTACCCGGTACGTCGTCGTACCGTCCGGATCCCGTCTCCGAGAAGGGCCAGTGCCTCCGCCGGAGGAAGACGCGTGTGGGGAGGCAGACGCGGCGGCCGCCCGGGATCACGGCGGCCCAGTCCAGGTCACGGCCCTGGGCATGGGCCGTCGCAAGTGCGGCCGCCGCGGTCGCCGTCTCTGGCCTGCCGCGCCGCAGCGCGGCGGCGAAGGCCGCGCCCTGCAGGCCGGTCAGGGCCTCCCGGGCCATGGACGCTAGCACCGCGTCGGGGCCGAGTTCGAGGTAGGTGGCGCAGCCGAGGTCGCGCAGGGTCAGCAGGCCGTCGTGGAAGCGCACGGGTTCGCGGATCTGACGGACCCAGTGGCCGGGGGTGTCGATCCCCTCGGCCGGGCGGCCGGTGCGGTTGGAGATCAGCGGCGTCCCGGGGGCGTGGTAGGTGAGCCGCTCGGCGACGGCGGCGAAGGCGTCGAGCATCGGCTCCATGTGCGGCGAGTGGAAGGCGTGGCTGACGGGCAGCCGGCGGGTGCGGCGTCCCCGGGCCCGCCAGTGGGCGGCGACGGCCTCGACGGCGTCCTCGTCGCCGGAGACGACCGTGGCGCGGGGGCCGTTGACGGCGGCGACCGAGACCGCCGTGCCGTCCAACAGGGGCGCGACCTCGTCCTCAGCGGCCTCGACGGCGGCCATCGCGCCCTTCGCGGGCAGCTGTTGCATCAGGTCGCCGCGGGCGGCGACCAGCGTGCAGGCGTCGGCGAGGGAGAGCACGCCCGCCACATGGGCGGCCGCGATCTCGCCGACGGAGTGCCCGATGAGGTGGTCCGGTTCGACGCCCCAGTGCGCGAAGAGGCGGTGGAGGGCGACGGAAAGGGCGAAGAGGGCGGGCTGGGTGAAGGCGGTGCGGTCGAGGAGGCGGGCCTCCGCGCTGTCGGGGCGGGCCCACATCACGTCGCGCAGCGGGCGGTCGAGGTGGGGGTCGAACTGCCCGCAGACCGCGTCGAGCGCCTCGGCGAAGACCGGCTGGGCCCCGTACAGTTCGCGGCCGGCCCCGAGGCGCTGGGCGCCCTGTCCGGGTAAGAGGAACGCCAGGGGCGCCGCGCCACCGTCCGGTCCGCCGGCGACACCGGTGACCGTGCCGGTGTGCCGGCGGCCTTCGGCGAGGGCGTCCAGTGCGGCGAGCCGTCCGTCCGCGCCGTCGGCGACGACCACGGCCCGGTGCCGCAGCGGGGAACGGGTCGTGGCGAGGGAGAAGCCGATGTCCTCGGGCGACACGTCGGGCGCGGTCGCGAGGAAGGCGCGCAGCCGCGCGGCCTGCCGGCCGGTGTCCTCGGCGTCGCGGCCGGAGAGCACCCAGGGCACGGGCCCGGCCGCCGGGCGCTGCCCGGGTGCGGCCGTGCCGGTGTCCCCGGGCCCGGGCTCCGGGGGCGCCTCGGTGAGCAGGAGGTGCGCGTTGGTCCCGCCCATGCCGAAGGCGCTGACTCCGGCGCAGAGCGGGCGCCCCTGGTCCGGCCAGGGGAGCAGGCCGGTGACCACGCGCAGGCGCAGGTCGTCGAGCGGGATGCGGGGGTGGGGGGTGTCGAAGCCGAGACTGGCGGGGATCCGCCGGTGCGCGATGCCGAGTCCCGTCTTGAGGAGGCCGACGATCCCGGCGGCGCCCTCCAGGTGGCCCACGTTGGTCTTGGCGGAGCCCACCAGCAGGGGGTTGCGCGAATCACGGGCGTCGCCGTAGGCGGCGCCGAGGGCGGCGGCCTCCACCGGGTCCCCGACGCGGGTGCCTGTACCGTGCAGCTCCACGTACTGGACGTCGGCCGGTGCCGTCCCGGCGGCCGCGCAGGCGGCGCGGATGACGGCCTCCTGACCGCGGGGGCTGGGGACGGCGGTGCCGTCACTGTCGTGGCCGTCGTTGTTGACGGCGCTGCCTCGGATGACGCAGTGGACGCGGTCGCCGTCGGCCGTCGCCCGGGAGAGCAGTTTCAGCATGAGGACCACGCCGCCCTCGCCGCGGACGTAGCCGTCGGCGCGGGCGTCGAAGGTGCGGCAGCGGCCCTCCGGCGAGAGGGCGCCGAACTTCTCGACGGTGAGGGTGCCGTCGGGGTCGAGGACGAGGTGGACCCCTGCGGCCAGCGCGGTCCGTGACTCGCCCCTGCGCAGGCTCTCGCAGGCGAGGTGCACGGCGACGAGGGAGGAGGACTGCCCGGTGTCCACGCACAGGCTCGGGCCGCGCAGGCCCAGGGTGCGGGAGATCCGGTTCGCGAGCAGGGTGCGCCGGGTGCCGGCGAGCGTGTGCCGGGTCGTCGCATCGGCGCCGCGGCGGGCCGTGAGCTGGGCGAAGTCGTCCGCCATCGCGCCGACGAAGACACCGGTCGCGGTGTTTCTCAGCGACGCGGGGGCCACCCGGGCGTCCTCGGCGCACTCCCAGGCGAGTTCGAGCAGCAGACGCTGCTGGGGATCGGTCTCGGCGGCCTCCCTCGGCGAAATGCCGAAGAATCCTGCATCGAATCCGTCGACATTCCTCAGGAATCCGCCGACCGGCGGTCGCGTGCGATTCGCAGAGGATTCTCCGGACTCCGCAACGGTGGGGACATTGCGTTCGTCGGACATGGGAGAAATGGCACTCAGACCGTCGCTCAGCAACTGCCAGAAAGCAGCCGGATCATCGGCTCCCGGAAGCCTGCACGACCATCCGACAACGGCCACGGGTTCGCAGCTCCGCCCGTCCGATCCACCCGGCGCGAAAGAATCGGCAGGTTGTGCCGCGTCCGTCCACCCTGCCGCACCACGCATGAGGAACCCCCGATCCACGTGCACCGAACTGTGGTGGAAACTTTCCCAGAGGCCGTGAGGGCACGCACCTCCGATATTGCTCTGCTCAGTGTGCTTACATGGGTGGTGTGAATTCCGCGATAAGAGCGGGAGACGTCGGCTCTTCTCTTTTGGGTCGCTAACGCCCGCCCTGCGCACGACGTGCCGATCCTTTTCGTCACATCACGGAAGCGAATTCTTCTTCTGCGAGTAATCGGGCGAGAGCCCCCGTGCGATGACGGCTCGGTTCCCGTTCGGCGCACTCGGCCGCGTAGATCCTCAGCAGCGTGTGGAAGCGGTACATGCCTCCGCCCGCCTCCTCGATCATGTAGTGGTCGGCGAGGACCTGGAGCAGTTGGGCGGCCGTCGCGGGGTCCGTCTCTGTGAGAGCGGCGCTCGCCGCGACGGTGATCAGCTCGCCCTGGTGGAGGCCGAGCAGCCGGAACAGCCGGGCGGCGTCCGCCGGCAGCGCGTCGTAGACGACGTCGTAGGCCGCCCTGAGACTGGCGGCGACGTCGTCCTCCACGGCCAGCCGGTCGAGACGACCCTCCTCGGCGGCGTGCTGCTGCACCATGTCCGCGAACGACAGCCGAGGGTGGTCGGCAAGGCCCTCGGCCGCGATCCGCAGGGCGAGCGGCAGACGGCCGCACATCTCCGCGAGCCTGGCCGCCGCGTCCCGCTGGCCCTCCATCCGTCCCTCACCGATGAGATAGGTGAGCAGCCGGACCGATTCGCCGAGGTCGAGCGGCTTGAGCCCGATGCGGTACGCGCCGTCCCGCACGACCAGCCCGCGCTGGGCCCGCCGGCTGGTGACCAGCACGCAGGAGGGGCCGCTCGGCACCAGGGGGCGCACCTGTTCCGCGTTGATGGCGTCGTCGAGCACCACGAGCATCCGCTTGCCGTGCACCAGGCTCCGGTAGAGCGCGGTGCGTCCGGCGAGGTCGTCGGGGAGGTGGGAGTTCGGCACGCCGAGGCTGCGCAGGACCTGCGCGAGTGCGTCGAGGCCGCTCAGCGCGCGGTGGTGGGAGACGCTGCCCTCCAGGTCGACGTAGAGCTGGCCGTCCGGGAAGCGTCCGGCCAGCCGGCGGGCGGCGTGCAGGGCGAGTGTGGACTTGCCAACCCCCGGGGCGCCTTCGAGGACCACCAGGGTGGGGCGCATCTCGGGCTGTCCGCCGCTCTGCGCGGTGAGGAGGTCGAGTTCCGCGAGTTCCGTCGACCGTCCGACGAACCCCCTTGCGCTGTAGGGTAGTTGCGCCGGGCGGACCAGAGTCTCCGTGAGGGGTGCCGCCGGTGTCCTGCTGTGGGGTCGACAGCTCTCGCGCAGGGCGGCGACGTCCGTGGCCCAGCTCAGGAGATCCGGGTGGCCCTCCAGGATGTGACTGTGCAGGGTCTGGAGTTCGATCCCGGGTTCCAGGCCCAGCTCCTCGCTGAGCAGCCGCCGGGTCTCCCGGTAGACACCCAGCGCGTGGGCCCGGCGGCCGCAGCGGTAGAGCGTCAGCATCAGGAACCAGCGGAGCCTCTCCCGCAGGGGCTCCTTGGCAACCATGTTGGAGAGCACGGGGACGACCTCGGCGTGCCGGCCGACGGCGAGCATGGCCGCGGCCCACTCCTCGACGGCGGTCATGCGCAGTTCGTTGAGGCGGGTGCGCTCCACCTCCGCGAACGGGCCGGGGACGTTGGCGTAGGCGTCGCCGCGCCAGAGGCCGAGTGCGGCGTCGAACTCGCGCAGCGCCTCGGGCAGCCGGCCCTGGCCGTGCAGCCTGCGGGCCTGGGCGTGGTGGCGTTCGAAAAGCGCCACGTCGACATGGCCGGGGTCCAGGCACAGGGCGTAGCCACCGCCCGACGAGACGAGCACACCGCCCGACTCACGGCGTCCACGCCCGGGGTCGAGCACTCTGCGCAGACCCGCGACGTAGGTGTGGACCCCGTTCGCCGCCGTCTGCGGGACGGCGCTGCCCCACACGGCGTCCATGATCTCCTCGACGCCCACGATCTCGTTGATCCGGCTCACCAGTACGCCGATCACGGCACGTTGCTTGGGCGGGCCGAGCAGTACCTCCGTGCCGTCGCACCAAGCCCTCACTGAGCCCAGCAGTTCCAGCCGCATGATCCCCCTTGTCCGACAACGCCGATGACATCCGGACCCGCGCCACTGCGCCGGGTCCGTTCGGTGAAGAATCGCGCCCCAGTGTTACCCAAACATCACACCCGCGCCCCGTATCACTTCGTCCATAATCTGCGCTCCGAGCGCTGATTGCGCGCTGATCACAGCGCAACGTTCAGCAAAGATAGCCATGATTCGAACACCTGTCACCGTCCACATTGCTCAGCCGTTACAGCCGCTCGGGTGGGGCCGGTGACACGTGGAAGAACAGGGCGGGGACCCTCCCCGCGACCGGACGCATCATGCCCTTCGCGGTTGTGCGCGACCCCTGTGGCATCCCCGCGAGCGGGTGGTTCCGACCACTGTGACGAGAGGTGCCTCTGACCGGTCGGCCGGTCAGAGGCACCTCTCGTCACAGGACCCGCGGGGCGTGCCCGCCCCTCGCCCGCGAGGGAGGGCCGCCGTGCTCAGACGAACAGCGCGGCCATCTCGTCCAGGCTCCGCAGGGTCTCCTCCTCGGGGACGGTGGGCAGCGTGAACAGGATCCGGTCCACGCCCGCCGCGACGATGGAGGCGACCGCCTCGCGGTCCGGCAGCACCTGGTACGCCGTCACCGGGATGTACTTCCGGCCCCGCTCCTGTGCCCGGCGCCGGAAGTCGGCGATGACCGGCCCGAGCGCGGACTCGCCCTCCACCATCACGGGCAGCCAGATCAGCCCCCAGGCGTCACCGTAGTCGAGGACCCGCTCGACCACGGCGGGGTGATTGCCTACCACCATCACCGGCGGGTGCGGCCGCTGCACCGGCTTGGGCCAGCAGAACACCGGGTCGAAGGCGACGAAATCGCCGTGGAACTCGGCCTCCTCCTCGCTCCACAGGGCCTTCATGGCGAGGACCCGCTCACGCATCAGCGCCATCCGGGTCCTCGGCTCGGTCCCGTGGTTGCGGATCTCCTCACGGTTCCAGCCCGCGCCGACCCCGGCCACGACCCGGCCGCCGGAGACCAGGTCGAGCGAGGCGATCTCCTTCGCGAGCGTCAGGGGATCGCGCTGCGCGACCTGGAACACACCGCCGCCGAGCAGCAGCCGCTCCGTGACCATGGCGGCCGCGGTCAGCGCCACGAACGGGTCGATCGTGCGGTACAGCTCTCTCCTCAGCTCCCCACCTCCCGGCCACGGGGTCTCCCGCTTCACCGGAATGTGGGTGTGCTCACCGACGAAGAGCGACTCGAAGCCGCGTTCCTCCAATGCCCTGCCCAGGCTCGCCGGGCCGATGCTCTCGTCCGTGACGAGCGTCGACACACCGAATTTCATGAGTGGCTCCCCTCTCGATTCGTGTGCCGGGGTGCCGCTACGGCGCCTTCTCAGGCTCCGGCCGACTCGCCCGCCCGGGCGATCGGAACAGTGTCGGACACCCCCTCCGCGCGGATGACCTTGCCGTCGCGAATGATCCAGAAGTGCACGAAGCGCACGTTGAACTCGTTGCCGGTCTCCTTGAAGCGTCCGCTCCACCAGCCGAGCGCGGTGACCCAGTCACCGGAGGGGAGCAGTTCCTCGACGTCGAACTTGGCCTGATCGAGGTGCCCCAGGGCGCCGGCGAAGTAGGCCTTCGCCCCGTCCAGCCCCTTGTAGTCGCCCTCGGACCACGGCAGCGACTTGGGGGCGACGATCTCCACCTCGGGGTCGCACGTCCCGAGGACCATCTCGATGTCGAAGGCGGTCAAGCCTTCGTAGAGGCGCTTCACCGTGTCGACAGGCTGTTCCGTCATGCTTCCTCCAGCGTTCGTCACTTGGTCCGGCAGAATTACGCGGGAAATGCGGTCGCGGAGCGGCCCGTCATGCGACGGGGCTGCTCACGGCGTCGGGGCGGGGTGTCATCGCGGGTGACCTGCGTGCCGCGCGCAGCGAGCGCGCGATCACGCCCGGCCGCAGGAGCGCGGACGGCGGTGCGAGCATCTGCTGCACCTCCAGCATCACGCGGTGCACGTCGACCGAGGTGTGACTGGCCCGGGTCACCTGGCCGACGTACCAGTTGGCCACATCGGTACCAAAGGCCTTGGGGCCCACCGTCTCCGGGAAGATGAAGTCGCCCGCTACCGAGATGCGCCACGGCATCTCCAGGAGCTTGCCCACCGCCCGGAAGTACGTCCGGGTCATCTCCGCGGTCGGGCCGCCGCAGCGGTCCAGGCTGTCGGCCAGTTCGAGGGCCTCCAGGACGGCCACCGTCATGCCCTGGCCGTAGAGCGGGTTGAAGCTGCACACGGCGTCGCCGATGGCGACGTAACCGGCCGGCGGGCGGCGCAGCCGCTCGAAGTAGCGTCTGCGCGACATCGGGTACGTGTAGCGCAGGGCGTTGCCGGCGTCGACCGGCTCGGACCGGGCGAGCAGGTCCTTCATGTGGGACGTGGGCAGGCCGGCCGCGAATTCGGCGAAGCCCTCGGGGTCGGTCGGCGCGTACGAGCGGTGCCAGCCGCCGAGGGTGATGATCCAGCGGTCGCCCTCGACGGCGAACGCCGCCGCCGCGCGCTTGTCGTTCGGCCCGATCGAGGCCATGAGGAAGAGCAGACCGCCCATCTCGGTGAGGCGGTCGCCGGGTAAGCGGTGGAGCAGCCGGCTCGAGTAGCCGACGTCGATCTTCACCGTGTCCACCTCGGGGGCCTGGCAGCCGACCTGCTCCAGCCAGCGGTCGCCGCGGTCGCTGCGGCCGGTGGCGTCGACGACCAGATCGGCCTCGATCACCTCTCCGTCGTCGAGCTGCACCCCGGTCACCCGGCCGGGGACGCCGGCCACCCGGGTGACCGTCGTGTTGTCCCGCAAAGAGGCGTTGGGCAGCGCCCCCACCCGCCGCCGCAGCGAGTGCTCCAGGAAGGCGCGGGTCAGGCTGACGCCCATCATGCCCGTGGAGCAGGGGATGCGGAACGCGCCCATCTGGTGGAAGAGCAGGTCGCTGCCCGGGTCCCACGGCACGGCGCCGCCCGCGGTCAACTCCGCGGTCAGGCCCGGGAACACCTTCTCCAGCGCGAGCCGCCCGCCGATCAGCAGGGCGTGGCTGTGGCGGGCCTGGGGGACGCCCTTGCGGTTCGCGGCGCCGGACGGCAACGCGTCCCGGTCGAGCACGGTCACTCTCTCGAACCTGCCGGCCAGAGCACCGGCGGCGGTGAGCCCCGCGACGGAGCCTCCGACGACAACCGCATGCTTACCGAGCACCACGCGAACACCCCCACCTTCACGAGCGGCCCACTGCCGCTCCTGGATCACCGGGTCTCAGGTGAGTCTGCGGGGCACGCCACGACGGAGCGCCTCCGTGGTTGCTCAATCGCCTCGCCGGCCACTGCCGGAGCACCGGGGACACCGGTGTCCGGGCGCCTTCATGGCCCGTCCGCACACCCTCCCCATCCACGTGTTCACCCTTGCCGACCACGGCCCCCGCCAGGACCGGACCGGCTCGTCGGACCGCCGAACGCACCCCTGGGCCAACCGGCTTCAGGCCACTGACGGCCGGCCGTTCGGCCACGCGCACCGGACGGATGGCGGCCCCGTCCGGGAGCCGACAAAGGCGCCGCGGTGCGGCGCGGGCCCGCGCGGGACGCCGAGGCCCGACCCGTGCGGCCGGTCGCGGCGGGTGCCGCGTCGCCGCACCGGAGCCCCGTCGGCCGCCGGCCGGAGGGGGCCGGATCAGGCCCCGGTCGGCACGGGGCAGGCACGGGTCGGCGCCCCGTGGGTGGCGCAGGCGAGTGCGGACGAGGCGCGGGCGGGGGTACGGGGCGCGGTGCGGCCGGTGACCTCCAGCGCTCCGTCGGCGCCCCACCGGCCCAGGTAACCGGAGTACGTCAGCGAGCCCCGGTGGCTGACGGCGGGTTCACGGCAGCCGTCGCACAGCCGGTCGAAGGGCAGTGCCGTGCCAGCGGCCCAGATCTGCCCCGTGCTGCCGGCCGGCAGCGGACGCCCCTCCTCGTCACGGACGGTCACCCGCACCCGGGGCACGGCCGACCCCGCGCCGGAGACACCGGACGCACCGACGTGCGCGGACGTGCAGTCGGCGGCCGTCCACGGCATGGCCCCGTCGCGCGGCGAGAACTCCGCGAGCAACCGGGTGTACGGGAACAGCGCGCGGTGGCGCTCCACCAGCCCGGCCGGAAGGGCGCCCCCGATCACCAGCGCCGTGCCCGGCCCGGCGGGTGCGCCGGGTCCGGACCCGGCGAGGAACTTCGCGTACTCCTGAGGGCCGTACACCGCGGCCGCCCCCGCGTGGTCCCGCCCGGCGGCCGGGGCTGCGGGGCCGTTCAGCCGGCTCCCCGCCGAGACCGCCCACCACAGGGCCGCCAAGCCCCGGGCCCCGCCCGGCGGCTGGCCGGTCCACACGCCGCGTCCCGGACGGCCCGCGCGACGCAGCCGGGCGCCGGCGGCGAGCAGCCAGGCGCGGTGGTCGACGAGGTGGCCCACGCAGCCGCCGTCGTCCGCGCGTTCCGTGAGCAGGTAGGCGACGCCGTCCGGGCTGGACCGCGGCAGCGAGCCGTCGACCCGCACCGGGGCGATCCGCGCCCAGGTCCGTTCTTCGTCGAGCACCATGGCGTCCAGCGGCCAGCGCTCCCGGTGGACACCGCTGCACAGCACGAGGGTGGCGCCGCTCATCTCCGCGATGCGGGCCGCGTCCCGCGCGTCGCACAGGTCCGGCACCGGCACGCAGACGCCGCCCAGGGCGAGCACGGCGAGCTGGGCGACGAGCGACTGGGCGTGGTCGGCGGTGTGGACGAGCACCGGGTCGCCGAGCTGGACCCCGTAGCGGAGCATCACGGAGGCCAGCCGGTCCGCGTTCTGCTGGGCCGCGCCGTAAGTCAGGGGCCGACCGCCGTCGGCGACGACCACCTCACCCGGCCGCCGGGCGGCGACGTGGCCGAACAGGCCGTCGACGGTGACGGGTGGGACTGCCGTCCGCGACCGCTTCGCGGGGCGGCCGCCGCTGACACCGCCGGCCTTCCGCCCACCGGTGCTGGTCATGGTCACTGCGCTCACTCGGGCTCCCCAGGTACGGCGTGCACACGGGCGTCCCGGGATCGGAGACCGTCTCCGGCCCAGGTGCGAACAGTGTCCCCAGGCGTCTCTGGGTAACTTCTTAAGAGAATGTGCCGCCGCAATGGGAGGCCGCCGCGGGCCCTCGCCCGCCGGGCCCCCGTGCCGCGGGCGGAGGGCGACCGCGCCGGCGGACCTCACGCCCCGCTGACCAGCCGGTCCCGCTGCTGGGCGGACTCGACGAGCTTGAAGACCGTGGCCAGGCCTGCGGCGCGCGAGCCGGCACCGCGGGTGCCCCTGGTCCGCAGGCGGACGGTGGAGAAGGCCGACTCAAGGGGGTTCGTGATGCGTAGGTGGATCCCGTGCCCGGTCGGGAAGTCGTAGGACGCCGGCATCTGGTCCTGGCCGTCGGTGACCTTCTTGACCGCTTCGGGAAACTTGACGCCATGGAGCTGGGTGAACGTCTTGATCCGGGTACCTTCCATGATCACTGGCCTACCCACCTCCGCTCACGCGGAGGGGACGTGGTGGGCGGGCTCAGATGTGCAGCTCGGGGGGAAAGCCGATCCACAGCCCGCCCCGCCCTCCTTCTTCCTTCTGCTCCGGACATGCCCGGGCTGGTCGATGGGGTACCCGGCTTCCTGCAGCATCCACACTGCGGTCTCCAGGCTGAACACGCCCGCCTCGTAGCCTGCCGTGACGTCCTTGAGGATGGTGGTGCGGTCGGTGGGCGTGTGCGCCACACACACACCAGGCGTGCGGGCAGCGACTCGCCGGCGGGCCACGCCTGCCCGGCCTGGTGCAGGCGCTGCACCATGCGCAGCGGCAGCTGGTACTTGTGGTTGCGGGCCAGGCGCATCGCGCCGACGAGGGAGTCCAGTGGGCTCAACACGAGCCGCAGCGCATACCCGGACGGCACCTTCGCCGGGTCGAGGCTGCCGATCCCGGCCGTCGTCAGGGGCGTGTTGGAGGCGAGCCGGTCCATCAGGTGGTCGATGCGCTGGCGGAGCTCGGCGAGCTGCGCGGAGGTGTCGAGGGTGTCCATGCGCCCGTTGTCGGACAGCTGCCACACCGATCCGGCCTCCAGCCGCACCGGCAGCGGCTGCCCGGTAGTGCGGTCCATGGGCAGACGTGCCCCGGCGAGGGCGATGATCGGGGTGCCGGTGGTCGCTGAGGCGGACGCGCTGTCGGTGTCGGTGGCGGCCGGCTCACGCCCGCTACGCCCGTCCACGGCGGCCGGCCGGGTCGCCGAGCCGATCGGCGCGAGTTCGTAAGTGATGCGCCGCACGCACGCCTTGAGGCCCCGTACCGGGTCGGCGGGCAGCTCCCACGCGAAGTGCACACGGGACGGGTACTCCTGGGCGTCCTGCTCGCCCTCGTCCCACTCGAGGAGTAGAAGCCGGGATCGTAGGTGCGCAGCAGCACCAGCTGCTTGGCCGGCTCCCAGGCGAGGGTGCAGACGCCGTCGCCGCAGCGGACCGCGCACCGCTCGGCCTGCTGGACGCGCAGCGGCAACAACTCCTTGTCCGCCCAGACGCGCAGCCGCTCCTGCAGGTCGGCCGCGGCGACCGCCTCGGGAGACGGCTCGCCCTGGCCGACGTGGTCGGCGTCGGGCACCACGATGGTCTGCTCCGCACCCAGCAGGTAGCCGAGGGTGGTGTCGATCAACTTGGACGGATCTTCGAGGCTGGCGGGACGGGCGACATCCCCGAGGGGCAGGTGCACCAGCTGTCGGGTGAACGACATGGGGAACTCCGGGTGGCTAGGTGTCCTGTCCACGGAGGTGGGTGACGCAGGTCTCGGCTGAGAGATCTTGAAATGGGTGAGGGCCCTCTGGCTCGGTGTGGATTGCGACATCTACGCCGGACGACAGAAAGGCCCTCGTGCCCCACCGTAATGCACCCCTGACCGAGACCGGACGTCTGCGCCTGGCCCGTTGCGTGGTCGACGACGGCTGGCCCCTGCGGCGGGCCGCGGAACGCTTCCAGGTGTCCGTGAGCACCGCCCAGCGGTGGGCCGACCGCTACCGCACGCAGGGCGAGGCGGGCATGGCCGACCGCTCCAGCCGCCCGCACGCCAGCCCACGGCGGACCCCGACGCGTACCGAGCGGCGGATCATCAAGGTCCGCGTGCGTTGTACTTGGAGATCGCGCGTTTGACGATGCGGTCCTTGGTGCGGACCCGCCGGGCGGGCAGGAGCTGGGTCAGGACGCGACGGCCGATGACGCCGACGAGGTCGATGTCGGTGTCGGCGGTGGCGACGGCGGCCGGACTGCTGGCCCGTCTGGAAGGCCTGCCGTAGCGGGGCCGGGCCCGCGTGGTGCTGCTCCGCGCGGGCCCTTCTACTGCGGACTGCCGGCGCAGCCGTGCATCCACATCGCGTACCGCAGCTCCTGCTGCTCCGAGTGCGGCTTGCGGTCCCACAAGATCTGGCACAGCTCGTCGCTGGGCGTCTTGCCAGACTCCAGCATCACCTGCCGCGTGGTGCGCCCCTCCTTGAGGGAGGCGTCCAGGCGAGCCCGAGCCGACGCCTTGATCTGGTCCGAGGTGGGCGCTGTGGGCGCCGTGTCCGGCGCGGGCCACAGCAGGATCACGCCGGCGACAACGGCCGCGCACACGAGGCTGCGGCAGCGACTTTCCCCCTGATCGGCATGGGCCGAGAGGGTAGCAGCCGGGGAAAAGACCAGGTCAAGCTCATCGGAGTACAGTGGGACACGCGGAGTTCTCTGCGGGCTGCAAGGAGCGAGGCATGATCCATTCAGCCGATATCCGCGAGTGGCGCAACCGCGACGTGATCGATCCCCAGGGCCACAAGATCGGGGCCCTGGAAGGGGTCTACGTGGACACCACCACCGACGCGCCGTCCGTCGCCACCGTCCGCACCGGACTGCCCACCCGGCAGCGACTCGTCTTCGTCCCCGTCGACGAGGCGACTCTGGGACCCGGTTACGTGCGGGTGGCGTACTCGAAAGGGCAGGTGAGGAAGGCACCGTCGATGGGCACGGACGACGTCCTGCCGGCCGACCGGGAAGAAGAGATCTTCAAGCATTACGACAGGCCCTACGAGGCTCGCGCCGACCGCGGACGCCGCCTCGCGCGCCGCTGACCACCGGCCGAAGGAAGTGAGCAGCCATGTTGGCGCTCTTCCTGTTCCTGATCCTCGTCGCGATCGTCCTGGGGCTCGTCGGCGTGGTGCTGAAGGGGTTGTTCTACCTCTTGATCATCGGCGTGGTGCTCTTCGTGGCCGACCTCGTGCTGCTGGGCGCGCGCTGGTCCCGGCGATCGCACCGGCACCTCGTCCGGTGACGATGCCGCGCGCGAGCCGTTGGCCTTTATGGGGCCGTTTTTGGGGGTCACCGGACCCTGGTGGCCATTCGCTGAGTGGGTGTTGCTGGGGCGCCTCGGTTCGGGATGATCGTGGTGCGGCCGGCTCTTGTCTGTCCCGGTCGCGGGGGTGGGTCGGTGTCGATGGAGCCGCAGCCATGGCCGGAGCCGGCGGCGGAGGTCGCGCGGGCGGTGCGGGCGAAGTACTCCGGGCGGGAGGCGCCGCTGCCGGTGGCGGTCCGTGACCGGTTCGGGGAGTTGTTCGCCGACGCGGAGTTCGCCTGCGCGTTCGCAGCGACGGGACCGCGGGGCTGGTCGCCGGGGCGGCTGGCGTTGGTGACGGTGTTCCAGATGGCGGAGAACCTCACCGACCGGCAGGCGGCCGAGGCGGTAAGGGACCGCTTGTCCTGGGCCTACGCGCTGGGGCTGGACCTGGAGGACACCGGGTTCGACCACACGGTGTTGTCGGAGTTCCGTTCCCGGGTCGTCGCGCACGGCCTGGAAGAGAAGGTGCTCGACCTGCTGCTGGCCAGGCTCAAGGAGATGGGCCTGGTGGGGGCCGGCGGCAAGCAGCGCACCGACTCCACCGCGGTGGTCAGCGCGGTGCGGGACCTGAACCGGCTGGAGCTGGTGGGTGAGTCGGTCCGTGCGCTGGTGGAGGCGCTGTCGGCGGCGGCCCCCGACTGGCTGGCCCAGGTCATCGACGTGCCCGGCTGGTCGAGGCGTTACGGCCGCCGGATCGACTCCTGGAAGATGCCGGCCTCCAAGACCAAGCAGAACGCCCTCGCTGTGGACTTTGCCCGGGACGGCTTCGCGCTGCTGGGCGCCGTCTATGCGCCCGCCTCCCCGCCCTGGCTGCGGGGGCTGCCCGCCGCGCAGGTCCTGCGGTGTGTGCTGCTGCAGAACTACACCCGCACCACGGCACGGAACGGGCGGGAGGTGGTCAAGCGGCGGGAGAAGACCGACGAGGGCGGTGATGGTCTGCCGCCCGCCAGGATGCGCCTGACCTCGCCGTACGACACCGACGCGCGCTGGAGCGCCAAGCGCGAGACCTTCTGGAACGGATTCAAGGTCCACATCAGTGAGGCCTGCGCCACCAAGGCCGACGACGACGCCCGCCCACTGCCCAAGACGTCCGCGGCCGGGGCGCCGCGCGGGCCGAAGCCCGACCGGGCACCCAGACGCCCCAACCTGATCACCAACATCGCCACCACCGCCTCGACACTGCCCGACGGCAAGGCCCTGGGGGGCATCCACCAATCGCTGCAGCGGCGCGGCCTGCTGCCCGATGAGCACTACCTCGACTCCGGCTATCCAAGCGCGGAGCTGATCACCGGGTCCCTGGCCCGCTACGGCGTCGCTCTGATCACCCCGGTCCTGCTGGACACCTCCCGCCAGGCCAAGGCCGAGGAGGGCTTCACCGCCCGGGACTTCCGCATCGACTGGCAAGCTCGGCAGGCAACCTGCCCAGGCGGGCGCACCAGCGTCTCCTGGAGTCCATGCCTCCAGGCCAAGGTCCCCAAGACAGTAGTGACCTTCGCCAAGAGCGACTGCCTCCCGTGCCCGCTGCGGACGAAGTGCACCACCGCGAAGAGCGGACGGCGGCAGATCTCCCTCCACGCCCAGGAGATGCACGAGGCCCTGCACCAGGCCCGCGACCAGCAGCTGACCCGGGACTGGTACACGGATTACGCCCTACGCGCCGGAGTCGAAGGAACCATCCGCCAAGCGGACGCCGTCACCGGTATCCACCGCGCCCGCTACCGAGGGCTGGCCCGCACCCACCTCGAACACGCCTACTCCGCCGCCGCGCTCAACCTGATCCGACTCGACGCCTGGTGGAACGGACACCCCCTCGACCGAACCCGCACCACCCACCTCGCCCGCCTCGAACTCGCCCTCACCGCTTGATCGTTGGAAATGACCACCAGGATCTCACCGGCGTCCGCCGAGACGGGCGGCGCCGATGATGCCGGTCCCGTCGCCGATGGCAGACTCTCCGCTGGCGGGGTCGCCGGCGACGATGACGCGCGCCATGTCGAGGCCGTCGAGCGTCCGATCCGGGCCGCCGCCTCGGCCGAGCAGGGCTGGTGGGACGGGGTCCTGCCCGACTGCTGGCTGCTGGCTGCTGGCTGCTGGCCGAGTGGCCGAAGACGCCGAGGCTGCCACCGACTACTGGCTGTCCAACCTGCCGGCCGACACCCCGATCGCCGACCTGGTCCGCCTGGCCAAGGTCCGCCGGCGCGCCGGCGCATCGAGCACGACTACCGCGAACTCAAGCACGGCCTGGGCCTGGACCACTTCGAGGGCCGGTCCTGGCCCGGTCGGCACCACCACGTCACCCTCGTGACCGCCGCCCACGCCTTCCTCACCGAACAGCGCCTGGCCCCAAAAGCACCCGCACCGGGCTCACCCTCTACCAGATCCTCGACGCACTCAGAACACCCTGAGGTGCTGGACCTGCACCTGCACCACCTGCCACCAGCCCCTCCTCAGCAGGACACACACGACACCAAGACCGAGACAGACCTAACGGAGTCCTGTAGGCGATGCGGAGGCGGCACGCCTCTCGGTAGGCGTGAACGGGGCCGAACGCGTCCTGGAGCGAGGCGCGGGCGTAGTCGGGGCCTCGCCGGGCCTCAGGACGCGTCCCGCCCTTGCAGGGCGTCGTCAAGGGCTTCGAGCGCTGTGCCGGGGGGCGGTGACGGCGACGGGGGTGCCGCGGGCATCGACGGCCCGTGCGTGCGGGCCGTCGGCGTGGATATCAGCGGGTGCGAGGACGTCGTGGCAGCGCACGCTGTTCTGCGGGCGGCGCGGGCCCCGTGGGGACACACGGGCACGTGGTGGTGGGTGTGCCTACGCTGGAACCGGAGTCCAACCCTCCTTTCTGTCGAGCAGGGACGAGGAGGCAAAAAGCCATGGCAAAAGTGCTCTTCATCGTGAGTGGGGCGACGTACTGGGTGCTCAAAGACGGCACCAGGCATGCGACGGGCTACTGGGCCGAAGAGTTCGCGATGCCGTACAAGAAGATCACGGAGGCCGGCCATGACGTCGTGGTCGCGACACCGGACGGCGTGGTTCCGAACGTCGACATGATGAGCCTGCGCCCCTCCATGGCAGGCGGCGAGGACGGGGCCCTCGAACTGGAGGCCATCATTCGTTCCGCGGAGGTGATGCGGCGGCCCCTGAAGCTGTCGGACGTCCGCCTGGAAGACTACGACGCGGTGTACCTGCCCGGCGGCCACGGTCCGATGGCGGACTTGGCGTTCGACGCCGACGCCGGCCGACTGCTCACGGCGCAGCTCGCCTCGGGCAAACCACTGGCGATCGTGTGCCACGGCCCTTCCGCGATGCTGGCCACCAGGATCCACGGTGAGTCCCCTTTCAGGGGCTACCGGGTCACCTGCTTCACCGACGAGGAAGAGGAGGCCGTTGGCCTGGCCTCCAGGGCGCCATGGCTGCTGGAGACCGAGTTGAAGGAAAAGGTCGGCGTCGACTTCAGCCGCGGCCCCATCTGGGAGCCGTACATGGTCGAGGACCGCAACCTCGTCACCGGGCAGAACCCCCACTCCGCCGCGGTTCTGGCGGACCGGCTGCTGGAACTCCTCAAGTGAGCCATGCGAAGGCTGGCCGAGTCAGCGGGCCAGGGCGACGGTGACAAGAAGCCGCCTTGTACGCAGTGGCCGCCGGCCACGGCAGGCGCCGGCAGGAAGGAAGCGCGATGGAGATCAAAGGATCAGTTGCCCTGGTGACGGGGGCCAATCGCGGTATCGGCCGCGCGTTCGCCCGCGCGCTGATCGAGCATGGCGCGAGCAAGGTCTACGCCGCCGTCCGCGATCCGGCAAGCGTGAGCGACGAGGACGTCACTGCGCTGCGTCTGGACGTCACCGAGCCCGAGGAGGCTGCCGCGGCAGCCTCCGACGCGGGTGACGTCACCATTGTGATCAACAACGCCGGCGTCGGAGGTTTCGGCACCAAGCTCCTGACAGGCTCCTTCGACGGCGCGCGCCAGGCGATGGAGATCAACTACTTCGGCACCTGGGCCGTTTCCCGTGCCTTCGCCCCCGTCCTGGCCCGCAACGGCGGCGGCGCCCTGGTGAACATGCTGTCGACCGCCTCCTGGGCCTCGCGGCCGGACTACCCCGGATACGCGGCTTCCAAGGCGGCCCAGTGGTCGCTGACGGGCGCGTTGCGGCAAGGCCTGCGTGAGCAGGGGACGCTCGTGGTCGGCGTCCACGCCGGTTTCGTGGAGACGGACCTCAGCTCCTTCACCGACGCGCCGAAGATCAGCGCGGCCGACGTCGCGGAGCAGACCATGGAAGCCCTGGCGAACGACCGGGTCGAGGTCCTCACCGACGAGCGGACCAGGCAGGTCAAACACACCCTGTCGCAACCGCCCGAACGGTGAGCAGATGCCGGCCCGGCCCGGAAGAGACATCCCCTCGCCAGCGGTTGATCGACTGATTCCGGTCCGCAACCCGAAAGGTTGGTGGATCACTCCCAAGGGGCGCACCGGCCAGGGCAGAGGAGGGATTCATGAGTTCGGAGACATCGGCGGCGCACGACATCCGCGACCCGGCCCTGCTCGGACAGACCCTCGTCGTCATCGGCGGGAGCGCGGGTATCGGGCCGGCGACCGCCAGGCACGTCCGTGCCGAGGGCGCCGCGGTGATTCTCACCGGCCGGGATCCCGAACGGCTGCGCACCGCGGCCGCCGCACCGCGGCCGCGGAGGCCGAAGCGCTCAGCACCGCCGCCTTCGACGCCACCGACCCGGCGCGGCTGCAGCGGTTCTTCCAGGAGCTGCCCAGGCCGATCGACCACGTGACGGTCACGGCCGGACACCCGTCCTACGGGCGCCTCCTGGACATGGACTGCGATCAGGCGCGCCGGGCGGTCAGCGAGCACATGGTGCTCGCGCTCGAGGTCGTGCGCCACGCCGTCGGCACGGCACGGGATGAGACGCAGGCGGAGCTTGCCGGTGGGGGCCTCCCCCTGAGTGGTGGACACGCTGATACTGGATCTGCTTGATCCGGAGGAAGCGAGAACACCGCCGATGGCGATAAAAAACTACTCGGACGAGTTCAAGGCCGGCGCCGTCGCCCTGTACGAGTCCACGCCCGGGGCGACCTACAAGAGCATCGCCGCCGACCTGGGCATCAACCGGGCCACCCTGCGGCAATGGGCGCTACGGGAGAGGGAACGCCGCGGCGTCGACCCGGCCGCCCCACCGACGGGCGGGAAGACACCGGCCCGGGCCGGGCAGACGGCCCCGGCCGCTGACCCGGACGGGCTGATCCGGACGAGCTGATCCGGCAGCCGAATTCCCAGTCGGGTCGTTGGTAGTGATCAGCGTTGTGGTGATGGACAGGACCAACTTCCCGGTACGGGCCGCGATGTAGCCGAGCATGGTGGTCGGGGACGACGGCACGAACGGCGGATTGCGGTGCTCTCCGATCGCGAAGACGCCCAGGCCCATCTCCTCCGACTTGAGGGCGATGGCGGCCGTCGCCTTGATGCGTTCGTGCTCTGACGGAGTGCGGGCATGGGTCGGATCGGCCGTCACGTCCCCGACGGTGAAGATGCCGACCGCATGGGTATCTCTTCTTCCGGCAATCGTGTGAGGTGTGGAACGCCAGGCGCCGGTGGCACGGCCGTCATGACTGTGCATGCACCGGTACGTGCCCGCCAGCGTCCTCTTCTCGCTCTTCCGGCACCGTGCGCTCTCAGGCACACCGAGTGCGCCGCGCGGCATTTCGCACAGCGGTGCCGGACAGCAGTCCCTCGACACTCTGGACCGCTTCGCCAGAGGAACAGCGCGCCGCGATGCCGGGTGTGTCGTCCGTGACGTTTGGTTACCGTTGGGGTCGGTCGGTATGCCTTGCCACCTGCCTGCGGGGAAGGGAGTTCTTCGATGGTCGATGAGCCGATCTTGGTGCTTGCCGCAACCGGCGGACAGGGCAGGGTCGTGACCGATGCGCTGCTGGGCCGTCGGGCCCGGGTTCGGGCGCTGGTACGTGACCCCGGCCGAAGCACCGCGCGGGAACTGGCCGACCAGGGCGTTGAAGTGGTGGCGGGATCCCTGAGCGATCGTGAGTCGCTCGCCGCGGCGATGAGCGGGGTGGCGGGTGTCTTCGCGTTCACCACTCCCTTCGAGGCCGGCGTGGAGGCGGAGGTGGGCCAGGGGCGGGCAATCCTGTCCGCCGCAACGCAGGAGCGCGTTCCGCATCTCGTGTTCAGCTCTGTGGCCGGAGCCGACCAGGAGAGCGGGGTACCGCATTTCGGCAGCAAGGCGCGCATCGAAGCGGAGCTGGCCTCCGGCGATGTTCCGTACACGATTCTGGGGCCGGCATATTTCTTCGACAATGCGCTGGGCGGAGCAGAGCGCATCCTCGACGGCGTACTTGATCTGCCGCTGCCTCCCGATCGACCGTTGCAGCAGCTTGCCCGCCCCGACCTCGGCGCGTTCGCGGCGGAAGTGCTGCTCAACCCTGCTTCCTACGTCGGGCAGCGCATTGAACTGGCCAGCGATGCACCCACTCCCACCCAGATGGCGGCCGCGCTCGGCGCGGCCCTGGGACGGGAAGTCCGCCATGAGCAAGTACCGCTGACTGCGATCGGCAATCCGGACATGCATGCGATGTGGACCTTTCTGAACGGCCCCGGCTATCGCGTCGACATTCCCGCCCTCCACGCTGCTCACCCGGAGGTCCGCTGGACCCGCTTCGCCGACTGGGCACACCGGACGTGGGCGGCCCCCCGCTGACCATGGCCCTTGGCAGCGAGGTGCTCCGGGCGGAGTTCGTTCAGCGACAGAGGTACGGTACGGGGGGGCGCCCGGCCGGACTACTGGCGTCGGAGCAGGTACTTGTGCTGCCCTGACAGCACAAGTTCGCCGCGCTGGCTGTGGATGGTGGCTGCCGTGACCACGACGCCGGTGTCGCCCTGCGACTCCAGCCCGGTGATGGTGAGGGCGGGATACAGGGTGTCCCCGGAGTACACCTCCGCCAGGAAGGCGCAGGACAGTTCGAGGAAACTGATGAACACTTCGCCGTTCTTGTGCCGGCGGTAGTGCGGGATGGTCAGGCCGGTGCCCCGGCAGCCGCCGTCGGCGATCACCGTGGGGGTCGCGCCGACGGCGGCCTTGGCGCCGGAGTCCTCCCAGGCCCGGCAGTCGTTGCGGTTGCCGGGCAGCGGCTTGCCGACGGCGACGACGAGGCGGGTGTCGGCCTCGATGACGACCTGGTGGTTGGTGGAGTAGCGGTAGTTCTTGCCGGCGGCGGCCACGGTCCGGTCGCAGGTGGGGACCAGCGTGCCGCCCACGATGAGCACGGTGTCCTTACGGAACCCGTAGGGCTCGAAAAGCCATCGCTGCAGGCGAGGACGGCAACCCGGCCGGTGCGTCCTGGCACCATCTCTGCGTGATCGTTTCGCTGGTGTACAAGGTGACCCGGAAGCCGCTGTCCGTCCCGGCGGTGCTGCCGCGCCGCGACACCTCCAAGGACGCCGAGCTGCTCGTGCTGCGGCACGAGAACGCTGTGCTGCGCCAGCAGGTGAAGGGCCCGGTCCGCTACGAGCCCACGGACCGGTTCTGGTTCGCGGCGCTGTCTGCGCTGATACCCCGGCGGCTTTGGCGCACTGCCTTCCCGGTCACCCCCGGCACTCTCCTGGCCCGGCACCGCCGGTTCATCGCCGCCTCCACGGTCTGGGAAATCCTTCACGCCGCGGGCGTCGACCCGACCCCGCGCCGCTCCGGCCCCACTTGGCGCGAGTTCCTCACCGCCCAGACCGAAGGGAGCATCGCCTGCGACTTCCTGCATTTCGACACCGCGCTGGGCAGCAGGCTGTACGCGCTGGTTTTCCTCGGACACGGCACCCGCCGGTTGCACATCGCCTGCGTCACCGCCCACCCGACCCAGGCCCGGGCCGTTCAACAGGTACGAAATCTCGCCGCCGACCTGGGTACGCGCTTGGAGTCACTGCGCTTCCTGCTGCGTGACCGCGATGACAAGTACGGCGAGACCTTCGACGCGGCCTCCGCAGCCGAAGAGATGAAGATCCTCAAGAGCGCGCCGCGAGCGCCGCAGATGAATGCCCACTGCGAGAGGATCATCGGTAGCATCCGGCGTGAGGCCCTCGATCACGTCCTCATCATGGGCGGGACTCACGCCCGACAGGTCCTGGCCACCTACAAGAAGCACTACAAAGCGCATCGGCCTCATCGGGCCCGCAGTCAGCTGCTACCCGACTCGGTCCAACAGCCCGCCACCGTACAACGACTTCGATACGCGCAGCGTCCTGCGCACCCACGTCCTCGGCGGCGTCATCAACGAGTACCGTTACGCGACCTGAGTAGCAACGATGACTTTCCGAGCCCCACAGGTGACGGCTGCGGCCAGGACGGAACGCGTACGCAAGAGGGTGCTCCCCCACCGTTGAACAAATAGTGCCGCTTGGGGAGGACCGGCAGGGAGCCGTCCTGGTTGCACAGGAAACGGCCTGTCACCCGTTCGGGTGGCCTCGGTCCGGACCGTCCGCGGTTCGGTGGAGATCTCAGATTGTGGTTGGGCCCTGGGGTTTTGCAGATTGCCTGAAGGAGGTGGTCTCGTACTCGACAGGCCGGGCGTGGCGTATCTCACCGTCTAGTCGGCGGTGCCACCACCAGTCGATCCACTCGGCGATGGCGAGCTCGGCCTGGGATAGCGCCTTCCCGGGCCGACTGGGGTGAATCAGCTCGGTCTTGGCCAGGCCGGTCCTCGGTGTTGGCCAGGCCGGTCGTCGATCCCCTCAAGGCGTCGTCGTGGCGTCGCCGACCAGGCCGATCGACGCGGCGATCCGCCCTACCATCGACCTCGTGGGCGCGGGTGAGAGGCTCCCGGGCCGCCGGTTCTTTGCTTGCCGCACGGCCGGTGGCTGTCTGGTCTCTCCCGCAGACGGCTCGCCGGGTCAGCGGCTGACCCGTTCCGGGTGACGTTCCCTGCGGCGATACGGGTCGTCGACGCCGATCTCGTCCCAGGGCTCGCCGCGCTGCAGGCGGGGCAGGGTGTTCACCCGCACCGCGATGGTGATGCCGTGCACGGCGGCGGTGAGCGCCTGGTGGCGGTGGTCGAACAGGTGTTCCGCCTTGCCCGCCAGGACGACGTGCAGCCGCGGGAAGCGCTGGGAGCGGGTGTAGCGGTGGCGCTGCCAGAACGGGTGCGTGGTGCCGATGGTGCCGCGGGCGCCCTCCCCGATGCGGTGTCCGGCGTAGCGCTCGTAGTCCCAGACCTCCTCGGCGAGGCGGGCCTGGGACATGGTGCCGTTGTCGAGTTCGAGGAGGTGGGGTGAGGGGGTCGAG
>NZ_POTZ01000680.1 GCF_003236365.1 Streptomyces sp. NTH33
GGTCCAGTTCGCGGGGTCGACGGGGGCCTCGGCCGCCGCGGGAGCGAGGTCAGCCAACGGGATTCATCTCCTCGTGCGGGACACGGGAGCCCTGCGGCGCCGGAGCGGCCGGTGAGGCCTGTCCGTTCAGCCGGCGGTACAGGTAGTAGGCGGCGCAGGCGCCCTCGTTGGAGACCATGGTGGCGCCGAGCGGGGTGCGCGGGGTGCAGGTGGTGCCGAACGCGGAGCACTCGGTGGGCTTGATCAGCCCCTGCAGGACCTCGCCGGCCCGGCACACGGCGGGCTCCTCGGTGCGGATGCCGCCGACGTCGAAGCGGTGCTCGGCGTCGAAGGCGCGGTAGGCGTCCGACAGCCGCCAGCCGCTGGCGGGGATGCGTCCGATGCCGCGCCAGGAGCGGTCGGCGACCTCGAAGACCTCCTCCAGCATGCGCAGGGCGGCCGGGTTGCCCGTCTCGCGCACGGCGCGCGGGTAGGCGTTCTCCACCCGGTGCTCGCCGCGCTCCAGCTGGTGGACGGCGCGGCGGATGCCCTCGAGGATGTCCAGCGGTTCGAAGCCGGTGACGACGACGGGGACACGGTGCCGCTGCGCCAGGTCCGGGTACTCGGCGGTGCCCATGACGCTGCACACGTGCCCGGCGGCGAGGAAGCCCTGCACCCGGCAGTCCGGGGCCGTCATGATCGCCTCGATGGCCGGTGGCACCCGCACGTGGGAGACCAGGAGGCTGAAGTTGTCCAGGCCCAGGCGGTGGGCCTGGTGCACGGCCATGGCGTTGGCGGGGGCGGTCGTCTCGAAGCCGATGGCGAAGAAGACCACCTGGCGGCCGGGGTTCTGCCGGGCCAGTTGGAGGGCGTCCAGCGGCGAGTACACGACGCGTACGTCGCCGCCCTCGCCCTTGACCCGGAACAGGTCCCGGTCGGTGCCCGGCACCCGCAGCATGTCGCCGAACGAGCAGAAGATCACCTCGGGCCGGGCGGCGATCTCCAGCGCCTTGTCGATGACCTCCAGTGGTGTCACGCACACCGGGCAGCCGGGGCCGTGGATCAACTCCACTTCTTGTGGCAGCAGTTGGTCGATGCCGTGCCGGATGATCGAGTGGGTCTGACCGCCGCAGACCTCCATCAGCGCCCACGGCCGGGTGACGGTCGCGCGGATCTCGTCGAGCAGCCGCCGGGCCAGCTCGGGGTCGTTGAACTCGTCGATGTACTTCATCGGACCTCACTTCCGCTCTTCTCGCGTTCCCCGGCCCCGGAGGTGTGCGGGGCCTCGCTGCCGGTCTGCTCGGCCGCCTGCGCCCAGGCGTCGCCGAACTCCTCCTCCAGCAGCCCCAGTTGCTGGAACAGCTCCAGGGAAGCCCGGGCCGACTCCTCGTCCAGGCGCTGCAGGGCGAACCCGACGTGGACGATCACGTACTCCCCCGCCTTCAGGTCGGGCAGGTATTCGAAGCACACCTGTTTCTGCACTCCGCCGAAGTCGACCAGGCCGGTGAGGGGGTCGGCGCGGTGGTCGATGGCCACGACTTTGCCGGGCACTGCCAAACACATGGGTCACTCCGTCTCGTCGCTGTACGGCGGCTTCAAGGGCGCCGTCCGTCCTGTCGTTCGTGGGCCGCGACCACGAGCTGTCCGAGGGCCAGTCCGCCGTCGGTCGGCGGGACTTCGCCGTGGCGCAGTACGGCGAAGCCGTCACCGGTCAGGAGCACGGCGCACTCCTCCTCCAGCAGGCCGTTGGCGAAGACGCCGCCGCTGAGGACGACGGTGGACAGGCCGGTGGCCGCGCGGGCACGCCGGCAGATCTCCGCCACGGTCCGCGCGACACCCCGGTGGAAGCGCGCGGCGAGGACCGCCGCCGGGGTGCCGCGCCTCTGGTCGGCGAGGAGTTCCCGCAGCATGGGCGCCGGGTCGCAGCCCAGGGGGCCGGGGCCGTCGGTGAGCCCGAAGGGGTACGCCGTGCGGTCCGCGTCCCGGGCGGCGGTGGCGGCCGCCTCCAGTTCCAGCGCGGCCTGCGCCTCGTACCCGGCGCGGTGGCAGACGCCCACGAGGGAGGAGACGGCGTCGAAGAGCCGACCCATGCTGGAGGTGGGCACGCAGGCCAGATTCCGTTCCAACTGCCTTCGGAGAACGGACAGTTCCTCGGGCGTGCAGGCGGCGACGGGCGGCAGGCGGGTGTCCCACGGCAGTCCCGCGGCCCACAGCCGGGCCAGCGCGAGGCGGCACGGGTTGGCCACGCCGGCGTCGCCGCCGGGCAGCGGGGCGGGGGTCAGGTGGGCGAAGCGGCGGTGCCCGGCGTAGTCGGCGAGCAGGACCTCGCCGCCCCAGACGGTGCCGTCGTCGCCGTATCCGGTGCCGTCGAAGGCGACGCCGATCACGGGGGTGGTGCCGTCGAGGCCGTGCTCGGCCATCGCGGAGGCGATGTGCGCGTGGTGGTGCTGGACCAGCACGGGCCGCTGTCCCGGTAGTCGGTCCGCCCGTCGGCGGGCCCAGCCGGTCGAGTGGTAGCCGGGGTGGCGGTCGGCGGCCACCAGGGCGGGGGTGACTCCGGTCAGGCGCAGCAGGTGCTGTTCGGCCCGGTGGGCGGCCTGGAGGGTGGCCAGGTCGCCCATGTCGCCGATGTGCGGGCCGAGCCAGGCGTGGTCGCCGTCGCCGACGCAGGGGACGTTCTTCAGGTCGCCGCCCACCGCGAGCGCGGGGCGCACCGGGAGGGGCAGGCGCAGTGGGCGGGGCACATAGCCCCGCCCACTGCGCC
>NZ_POTZ01000681.1 GCF_003236365.1 Streptomyces sp. NTH33
TGTGTATAAGAGACAGCCTACGCGCCCGACGAGGTCGGCTGGCTGCTCCAGGACCTGTCGGACGTGACGCTGGAGGCACCGACCGAGGAGCGCGAGGAGGCGATCCAGAGCGGCGGCGCGCACTACGCGGAGTCGCTGCCGGTGGAGTACCAGCCGAGCGAGCAGTACCAGGAGCTGTTCCACGCGGCCCTCACGGCCTCCGCCGCGCGGATCGCCCAGGCCGTCGGCGTGGTCACCGAGACGGTCATGGCCGAGCGGACGCCGAGGCCCGTCCTCGTCTCGCTCGCCCGTGCCGGCACCCCGGTCGGCGTGCTGATGCGCCGCTGGGCCCGGTTCCGGCACGGCCTGGACCTGCCGCACTACGCCGTGTCGATCGTGCGCGGCCGCGGCATCGACGCCAACGCGCTGCGCTGGCTGGCCGCCCACCACGACCCCGCCGACGTCGTCTTCGTCGACGGCTGGACCGGCAAGGGCGCCATCACCCGTGAACTCTCCCAAGCGATACGGGAGTTCGAGGAGCGCGAAGGCATCGGCGGGTTCGACCCGGAGATCGCGGTGCTGGCCGACCCCGGCTCGTGCGTGCGCACGTACGGCACCCGGGAGGACTTCCTCATCCCCTCCGCCTGCCTCAACTCCACCGTCTCCGGCCTGATCTCACGGACCGTCCTGCGCGCGGACCTGGTCGGCCCGCACGACTTCCACGGCGCGAAGTTCTACCGCGAACTCGCCCACGCCGACCTCTCCAACGCTTTCCTGGACGCCGTCACCGCCCGCTTCACCGAGGTCACGGAGGCCGTCGGCACCGCGGTCAAGGAGCTGCTGTCCGCCGACCGTACCCCCACCTGGGAGGGCTGGGCGGCGGTCGAGCGGATCAGCGAGGAGTACGGCATCCACGACGTGAACCTCGTCAAGCCGGGCGTGGGCGAGACCACGCGCGTGCTGCTGCGCCGGGTGCCGTGGAAGATCCTGGCGCGGGCCGGGGCGGGCGCCGACCTGGAGCACGTGCGCCTGCTGGCCGGGCAGAGAGGGGTCCCGGTCGAGGAGGTCGGCGAACTGCCGTACAGCTGCGTGGGGTTGATCCACCCCCGCTACACGCGCGGGGCGACCGGCGCCGACGGCAGGGCGGTGACCCGCTGATGCCGGTGATGGTGGCGAGCGACCTGGACCGTACGCTCATCTACTCCGCCGCCGCCCTGGCGCTGACCATGCCGGACGCGCGGGCCCCGCGGCTGCTGTGCGTGGAGGTGCACGAGAGCAGGCCGCTGTCCTACATGACCGAGACGGCGGCCCGGCTGCTGACCGAGCTCGCCGACTCCGCGGTGTTCGTGCCGACCACGACCCGCACCCGCAAGCAGTACCTGCGCATCAACCTGCCGGGCCCGGCGCCGGAGTACGCGATCTGCGCCAACGGCGGCCACCTGCTGGTGGACGGCGTCTCGGACGCCGACTGGCACCGGCGGGTCACCGACCGGGTGGCCGGCGAGTGCGCTCCGCTGGCCGAGGTGCGGGAGCATCTGCTGCGGACCGCCGACCCGGCCTGGGTGCGCAAGCACCGCGTCGCCGAGGACCTGTTCGCCTACCTCGTCGTCGAGCGTGAACTCCTGCCCGGGGACTGGGTGAAGGAGCTCGCCGTGTGGGCGGAGAACCGCGGCTGGACGGTCTCCCTGCAGGGCCGCAAGCTCTACGCCGTCCCCAAGCCGCTCACCAAGAGCGCGGCCGTCCGCGAGGTCGCCCGCCGCACCGGCGCCGACCTCGTCCTCGGCGCAGGCGACTCGCTGCTGGACGCCGACCTGCTGCTGGCCGTGGACCGCGGCTGGCGGCCCGGCCACGGCGAACTCGCCGACACCGGCTGGACGGCCCCCGGCATCACCGCCCTGCCCGAGCGCGGGGTGCTCGCCGGGGAGCGGATCACGCGCGAGTTCCTCGGGGCGGCGGCCCGGACGCCCCGGTAGGGCAGAACCGACGGGCCCACCCCGGCAGGGCGGACCTGCCGGGGTGGGCCCGTGCCGGAGAGGTCAGCCGCAGCATCCCCCGCCGCAGCATCCGCCGCCGCCCGAGCCGGCCCGCGGCGCGGGTGCCGGCGCGGTGGCCGAGCCGCCCACCGCGACCGTGGACAGCAGCTTGACCGTGTCCTCGTGCCCGGCGGGGCAGGTCGCCGGGGCGGACGACTCCGCCATGGGACGGCTCAGTTCGAAGGTGTCGCCGCAGCTCCGGCAGCGGTACTCGTAACGAGGCATGCGCCCAGGTTATCCGGGAGTGACCGGACGCACAGAACTGTCTGTTTCTTATGTCGTGGTTTCTGTCCAGATCTTGTGCGGAGGTTTTGAAAAGACGGCTGATAATTTTGTACTGCCGCGAGGGCCGCGTGGCGGCTGCGAACTACGGGGAAAGCAGCCGCATTTGCGGTAGCTGTGTCGACCCGCGCGAGCAACACGGAGTGCGGAGGGAGACGCGGTCGTGACCGAAGCAGGACAGGGGGAAGGCCTTCCGGGGGAGGAGGGCCGCCGTGCGGACGAAACGATCCAGCTGAAGGTCGACGCACTGCGCAAACCGGACGAGACCATGCAGTTGAAGGTCGACGCCCTCCGGGAACAGAACGCGGCCGAACAGCAACGGCCGGACAAGACAATGCAGTTGAAGGTCGACACCCTCCGGAAACTGAAAGCGGCCGAACAACAGCAACCGCATGAAACCATGCAGTTGCGTGCGTTCACGCCCAACTCTCCCAATTCGCCCGAAT
>NZ_POTZ01000682.1 GCF_003236365.1 Streptomyces sp. NTH33
GGACGGGCCCCGGTAACCGGCCAGGTTCCAGGAGTTGCCGCCCGTCGAGGTCTGCTCGCCGGTACCGGAGTCGGCGCGCGCGTCCGCAGTGGGGGCGGCGCGCGTGTCGGCGCCGGAGCCGGTACGCGCGTCGGCGCCAGAGCCGGAGCGCGCGTCGGCACCGGAGCCGGAGGCCGGCGCGGTCTTCTTCGGCGTGCCCTCCCGGGCGTCGGCGTCGGACGCCGTCGGCTGCGCCGGCACCCTCGGAGACACGCCGGCCTGGCCCGCGGTCCCGGGACGCGCCGCGGCGCTGCCGCTCTCGCGGGGCGGCTTGCTCCCGTCGGACTCGGCGCCGGGGGCGTCGCCGCCGAAATCGCCGAGCGCGGCACGCGCCTGGGATATCCGGACGGCCTCCATGGTGCGGTCGTGGCGCATCTCCGCGCGGCTCCAGGCGCGTTCGGCGAGCTCCCACATGGTGGTGAGATGGACCGGGTTGGTGCCGGTGACCTCGGCGAGGGCCACGACCGCGCCCTTGGGCGCCAGGAGCCGGCCGTTGAGGTAACGCTCCCAGGAGGTCTTGCTGTAGCCCGTGCGATCGGCGAGCGCGGCGACGCTCAGACCGCCGCGGTCCACGAGCCGCCGCAGTTGACTCGCGAACTCCTTTATCTGCGGATCGAGTTCATCGGGCAAGGCCTTCCAACGAGGCATCGCGTCCCCTTCCCCCCGGTACGTGCTGGCTGTTCCCGCGCGTGACGCCCTGTGCGGAGTCCTTGTGCTGGCTACCCACAGAGGTGCGCACCGCCAGGATCTCAGGTCGCGCGGTGGGGGCGCACGGGAGCATTCGGGCCTCGTACGGGCCCTGTGGCAGAGCGCGGACACCGTAGCGGAACGGTCACTTCCGTGCCACGGCGCGCGGACAGGCATTGAACAGCCCGTTCGCGATGCAGGAGGGTGGGTCGCGGCGGCCCGTCCTGACTCGGGGGAGACGGCCCGTCCTGACTCGGGGGAGAGGATGGGCCGCCGCCACGGCACGGACTGACGCCTCGTCAGCTATTGCGGACGGTGAAGTGCAGCGCGTCGTCCAGGAACGGGATCTCCAGCCACGGCTTCGGCTGGGCCATCAGCGCCAGCAGGACGATGGCGCCGCCCAGCACGCCGTAGGTGACGATGTCGGTGAAGCGGGAGCGGACGGCGAGCATGCCGACGCGGGGCAGGAACCAGCGCAGCGCGGCCCCGCCGAGCAGGGCGACGCCGACCAGCAGCAGGCCGACCCGGAAGGCGTCGAAGGCGGTCACCAGCAGCCCGAGCCCGACCACGGACAGCACGGCCAGCATCGGCCACTGCCGGGCGGGCGCCGGGGCGTCACCGGGCGCGGCCCGGCCGCCGCCCTCCGGAGGCGCGGTGTCCTTGGTGAACAGCGGGAAGCGGCGCGTGACCCGGCGCGGCCTGCCCTCGGCGTCCGGCGCGCTGACCGGGTCCCGTACCTCGATCTCCGGCTCCGGCTCCGCCGAAGCGGACTCCCGCCCGGTGCCCTTCGCCTCAGCCGACACTGCGCTCCGCCGCCTCGACCACGTTGACCAGCAGCTGGGCCCGGGTCATCGGGCCGACGCCGCCGGGGTTCGGGGACAGCCAGCCGGCCACCTCGGCGACGTCCGGGTGGACGTCGCCCACGATCTTCCCCTCGGCGTTGCGGGAGACCCCGACGTCGAGGACGGCCGCGCCGGGCTTGACGTCCTCGGCACGGATCAGGTGCGGGGAGCCGGCCGCGGCGACGATGATGTCGGCGCGACGCAGGTGGGCGGAGAGGTCGCGGGTGCCGGTGTGGCACTGGGTGACCGTGGCGTTCTCGCTGCGCCGGGTGAGCAGCAGCGGCATCGGGCGGCCGATGGTCACGCCGCGGCCGACGACCACGACCTCGGCGCCCTTGATCTCGACGCCGTGGCGGCGCAGCAGCGTCAGGACGCCGTTGGGGGTGCAGGGCAGCGGGGCGGGCTCGTTGAGGACGAGCCGGCCGAGGTTCATCGGGTGCAGGCCGTCGGCGTCCTTGTCCGGGTCCATCAGCTCCAGGATCCGGTTCTCGTCGATGCCCTCGGGCAGGGGCAGCTGGACGATGTAGCCGGTGCAGGAGGGATCCTCGTTCAGCTCCCGGACGACCGCCTCGATCTCGTCCTGAGTGGCGGTGGCCGGCAGTTCGCGCTGGATGGAGGCGATGCCGACCTCGGCGCAGTCGCGGTGCTTGCCGGCGACGTACTTGCGGCTGCCCGGGTCGTCGCCGACCAGGATCGTGCCGAGGCCGGGCGTGACGCCCTTCTCCTTCAGCGCCGCCACGCGGGCGGTCAGATCGGATTTGATCGCGGCTGCGGTGGCCTTGCCATCGAGAATCTGGGCGGTCATGCCCCCATCCTCGCGGATGACCGGCTCATGGTTCCAATCCGGGAGGCCGGGCCAGGGGCCGCCGGCATTTCACATCCTTGACCAGTGATGTTGCACTTGCACAACACCTGACCCCCCGGGCTGGACAAAATCTCGGCCCGCCTAGAACGATGAACACCGCAGTAGCGCGGTTCGTGTTCGGGGGGAGCCGCTCAGATCGTGTCGTTCCTCCGCGCAGTCCGCACCGTCCCCGCAGCGCAACGGAGGAAACCGGCCATGAGTTTCGGCTCGCCCAACAACCCGTACGAAACACCGCAGAACCCGCAGCAGGGATACGGCCAGCCCCAGCAGGGTCAGCCCGGATACGGCTACCCGCAGGCCCCGCC
>NZ_POTZ01000683.1 GCF_003236365.1 Streptomyces sp. NTH33
GCACGCGCGCGTGGCCGCCCCCAAACTCCCGCTTCCCGCCCTCCGTCATCCGCTTCCCCGCCGACGGCGAGGACCTGCGCGTCGCCTTCGGCTCCTGCCGCTGGGCCGCCCCGCCGGCCGACGGCAGGGACGCGATCGGCCCGGACGCGCTCGACACGCTGGCCGCGCGGATCGCCGCCGACCCCGGGGGCGAGCGCCCCGACGTCCTGCTCCTGCTCGGCGACCAGGTCTACGCCGACGAGACCTCCGAGGCGACCCGGCGCTGGATCTCCGCCCGCCGGGGCCTGGCCGACCCTCCGGGTGGTCAGGTCGCCGACTACGAGGAGTACACCCGGCTCTACCACGAGTCCTGGCTCGACCCGGAGGTGCGCTGGCTGCTGTCCACCGTGCCCAGCTGCATGATCTTCGACGACCACGACGTCGTCGACGACTGGAACACCTCCGCCGCCTGGCTCGCCGACCTGCGGTCCACCGACTGGTGGCAGGAGCGGCTGCTCAGCGCACTGATGTCGTACTGGGTGCACCAGCACCTGGGCAACCTCTCCCCGGCCGAGCTGACCGCCGACCCGGTCTACGCCGCCGTACGGGCCGCCCCCGACGGCACCGACGCCCTGCGCGCCTTCGCCGCGCGGGCCGACCGCGACCCGGCGTCGGTCCGCTGGAGCTACCGGCGCGACTTCGGCCGGGTGAGAGTACTGATGGTGGACTCGCGGGCCGGCCGGGTGCTGCGGGAGGACAGCCGGGCGATGCTCGATCCGGAGGAGGCCGAGTGGCTGCGCGCGCAGGCGCTGGAGGACCGGGGCTCCTGCGACCACCTGCTCATCGGGACCTCACTGCCCTGGCTGCTTCCGCACCTCGTGCACGACCTGGAGGCATGGGACGCGGCGCTGTGCGGGAGTGAGCGAGGTGCGCGCTGGGCGCGGTTCGGGGAGTGGCTGCGACGGGGCGCCGACCTGGAGCACTGGGCGGCGTTCCCCGCGTCCTTCGCGGCACTGGCCGAACTGGTCGCCGAGGCGGGATCCGGGCCGGAGGCGCCCGCGACCGTCCTCGTCCTGTCCGGTGACGTGCACCACGCGTACGTGGCCGAGCCGCGCTGGCCGTCGCGGTCCGTGGACGCGCGGGTGCTGCAGCTCACCTGCTCGCCCGTCCACAACTTTGCGCCCCTGTCGATCCGGCTCGGCTTCCGCTTCGGCTGGAGCGCGGCGGCCCGTGCCCTCGGCCGCCTGTTCGCCCGGCACGGGCGGTGCGCCGAGCCACCGGTCCACTGGAGACGGACGGGCGGACCGTGGTTCGGCAACCAGCTGATGACGCTGACGCTGCGCGGGCGTTCGGCCCGGCTGCGGCTGGAGCGGGCGCGGACGGCGAAGGACGGGCAGCAGCGGCTGGAGACGGTCGCGGAGTCCGAGCCGGCCCCATGACCGCGAGCCGACCCCACAACCGAACACATGGCCCCGGTGCAACTCCTGTCACACTTCCGGCGTACGCTGTATGGCTGTTGAGGCCGCTCCTGCCGCTCCCCCGCGACGTCGCGGCGCGTTCGGCGGTTCACGGGGAATGACAGGGGGAGTCTTCGGTGCTGGAGAGTCTGGCGCGGGTGGGGTTGCTCACCGGCACTCCATGGATCTATGTCGTGGTGGCCGCCTCCGTCCTGCTGGACGTGTTCCTGCCGGTGCTGCCCAGCGGCGTACTGATCGTGACGGCCGCCACGGCGGCGGCCGCGGGCACGGGCGCGGCGACGGGACACGTCCCGCAGAACGTGCCGGACATCCTCGCGCTGATCCTGTGCGCGGCCACGGCGTCGGTGCTGGGCGACCTCTTCGCCTACCGGCTGGCCCGGCGGGGCGGCGAGCGGCTGGACCGGGCGATCTCGCGGTCGCGACGCCTGAGCAGGGCACAGGAGCGGCTCGAGGCGGCCCTGTCCCGGGGCGGCGGCGCGCTGGTGATCCTCGCCCGCTTCGCCCCGGCCGGCCGCTCGGTGGTCTCCTTCAGCGCCGGCGCCGCGCACCGCCGCGTCCGGGAGTTCCTCCCCTGGTCCGCCCTGGCCGGCCTGTCCTGGGCCGGCTACAGCGTGGCCCTCGGCTACTTCGGCACCCGGTGGCTGGGCGCGACGTGGCTGGCCACGGGCGTGTCGGTGGCGGCGCTGTTCGCGGCGGGGGCGGGGGCGGCGTATCTGATGCGGCGCACGCCGGAGCCGGCAAAGGCGTAGGAGAGACCACGGCGCCGGACGGTCACCCCGCCTTGTGCGCGGTCTGCCCCCGCACCTCCAGCCCAGCCAGCAACTCCTGTGTGGCCTGTGCGATCACGTCCACCGCGTGATCGAAGACCTCGCGGTTGTGCGCGGCCGGCGCCCGGAACCCCGAGACCTTCCGCACGAACTGCAGCGCGGCGGCCCGCACCTCTTCCTCCGTCGCCTCCTCGGGCAACGCGGGCGGACGCAGCGTCTTGATACTCCGGCACATGCCACCAGTCTCAGCACGCCCCGCACGCCCCGCGCAAGCACCCTGGGGCACGACGGCTCAACCCTCCAGGTCGACCCGCCAGTCGTTGGACGTGATCCGGTGGCCCTTCGGGTACTCGAAGTCGACCGGGCCGAGCAGCGTGAACCCGGCGCGACGGCACACCGCGTTCGAGGCGGTGTGCTCCACTTTCGGGAACGCGTGCAGATACCGGTGACCGTCGGCGGCCCGCGCCTCGGCCATGACGGCCAGCGCCGCCCGCACCGCCAGCC
>NZ_POTZ01000684.1 GCF_003236365.1 Streptomyces sp. NTH33
GTCGAAGTCGGCACGACGCCGAGGTCACTTCATCCGCCGGCGGGCTTGCCCCACCTCGCGGCCGACGTCCCAGGCGTCGGTGACCGGCCCGAGGGGGGCGAGCTCGTCGGGATCGATCACCGAGCGGCTGGAGCACCGGGCAGCTGCTCACCGAGGTGTGCGAGCGCTACGCCGCGCTCACCGGCGGCCGCGAGGCCCCCGCGCCGGTGAGGCGCCCGTTCTCCGACTTCCTGCGCCGGCTGCGCGACCAGGACGAGACCGCGGCCGAGGCGTACTGGGCCGGCGCCCTCGCCGGCTTCCCGGCCCGCACCCCGCTGCCGTACGACCGCACCCCGGCCGAGGCACACCGCGCCCGCGCCGCCGCCACGGTGCACCGGCAGCTGGACGAGCGGGTCTCGGCGCGGCTGCGCCAAGCGGCGGCACGGGCCGGGCTGACGGTGAACACCGTGATCGAGGGCGCCTGGGCGCTGCTGCTCGCCCGCCACGGCGGACGCGACGACATCGTGTTCGGCACGACCGTCTCCGGGCGCCCGGCCGAACTGCCGGGCGTGGAGGCGATGATCGGGATGTTCATCAACACCGTGCCCACCCGGATCGAGGTCTCGGGCGGGGGAGTGGCGTCCTGGCTGCGGGGCGTGCAGGAGAAGCAGAGCGACGCCCGGCTCTTCGACTTCCTCGCGCTGCCCCGCATCCAGGCGCTGAGCGAGGTCCCGGCGGGCGAGGCGCTGTTCGACAGCATGGTGGTGTTCGAGAACTACCCCGTCGACGAGTCCGCCACGGCCCGGACGGGCGTGCACGTCGAGGAGGTGCGGGCCGACGACGCGCCGACCTTCCCGCTGTGCCTGCGCGCCCACCTCGGCGACCGGCTCGGCATCGACCTCGCCTACGACGCCGACCTGTTCGACGCGGACACGGCCGAACGCCTCGCGGCCAGGCTCGCGGTCCTCCTGACCGCCCTCGCCGACGGCATCGACGCCGACACTGAGGTGACCGGCCTCGAGCCGCTGACCGAGGACGACCGCGCCCTGCTCCAGCGGTGGAACGCCACCGCCCGGCAGGCGGCGCCGCGCAGCCCCGTCGAGCTGTTCGCCGAGCAGGCCCGCCGCACCCCCGACGCGCCCGCCCTGCGCGACGGCGACACGGAGCTGACGTACCGCCGCCTCGACGCCTGGTCCGACGCCGTGGCGTCCCGGCTCCTGGCCGGCGGCCTGCGGGCGGAGGACCGGGTGGCGCTGCCGATGGACCGCTGCGCCGAACTCGTCGTCGCCCAGCTCGCCGTCCTCAAGGCGGGCGGCGCCTACGTACCGGTGGACGCCCGCGCCCCCGAGGAGCGGCGCCGCACGCTGACCGAGCGGGCGGGCGCGACGGCCGAGCTGACCGCCGCGGACGTCGCCGCCGCACGCACCCCCGTGCCGGGCGCGCCCGCGGCCGTACCCGCGGACGCCGACCGGCCGGCGTACGTGATGTTCACCTCCGGGTCGACCGGCGAGCCCAAGGCGGTCGCGGTACGCCACCGTGACGTGGCCGCCCTCGCCACCGACAGCCGCTTCACCGGCGGGGTGTGCGACCGGGTGCTGCTGCACTCCCCGGTGGCCTTCGACGCCGCCACCTTCGAGGTGTGGGCGCCCCTGCTCACCGGCGGCTGCGTGGTCGTGGCACCGCCCCGGCCCCTGGACGCGGCACTGCTGCGGCACCTGGTCCGCGACGGCGGCCTGAGCGCGCTGTGGCTGACCGCCGGCCTCTTCCGGCTGCTGGCGCAGGACGCGCCGGACTGCTTCGCCGGCCTGCGCCAGGTGTGGACCGGCGGCGACGTGGTGCCCGCCGCGGCCGTGCGCCGCGTGCTGTCCGCCTGCCCCGGCCTGACCGTCGTGGACGGCTACGGCCCCACCGAGACGACGACGTTCGCGACGTCCTTCGCGCTCACCGACGCCACGGCCGTCCCCGACACCGTGCCCATCGGCCATCCGCTCGACGACATGCGGGTCCACGTCCTCGACGGCCGTCTGCGGCCCGTACCGCCGGGCTGCGCCGGCGAGCTGTACCTCGCCGGCGAGGGTGTGGCACGCGGCTACCTGGGCCGTCCCGGCGACACCGCCGCCCGCTTCCTCGCCGACCCGGCCGGCCCGCCCGGCACGCGCATGTACCGCACCGGCGACCTGGCCCGCCGCCGCCCCGACGGCACGGTCGAGTTCCTGGGCCGCGCCGACGACCAGGTGAAGATCCGCGGCTTCCGCGTCGAGCCCGGCGAGGTGGAGGCGGTCCTCGCGGCGCATCCCGGCGTCGCGGACGTGGCGGTCGTGGCCCGCGAGGACCGGCCCGGCAGCCGGCGCCTGGTGGCCTACGTGGTCGGCCCCGAAGACCTCACGGCCGTGCGGGAGTCCGCCCGGCGCACGCTCCCCGACTACCTCGTCCCCTCGGCGTTCGTCGCCCTGCCCGCGCTGCCGCTCAGCGGCAACGGCAAGGTCGACCGGGCCGCGCTTCCGGCGCCGGAGACCTCCGGCGGGGACCGGCAGGGCGCGCCGGCCGCGCCGCGCACCGACGCCGAGCGGCGCACCGCCGACGTCTTCGCGGAGGTCCTCTCCGTCGAACGGCCCGGAGTGGAGGACGACTTCTTCCAGCTGGGCGGCGACTCCATCCTCAGCATCCGGCTGGCCGCCCGCCTGTCCGAGGCGTTCGACACCGACCTGTCACCGCGCGCGGTGTTCACCCACCCCACCCC
>NZ_POTZ01000685.1 GCF_003236365.1 Streptomyces sp. NTH33
GTCCAGCACCCCGCCACGGCCACCCTGCGCTGGTCCTCCGACCGCGGCTGGGTGGACCGCCCGGGCGTGGCCGCCGAGCCCCCCGAGGCCGCCTCCATGCCGACCCTCGCCCAGCTGACCACGGCCGAGCAGCGGTGGGCAGACCGCGAGGAGGACATCACGACCGTCGGCGGCGACCCGTACGAGGTCGGGCAGGTCTTCGCCCGGCGCTGGGTGGAACGGCTGGGCGACCAGGCGCACCTGCAGAAGCTGTCGTCGATGTACCCGCGGATCCCGCACCGCATCGACGGCGAGCTGCTGCGCTACGCCGCCCGGTTCGGGCTGCTCGCGCACAAGGACGACCAGATCGACGAGCACGACCGGTACGCCATCCGGGCCGGCTTCTGGCGGGAGATCGACGTACGGACCTCCGCCGAGCACGCTCCCGCGGGCGACTGAGCGGAGGGCCTCACCGGGGCAGGGGCCGACCCGAAGGAGAGCGAAGCCCGCCGACCACGTACCCTCGTGCTTTGTGAGGACGCGCGCGGTACAGGCACTTCGGCCCGGGGACGACGTCGTGTGCGCGGTGCGCGGACTGACCAAGACCTATCCCGCGCTGCGCGGCCGGCGCGGCGTACCCGCGGCGCCCGAGGTGCGGGCCACCGACGGGGTCGCACTCGACGTGCGGCGCGGTGAGATCTTCGGACTGCTCGGCCCGAACGGCGCCGGCAAGTCCACCCTCGTACGCCAGCTCACCGGGCTGATGCGCCCCGACCACGGCACCGTGCGGATCCTCGGCCACGACATCGTGGCCCACCCCGAGCGGGCCGCGCGGATCCTCGCCTACCTCGGGCAGGAGTCCAGCGCCCTGGACGAGCTGACCGTCTCCCTCGCCGCCGAGACCACCGGGCGGCTGCGCGGCCTGGGCCTCGGGCAGGCGCGTGCCGAGCGGGACGCCGTGCTGGACGAACTGGGCCTCGCGCCGATCGCCGGACGCCCGCTGAAGAAACTCTCCGGCGGCCAGCGGAGGCTCGCCTGCCTCGCCGCCGCACTGGTCGGCGAGCGCCCGCTGCTGGTGCTCGACGAGCCGACCACCGGCATGGACCCGGTGGCGCGGCGGGCGGTGTGGTCCGCCGTCGACCGGCGGCGCGCCGAGCGCGGCACCACGGTCGTGCTGGTCACCCACAACGTCATCGAGGCCGAGACCGTCCTCGACCGGGTCGCCGTTCTCGACCGCGGCCGGGTCATCGCCTGCGACACCCCGGCCGCGCTCAAGGAGCGGGTCTCCGGCGAGGTGCGCGTCGAACTGGTGTGGCGGGGACGGGCGCCCCTGGAGGTGACGGAGGTCGCCGCGCTCAAGGAGCGGGCCGTGGAGTCGGGGCGCCGCTGGACACTGCGGCTCGCGCCCGAGGAGGCCCGCGCCGCCGTCGCCACGGTCACCGGCGGGGCCGCCTACGCCGCCCTGGACGACTTCACCCTGGCCACGCCCAGCCTGGAGGACGTGTACCTGGCGCTGGGTGGCGCCGCCCGGCAGGGGCTGGTGAAGGCATGAGCGCGCGGGCCGGCCGGTCCGTACCGGACCGGTGGGAGGATCGACGGGATCGCGCGGGCGCCGCGGGGGACCCGCGCGGTGCCCGGAGCGCCGCCGGAACGGCGTCCGCCGTAGGGAAGAGGAGCAGCTCGACGTGAGTGTCGTACCCGCCGGTGTACTGCCGGGCGCGACGGCCGTGCAGGACGGCGGCGCCGGTCAGGCGGCCGGACTCGGGCCGCCGGCGCGGCTGTGGCCGTCGCTGGCCGCCGTGTACCGGGCCCAGCTGTCACGCGCGCGCGTGGCGCGGATCCCGCTGCTGTTCGTGGCGACCTTCCAGTCCGTCGGCATCATGATCATGATGCGGGGCGTGGTCAGCGACGGCAGCGAGGCCCAGTACGTGGTGGCCGGCGCGTCGATCGTCGTCGTCGCCTACGTCGCCCTGAACCTGCTCGCCCAGTACTTCGGGCAGCTGCGGGCCAGCGGCGGGCTCGACCACTACGCGACGCTGCCGGTGCCGCCCGCGGCCGTGGTGCTGGGCGCGGCGGCCGCGTACGCGTCCTTCACGGTGCCGGGCACGCTCGTGACCGCCGTGTTCGGCTCCGTGCTGTTCGGGCTGCCGCTGGGCAACCTGTGGGTGCTGGCGGCGGTGATCCCGCTCGCCGGCGCCGCGCTCTCCGGGCTCGGCGCGGCCTGCGGGCTGCTCGCGCCGCGCCCGGAGCTCGCCACCCTCTTCGGGCAGTTGGGCATGTCGGCGGCGCTGCTGCTCGGCGTGCTGCCCCCCGACCGCATGCCGGAGGCGGTACGGCTGCTGCGCGACCTGCTGCCGTCGACGTACGGCGTGGAGGCGTACGCGCACACCTTCGCGGCCCGTCCCGACTGGGCGCTCGTGTTCACCGACATGGCCGTCTGCGCCGGGGTCGGGGTGGTCTCGCTGGCCGTCGCCACCTGGGCGTATCGCCGGGCGGCCGTCCGGTGACGCGGGTTTTCGACGCAACTGGCACGATGACGAGGTGACCGCTCCGTTGACTCCGCCCCCGCCGCCGCACCGGCGGTCCTCACAGCCGTTCCGCTCCTCCGGGCACCCACAGCGGGATCGCGCCCAGCGCGACGACGTTGGCGAGCGCGCCCACCCACAGCATCGACGAGCGGGACATGCCGACCGCGTCACTGGTCGCGTAGGCCAGCGCCCACACGGTGAAGATGGTGCT
>NZ_POTZ01000686.1 GCF_003236365.1 Streptomyces sp. NTH33
CAAGGCACCACTCATCGAGCTGATGTTCGGCTGGGCTCCGTCCAACTTCGGCGTGATGGGCATCTTCACCGCCGCCTCCGTCGTCTTCTTCGCCTTCATCGGCTTCGACGTCGTGGCCACCGCCGCCCGGCCGAAAAGCTCCCGTAGTTCGACGACGAGTCGTTCCCGCAGCGAGCGGTCGAGCTGGCCGAGTGGCTCGTCCAGCATCAGCAGGCGGGGGCGGGGGGCGAGGGCCCGGGCCAGGGCCACCCGCTGCTGCTCGCCGCCGGAGAGCGAGGCCACGGCCCGCCGTCCGGCGCCGGGCAGTCCGACCAGGCCCAGCAACTCCCCCACTCGTGCGGCCCGTTCGGTCTTCGCCGTGCCGTGCATACGCAGCCCGAAGGCGACGTTTCCGGCCACGTCCCGCTGCGGGAACAGCTGGTGGTCCTGGAACATCAGCCCGACCCCGCGCCGGTGCACCGGTACCGCCGTCTGGTCCCGCCCGTCCAGCAGCACCCGCCCGGAGTCCAGCGGCTGCAGCCCGGCGACCGCCCGCAGCAACGTCGACTTGCCGCTGCCGCTGGGGCCGAGCACGCACACGATCTCGTGCTCGGCGACATCGAGGCCGACCGCGTCGAGCACGGCACGCCTGCTGAAGCGCACGGTCGCGGCCTGAAGGGTCAGCAGCATCTAGAACTCCCCGCTCCGGTTGGTGCGCAGCCGCTCGAGTACCAGCAGCGCCACCGCGCACACCACCATCAGAATCGTCGACAGGGCCATCGCCTGGCCGTAGTTGAGGTCGCCGGGCCGGCCGATCAGCCGCGCCACGGCGACCGGCAGCGTCGGGTTGTCGGGCCGCGCGATGAACACGGTCGCCCCGAACTCCCCCAGCGACACCGCGAAGGCGAACCCGGCGGCGACCAGCAGCGCCCGCCGCACCAGGGGCAGGTCGACCTCCCGCCACACCCGCCACGGCGAGGCCCCGAGCACGGCCGCCGCCTCCCTCAGCCGTACGTCCACCGCGCGCAGCACGGGCAGCATGGTCCGTACGACGAAGGGCACGCCGACCAGGGCCTGGGCGAGCGGGACCAGGATCCAGGACTGCCTCAGGTCCAGCGGCGGCTTGTCGAGGGCGATCAGGAAGCCGAAGCCGACGGTCACCGCGGAGACCCCGAGCGGCAGCATCAGCAGCGCGTCGAAGCCGCGTACGAGCCGGCCGGCGTCGCGTCGGGCGAGCGCCGCGGCGGCCAGGCCGCCGATCACCACGGCGATCGCGGTCGCGGCGACGGCGTACGACAGGGAGGTGCCGATGGCGTTGACCGGCGCGACCAGGAAGGTGCCGCCGTCGGGGTCGGTCAGCGCCCGGTAGTAGCCGAAGCCGGGTGCGGTGAGCGAGCGCTGCACCAGCACGGCGAGCGGCAGCACGAGGAGCAGCGCGACGGTGACCAGAACGCCGGCGAGGAGCGCCCACTGTCCCGCGCCGCGCGGACGGCGGGCGGTGACGGAGGCGTCCACCAGTTTCAGCGCGCTCTCCCGGCGCCGTACGGTCCAGGCGTGCACGGCGAGGACCGCGCCCACCGCCAGGAACTGGACGATCGTCAGGACCGCGGCGGTGGACAGGTCGAAGATCTGGGACGTCTGCCGGTAGATCTCCACTTCGAGGGTGGAGAAGGTGGGGCCGCCGAGGATCTGCACCACGCCGAAGGAGGTGAAGGTGAACAGGAAGACCATCAGCGCGGCGGCGGCCACCGCGGGCGCGAGCGCCGGCAGGGTGACCTTGCGCCAGGCGGTCAGCGGCGAGGCGCCGAGCATGCGGGCCGCCTCCTCCTGCCGGGGGTCGAGCCCGGCCCACAGGCCGCCCACGGTCCGTACGACGACGGCGTAGTTGAAGAAGACGTGGGCGAGCAGGATCGCCCACACCGTGGTGTCCAGGCGGACGCCCCACAGCTCGTCGAGGAGTCCGCCGCGTCCTACGACGGCGAGGAACGCGGTGCCGACGACGACCGTGGGCAGCACGAACGGCACGGTGACGACGGCCCGCAGGACCTGACGGCCGGGGAACTCCAGGCGGGCGAAGACGTACGCGCCGGGCAGGGCGATCAGCAGCGTGAGCGCGGTGGAGGCGAGTGCCTGCCAGGTGGTGAACCACAGCACGTGCCGGATGCCGGACTGGGCGAGTACGTCGATGATCCGCCCCAGCTGCCAGGCCCCGTCGGCCTTGAGGCCGCGCTGGACGATCGCGGCCACGGGGTAGGCGAAGAACAGCGCGAAGAACGCGACGGGCACGGCCATGAGGCCGAGCCGCGCCGCGTTCCCCGTACGGCTGCCCGTACGGCCCTTGCGGAGGGCTACTTCAGTACGAGCGAGGTCCACGACTTGACCCACTGGTCGCGGTTGGCGGCGATCTTGCCGGGGGCCATGGTCCCGGGGTTCTCGGCCGAGGGGCCGTACTCGGTGAACTCCGGCGGCAGCTGGGTGCCTTCGCGCACCGGGTGGACGAACATGTTCAGCGGCATGTCCTCCTGGAACTCCTTGGTGAGCAGGAAGTCGAGGAGCGCCTTGCCTCCCTCGGGGTTCCTGGCGTTGCTGAGCAGCCCGGCGTACTCGATCTGGCGGAAGCAGGTGCCGTACGCGACCCCGGTGGGCGCGGTCTTCGGCCGCGGCTCGGCGTAGATGACCTCGGCGGGCGGCGAGGAGGCGTAGGAGACGACCAGCGGCC
>NZ_POTZ01000687.1 GCF_003236365.1 Streptomyces sp. NTH33
CCCGAGGGCCTGCGCCGCCCGGCGGCCTTCCTGGCCCACCGCCTCCAGAACTGCGACGGCTGCGACCGCGCGTACCGCGCCCCCGAACCCGGCCGTTGCCGCGACTGCCGAGCGGCGGCATCCAACTCTGCAGGCTCCTCGCTCGACCTCAACTCCTCCTACGGCCACTGACCAGGAAGACCGGCACATCATGTTCGCGCCCCAGTACCCCGGCCGTCCCGGACGACTAACCTGGCCCATGCACTCCCGGGAGGAATCCATGAGCACGCAGGCCGACCACGGACACGAGCTGGTTCCCCGCCCCGAACAGACTCCGGACGCCCTGCGGGCCGCCCTCGCCGTCGTCGATCCCGGGCGCCTGCCAGAGATGCAGCGCACAAAGGACGAGGCGTTCGCCAAGGCCGTGGAGTGGCAGTCACTCAGCCCGGTGCGAAGCTGGGTCCTGGCCTGGGCCAGGGACATCGAAATCGCCCGCCGCCCCGACCTCGCCACCCGCCACGCCCGAGCCAAGAACAATCTGGAACACGAGGACCCTGCCGTCGCCCAGGAAGCCCTGAGAGAGCTGACCACGGTCCTGGACGAAGCCATGAAGGCAGTACGGACTTGAGCTGGACCTGGGAGTACGCCTTCGGCGCGGAGGAAGCCGCCCGTAACGCACCGTCCGCCTTCCTCGCCGCAGTGGCAAAGAAGGCAGACGAGCTGGTCAGGGCGGCAGAGGCGCTGCACGTACATGGTCGCAGCCATCAGGGGGGCGATCCCAAAGGGGGGATGTCATCGTCCCCGGTGGCATGTTCACGTACCAGATCGTCGTGCGCAGCGAACGCGTCTACATCGTTCAGATCACCTACCTGGACTTCTGACTTCGAGCCGCCGCTCCGATCCAGGTTCTGCTCGTGGCCCTCACTGACCGTACGGCCCCTCGCCGTCGACCCGGAGAAGCGGCAGCCGGTCGCCCCACACGCGCCGCAATCGGCTGCCGGGTTCCGCTAGGAGTGCCCCAGCTCCGCCGTCTCCTCGTCGGAGATGTCCGGGACCGAGCCGGAGTCGGCGGCCGGACGCAGCGGGAACGGGTCCACCCGGGTCTCGTCGATCACCGGCGGAGCCGGCTGCGGCGGCTTGGGCATGACCGCGGCCTCGGAGTGGCCGCCGCAGCCGTACGTCAGGGAGACCACGCGGCCGTCGGCCGGGGAGAACTCGTTGGCGCAGACGCCGAAGGCCTGGCCCAGCGAGCCGCCGATCGGTACGAGGAAGCCGCAGCTCACGCAGGCCGCCGGGGCCGCCTGGGCCATGGGGGTCTTGGCGCCGAACGCCTCCTCCCAGCGGTCGGCGGCGACATGCAGGCCGTAGCGGGACAGGACCCGGGCGCGGCGCATGCCCAGTTCCTCGGCGACCGCCGGGATCGAGCCGCGGGCCGGGGTGGTGGGGAGGTTCCTCGGCGGTCCCGCCGTGACGTCGGCGTCCTCCGCCTCCGCCAGCTCGGCCATCTCCTCGGAGACCGCGGAGTTCGGCGCCGGCTCGTCCTCGCCGGAGTAGCCGGGCTCGAGGCGGAGGTCCTCGGCATCGGTGGGCAGCAGGTCGCCGGGGCCCATGTCGCCGGGGCGCAGGCGCTCGCTCCACGGCACCCACTCGGGTGCGAGCACCGCGTCCGGGCCGGGCAGCAGGACGACCTCGTCGAGGGTGACGACCCTGGCGCGGGAGGCGCGGGCCACCGTGACGGCCCAGCGCCAGCCGCGGTAGCCGAGTTCCTTGCACTGGAAGAAGTGCGTGACGACGCGGTCGCCCTCGGAGACCACGCCCATGTGCTCGCCGATGACCCCGGGCGCGGCCGCCTCCTCCGCTGCGGCCCGGGCGAGGTCGACGGCCTCGGCGCACAGGCGGTCGGGGGTGCGGCTTCGCGTGGTCGCTGCCTTCACAGGTATCGCTTCTCTCCTACGCCGTCTGTACGGGTGCGTCGGCCTGAAGGCGGCGGGGCGGGCGGAGCGGACCCTGGGACCGCGTCGACGTCCGCGCCCGATCGCGCTCGGGCGCACCTACGTCATCCATTCTGCGGTATGCCCGTAAGGCGCGCGGCCGAGAACGTTCGCCACGACGCGTTACGCACGCTACCTTCTCGCCGCCGCTGGGCCTACACCGACGGTGGTTTACCCCCGTCCGCCTGTCTCGCTGGACAAGACGGCCGGCCCGGGGCCACTGGGAACGAGCGGAATCGGACAGCGCCCGAAGAGGGCCGGAGACACGCCGACGTGCGGGAGGCGGTCGAGCAGGGGGCCGATCACGGGGGCGAGGAGCGTGAAGGGCGCCATGGTGATGGCGAGGTACAGCGCGACCCGGCCGCGGGCCTCGTCGGTGGGCACGGAGAAGAAGACGGTGGAGGCGAGCGCCACGGTGATCATGACGTCGCCGGCGCCGTTCACCGCGTGCAGCTCGATCAGCCTGCCGAGCCCGGACTCGCCGGCGCCGTGTGCGTTGGTCGCTCTGCGGATGCCGCGGACCGCCCCGGTGACGGGCAGCCGCAGGGCACGCCCGACCGCGCGGACGGACCCGCCGAACCGGCCCGGACCGCTGCCTCGGCTGCTCCCCTTGTATCCCTTGTCCCCACGGATCCCGGTGGTCCCCGGGGGCGTCCTCGCGGCTGCCACCCCGTCATACTGCCCCGAGACGGCGGCCGCTAGCGTCATTACGCCCCGGATGAGCCC
>NZ_POTZ01000688.1 GCF_003236365.1 Streptomyces sp. NTH33
CACGAGGACTGGCCTACCCGAGCACTTCCGAGGCCATCGGCGCCGTGGCGAAGGAGAACCGTTCGCGCACCGCCCTCGTCCTCGTCCTGCTGCCGGTCCTCTTCCTCCTCGCCGCCGGGACCGCCCTCCGCGTGAACTACACCGGCGACCCCGCCGACGGCACGTACACCAGGGGCCAGGACGCGATCTGGCTCGGCCACGCCTGGGTGGACGGGCGGAAGAAGGACGCCGACGTCCAGGCCCTCGCCCGCCGCCTGCGCGGCACCGGCATCCGCGACCTGTACGTGCACGCGGGCCCGCTCGAACACGACGGCACCCTGCCCAAGTCGGCGTACACAAAGGCCGGTTGGCTGATACCGGCCGTGCACCGGGCGCTCCCCGGCGTCCGCGTGCAGGCGTGGCTCGGCGACGTGCTGGCCACCGAGACCCCCGACGGGATGCGGCTGGAGCGGGCCGCGACGCGCGCCGCCGTGGTCGCCTCCACCCGCGAGGTCCTGGCGGCCGGCTTCGACGGCGTCCACTTCGACCTGGAGCCGCTGCACTCCGGCGACCGCCACTACCTCGGTCTCCTCGACGACCTGCGCGAGGTCACCCGCGCCCACGGCGCTCCGCTGTCCGTCGCCGCCCACCAGATCGACCCGCTGCCCGCGTTCCACTCCCTGTGGGGCACGTTCACCGGCCACCCCAAGTGGTGGTCCCAGGCGTACTTCGGCCAGGTCGCCCGCCGCGTCGACCAGATCGCGCTGATGTCGTACGACACCATGCAGCCGCTGCAGAGCCTGTACGGCGGCTACGTCGCCCAGCAGACCTCCCTCGCCCTGGAGGCCACCCCGCCCACCACCGACCTGCTGATGGGCCTGCCCTTCTTCCACGACGACCGCTTCGGCCACCGGGCCTCCGCCGAGACGGTCCCCGCCGCCGTCCGAGGCGTCCGCCTCGGCCTGTCCCGCACGGACGCCGACCGCGAACGCTTCGGCGTCGCGCTGTACGTGGACTTCGCCGCCACGGAGGACGACTGGACGGCGTACCGGAAGGGCTGGAGTCACCCGTAAGGTGTCCGCTCCGGTGGGAGGGTGATCGGCGTGCACTGGATACTGGCGGGGGCGTTCGGGGTGGGCATGGTGCTGATGGCCGCTGCGGGCGTCGCGGCGATCGCTGCGGAGTGGGTGGTGCCGTGGGCACAGGGATGGATTTTCCGGCCGAGGCTTTGGGGCTGTGGCGCGCTGCTCTGCGGGTGCGGAGGCTCCCTGTTCGTGTTCCTGGGGCCGTTCTCCCACAGCCACGGGATCGTCCTGCCGGTCGCCGGGTGGTGCGCGTTCGCTGGGGGAGTCGTACTCCAGGGCATGGCCAAGCGCCCCGGCCGCCGTGTCCGCTGAGTCCCCCTACGACGACCGCCGCCGGATCTTCGACCCCAGCCACACCAGTGGGTCGTACTTGCGGTCCACCGCCCGCTCCTTCAGCGGGATCAGCGCGTTGTCGGTGATCCTGATGCCCTCGGGGCAGACCTCCGTGCAGCACTTGGTGATGTTGCAGTAGCCGAGGCCGTGGTCGTCCTGGGCCGCACGTTTGCGGTCCAGGCCCGTCTCCGCGGCGGCGTCCAGCGGGTGCATGTCGAGTTCGGCGACGCGCATCAGGAAGCGCGGGCCGGCGTACGCCCGCTTGTTGTCCTCGTGGTCGCGTACGACATGGCACACGTCCTGGCACAGGAAGCACTCGATGCACTTGCGGAACTCCTGCGGACGGTCCACGTCCTCCTGGAACATGCGGTACTCGCCGGGCCCGAGGCCGGCCGGCGGGACGAAGGCCGGGACCTCGCGGGCCTTGGTGTAGTTGTAGCCGACGTCCGTCACCAGGTCGCGGATCACCGGGAAGGTCCGCAGCGGGGTGACGGTGATCGTCTCCTCCCGGGTGAAGACCGACATGCGCGTCATGCACATCAGCCGCGGACGCCCGTTGATCTCCGCGGAGCACGAACCGCACTTGCCCGCCTTGCAGTTCCAGCGCACGGCCAGATCCGGTGCCTGCGTGGCCTGGAGGCGGTGGATGATGTCCAGCACCACCTCGCCGTCGTTGACCTCGACCTCGAAGTCCTCCAGGCCGCCGTCCTGCGCGTCACCCCGCCACACCTTGAAGCGGGCCTCATAGCTGCTCACTCGTAGAGCTCCTCTTCGGCGAGGTACTTGACCAGCTCCTCCTTCGCGAAGAGGGCGAGCAGGTCGGGGCGGATGGGTTCGGTGGTCTCCCGGGTGAGGGTGATCTGGCCGCGGACCGGGTCCGTCGCCGCCAGGCCGCCGGTCGGGTCGGTCAGCCGGCACAGCAGGTTGATCCGGCGCCAGTCGCGCTCCATCGACGGGTAGTCCTCGCGGGTGTGCCCGCCGCGCGACTCCGTGCGCTCCAGCGCGGCCCGCGCCACGCACTCGCTGACCAGCAGCATGTTCCGCAGGTCCAGGGCGAGGTGCCAGCCGGGGTTGAACTGCCGGTGCCCCTCCACCCCGGCCCGCCGGGCCCGTACCCGCAGCTCGCCGAGCTTCTTCAGGGCCTGCTCCATCTCCCCCTCGCGGCGGATGATGCCGACCAGGTCGTTCATGGTCTGCTGGAGCTCCTGGTGCAGGGTGTACGGGTTCTCCGGCGGCGTCCCGGCCGCCGTCTCCTCCCCGGCCCCCGCC
>NZ_POTZ01000689.1 GCF_003236365.1 Streptomyces sp. NTH33
GCCCGACAGCGAGCGCGACAGCCGCCCCGACACCGAGCGGCGGTTCGGCCTCCAGCGCCCGCAGTTCCCGTACGTCGTCGCAGTCGACCGGTTCCTCCCGGTCCCGCCGCTCGGTGTCGGGGCGGCTGTCGCGCTCGCTGTCGGGCAGGCCGGCCGGCCGTTCGGTGTCGGTGCGCGGCTCCGGCTCCACGACGGGCTCCTCCGGCCGCGGCCGGCTGGGCGCGGGACTGGTGCAGGTGCCGCAGGTGCCGCGGCCCGACCCGCACTCGATGGTGCTCGAGAACCCGGAGGTGCCGGAGCGGAAGCGGTTCTGCTCGCGCGCGGACTGCGGGGCGCCGGTCGGCCGCGCGCGCGGTGACCGGCCGGGCCGTACGGAGGGCTTCTGCACCAAGTGCGGCCACCCGTACAGCTTCGTGCCCAAGCTGAGGGCCGGGGACGTCGTCCACGGCCAGTACGAGGTCGCGGGCTGTCTGGCGCACGGCGGCCTGGGCTGGATCTACCTGGCCGTGGACCGGGCGGTGTCCGACCGGTGGGTGGTGCTCAAGGGCCTGCTGGACACCGGCGACCAGGACGCGATGGAGGCGGCGATCTCCGAGCGGCGGTTCCTCGCGGAGATCGAGCACGCCAACATCGTGCGGATCTACAACTTCGTGGAGCACCTCGACCAGCGCACCGGCTCCCTCGACGGCTACATCGTGATGGAGTACGTCGGCGGCAAGTCGCTGAAGGAGATCGCCAACTCCCGCCGCACCCCGGACGGCAGACGGGATCCGCTGCCGGTGGAGCAGGCGTGCGCGTACGGCATCGAGGCCCTGGAGGCGCTCGGCCACCTGCACAGCCGCAACCTGCTGTACTGCGACTTCAAGGTCGACAACGCGATCCAGACCGAGGACCAGCTCAAGCTGATCGACATGGGCGCGGTGCGCCGCATGGACGACGACGAGTCGGCGATCTACGGCACGGTCGGCTACCAGGCGCCGGAGGTCGCCGAGGCCGGCCCGTCGGTGGCCAGCGACCTGTACACGGTGGGCCGTACGCTCGCCGTGCTCACGTTCGACTTCCAGGGCTACACGAACGTCTTCGCGGACAGTCTGCCCGACCCCGACCACATCGAGGTCTTCCGCCGGTACGAGTCCTTCTACCGGCTGCTGGTCCGCGCCACCGACCCCGACCCGGCCCGCCGGTTCGCCTCCGCGCAGGAGATGTCCGAGCAGCTGACGGGTGTACTGCGGGAGGTCGTGTCCCTGCAGACCGGCCGTGCGCGGCCGGCCCTGTCGACGCTGTTCGGGCCGGAACTGAGGGTGACGGACACGGAGTTGTTCCCCCGTCTGGACGGGGACGTGTCCCGGCTGGGGGCACGGGTGCCGCGCACGCGCGGGTCCGCCCCGGCGCTCCCCGCCGGCGCGGCGCACGGCAACGGCGGCGGCCCCGGTACGCCGGGCACGCCGGCTCCGCCGGGCCTCGTCGCGCCCGTCGACGCGCCGGCCGCCGCCCTCGCCCTGCCGGTCCCCCACGTCGACCCCGCCGACCCGAACGCGGGTTTCCTGGCCGGACTGTTGACGTCCGCGCCCGCCGAGCTGGTCCACGCGCTCGCGGCGGCGCCCACGCAGTCCGCCGAGACACGGCTGCGCCAGGTCCGCGCCCGGCTGGAGACCGGCGAGCCGGCCGTCGCGCTGCGGATCCTGCGCGCTCTGGAGGAGGAGGACCCGGACGACTGGCGGGTCGTCTGGTACCGGGGCGTGGTCTCCCTGGTCACCGGCGACCACGAGGAGGCGGCCCTCGCCTTCGACGCGATCTACGACGCCTTCCCCGGCGAGGTCGCGCCGAAGCTGGCGCTCGCCCTGTGCGCGGAGGTGCTCGGCCAGCTCGACAACGCCGCCGAGTACTACCGCCTGGTGTGGTCCACCGACCCGAGCCAGGTCAGCGCCGCGTTCGGCCTGGCCCGCGTCCAGCTGGCCACCGGTGACCGGCGGGGGGCCGTACGGACCCTGGAGTCGGTTCCGGAGTCCTCCATCCACTACACGGCGGCGCGGGTGGCGGCCGTACGGGCGCGGCTGCGGCACCGGACGGCCGCCGTGTCCGACACGCCGTTCCTGGAGGACCTGACGGCCGCCGCCGGGCAGGTGGAGGCACTTCAGGCGTACGCTCTGGATCCGGTGCGGCGTGAGCGGCTGTCGGCGGAAGTCCTCGGCTGCGCGCTGGACTGGGTACTCTCCGGGGGCCGGGCCGCCGACCCGGCCGCCCGGCGGGTGCTGCTCGGCAGCGACCTGGACGAGCGGGGCCTCCGCTTCGGCCTGGAGCGTTCGTACCGCACGCTGGCCCGGCTGGCGCCCGGCGGCGAGGAGAGGATCGACCTGGTGGAACGTGCCAACCGTTACCGCCCCCGGACGTGGGTGTAGTTGATGTCGCAGATGCACCAGCAGGCCGCCCTGCCGAAGTGCCCGAGCTGTGCGGAGCCGGTGGAGTCGGGTGACCGTTTCTGCGGCGCGTGCGGATGCGAGCTGTCCGCGGCCGCCGCGGGCGGGGGCGACACGCCGACGCTCACCATGAACAACGCCTCGGTGCCGCGCCCGGCCGACTCCGGCGAGCGCGCCGACGCCGCCGCCTGGCCCCACGCCCCGCACCCGGACGTCTCCGAGGCCCCTGTCTCTTATACCCATCTCCG
>NZ_POTZ01000068.1 GCF_003236365.1 Streptomyces sp. NTH33
CCCGCGACGCCATGCGCGCTCCCCCGGGCTCTTCGAGCAGGGGGACCCCACTCGCCGCACCGGACCCGGCCCGATACCTCCGGTACGAGGGGCGGGACCCGGCACGAGCACGCTCCCCCGAGCTCTCGGCTCCGCTCGAGCAGGGGGCACCCCCACGACGCCGGGGGGCCCGCCCTCCGGACGGGCGACGAGAGGTCCGCAACAGGCCCCCCTACACCCGCTCGTACACGTCGAGCAGTGTGCCCAGAACCGCGTCCATGGAGAACGTCTCGGCGGTGAGCTTGCGGGCCGCCGTCGACGCGGACCGGCGCACGGACGGCTCCAGCAGGTCGAGCACCGCCGGGGCGATACCGGCCGGGCCGGTCGCCACGCGCCCGGCTCCGGCCCGGTCCACATCGCGGGCCAGGCCGTTGGACTCGGTCACCACGACCGGGGTGCCCACGGCCATCGCCTCCAGGACCGACATCGGGAACGGCTCGTCCACCGACGGCAGCACGTAGACGTGCGCCCGGCGCAGTTCCTCGGCCATGCGCGTCCCGGTGAGCGGCCCCGGGCAGCTCACCTTCCCCCCGAGTGCCAGCTCGTCGATCCGCCCTCGTACGGCGGCGAGTTCACCCTCGTCCGGCCCGGCCACGACGAAGGTCGCCTCCGGATGCCGGGCCAGGATCGCGGGCGCGGCGTCCACCAGGTCGACGGGGCGCTTGCGGGCCTGCAGCCGGGCCGCGTACAGGATGCGCGGCGGCCCCTGGGGGGCAGGGCCCTCGGGCTGCGCGGGGACGCCGTTGACCAGGCGGACGGCGCGGTCGAGGCCCGCCTCGCCCACCACGGCGTGCAGATCCCGGAGTTCGTGCGTGGTGAGATGCAGCACGGCGGCGGCGCCGCGCAGCACCCGGCGCACCGCGACCGCGTCGAGGAGCCGGGCCGACAGCCGCTCGCTCGGATCGACCATGCCGTGCGTCTGCAGGACCAGGGGCCGCCCGGCGCGCAGCGCGACGAGCGCCACCGGCAGCGTCACCAGGTCGCGCGCGAGATGCACATGGACCACGTCGGCCCACCGCACGAGGCGGTGGGCGTCGGCGAGGAGTGACGGGGAGGTCAGGCCGCTGAACCCCAACGGCAGGACCCTGCGTGCCTGATGGAGCCGGGCGGGCACGCCCTCCACCTCCACGGGCAGCGGCCGCCGGAAGCCGTCGGCGAGAGCGGTGAGACGGGCGTCGTGTCCGCGTGTCCGCAGCCCCTGGCAGAGGTTGAGGGCGACCCGGACCGGGCCGCCGAAGGCGTGGGTGGTGCTGTGCAGGGTGACCGCGTGCAGCACTCTCATGCCGGCTCCTCGACGGGGCGGCGCCGGTTGTCGGCGGTCTGCAGGGTCAGTTCGGGCAGGTCCTTGTGGAGGACCGCCCCGGCGCCGACGACGGCGCAGCGGCCGACCCTCACCCCGGCCAGGACGGTGGCGCGGGCGGCGACCCACGCGCCGTCGTCCACGGTGATCGGCGCGTTGCGGTACCTGAAGTCGGCGGCACGGTGGTCGTGGCCGCCGGTGCACAGCAGAGCTTCCTGCGACACGCACACGTGGGCGCCGAGGGTGACCGGCTCCAGGTTGAGGATCCACGCCCCCTCACCGATCCAGGTGTGGTCGCCGACCGTCAGCTTCCACGGCCACAGCACCCGCACCCGGTGACGAATGAGCACCCCCGTTCCGATCCGGGCGCCGAAGGCGCGCAGCAGGGCTGCTCTGACGCGGGCCGGGGTGAACCACGCCATGAAGACCGTGTTCATCACCGCGAACCAGAGCGCCTGGACGAGTATGCCACGCCCCTTGTCGTATCCGGCCAGTGTGAAGGCCGGGAGATCACGCATCGATCGAATCCCCCCAACGGCGCCTCCCCGGACGCCACTTCGCCACACTCTAGTGGCGGACCGTTCATCGCAGGAGTGGCGTCAGTAGACTGCGGCGGGGATCTTTTTCGTGGGCGGGGGCGCCATGACGCAGCAAACGGACCGCGGCACGACGACGGCGCCCGATGCGCCGGAGCCGAGTCCGCAGGAACGCACCGCGCCGTCCTTCTCACCGCGCACTCTGCTCTCGCGCGCGCTGTCGGTCCCGCTGGTGCTCGGCTTCTCGGTGTTCCTGCCGCTGCTGGTGCTGGTCCAGCCGGGCACGGGCCCGCGCGACTCGGCGTTGTGGATGCAGTTGGCGCTGACGATGTACGCGGGCATCCGGCTGTCGGCGATGATCCTCACCAGCCGCCGCCAGCTGCTCGCCGGTACTTTCTGGCTGTTCGTCTACATGGCGATGGGTGTGGCGCCGCTCGCCCAGGCCGTGCTCGGACGCACGCCGACCCCGGTGGTGGGGGCGCGCAGCGATCTGACCGAAGCCGTCTCGCTCGTCCTGATCGGCTGTGTCGCCTTCGACCTCGGCTCGCTGGTGGCCCGTCAGCGGGCGGGTCGGGAGTTGGACGGCACACTGCGACCGGCGCTGGTGCACCGTCGCCGCCTGTACCTGCTGGCACTTGTCGCCTTCGTCGGCTCGGCGCTCCTCGTGGTCAAGCTGGGCGGCCCCTCGGTCTTCTTCACGAGCCGCCAGGAGATCATCAACAGCGTCCAGGAAGCGGGGCTCTCCCAGGCGGACTCGCAGGTGGGCCAGGCCATGGTGCGCGGCTTCGGCACCGTGCCCGCCCTCATCGCCTGGCTGGTGTACACACGGTGGCTGGTGACCTCGCGGCGGGCCCGCCGCTCCGTGGTGATCATCGCCGTGTGGCTGGCGCTGGCCGCGGTGAACGCGGTGGTCAACAACCCGATCTCCAACCCTCGTTTCTGGTTCCTCACCGTCCTCTTCTCGCTGCTGTTCACCGTCTTCCCGGTGAGTGCCGCCCTGTATCGGATCGCGCTGAGCCTGGGCGTGGTGGTGGCGCTGATCGTCTTCCCGTTCGCGGACAGGTTCCGCTACGACGACGCGAACTACCGTCCGATCCAGACCACTTCCCCTCTGGAGCCGCTGGCCCTCAAGGACTACGACCAGGTCGGCATGTTCGCCAACACCATCACCTACGTGCGGTCGGGGCGCGGTCACGCCTACGGTCGCCAGCTGGCGGGCTCGGTGCTGTTCGCGGTACCCCGGTCGGTGTGGCCGGGCAAACCGATGGACACCGGGGTGCTGATCGGGCAGTGGATGGGGGCGGCCAACACCAATCTCTCCTCGCCGGTGTGGGCCGAACTGTGGATCGACTTCGGCCCGGTCGGCATGACGGCGGGGTTCGTGGCCCTCGGGTACGCGGCGACGCGTGTCGACCGCCGTCATGCGCGCCGGGCGGTGCGCCGGGCCCCGCCGGGCAGCCTGATCGCACTGACCGTGCCCCTGATCGCCGGGTACTCCTTCATCCTGCTGCGAGGGCCCCTGCTGCAGGCATCGGGGCGTGTGGCGATCGCGGCCTGCTGCATCGCGCTGATCACCACTTTCCGGCAGGACCGGGCGGCCGGGCTGCGTTGAACAGGGGCTGCCGGGCCGGGGCCCGTCCGGCGGATCGAGCCGTGGGAATTCGGCGGTCGGCCATCGGTCCGGGTGAGCGGGGGCGACGGGGGTCCCCCTGCTCGAGCGAAGCCGGGAGCTCGGGGTAGTTCCGCCGGACAGGCCCCAACTGATCCTGTCTGCCGGCTCTCAGGTCGTGGGGACCGCCGGGAGGGACGAGGCCGTGGGCCGCTCCTGCGCGCGCAGGCGGACGACACGTGTCCAGGCCGCCGCCGCCTTCAGCGCGGAACCCGCGGCCAGTCCCCAGGCCGCGCCCAGCGCCGACCCGCTCAGCAGGTATCCGCCGAACATGAGGACGACCGAGAGCAGCGAGAAAACCACCTGCACCGAAAGGGTGGCGCGCGGGCTGAGCACCCGCAGGGTCACCAGGGCGCAGGTGCCCAGGCCCATCACCGCGTACTGGGCGCCCGAGGCGGGCAGCAGCGCGGAGGCCGACTGCCAGGTGGCGCCGAGGAGTTGATGCCCCAGGGCGTCGGGCAGGGCGTGGAGCACCAGCCCCCAGGCGAGGCCGACGACACCGAGCACGAGGCCGAGCAGGGCGGCGGCGCGGGCGGTGGCCCGGCGGCCTCCGAGACGGCCCAGCAGCGGCGGCCCGAACGCGTTGACCGAGTTGAACAGGACGTTGAGCGGGCCGAAGAGCGTGGTCGCCCCGCGCAGCGCTCCGACGGCCAGTGGGGCGGCGAACAGTCCGAGGCCCAGAACGGCGAGCTGGCTGGAGGCGTTGCCCACGGCGAACTCCACCACGAAGCGCTGTCCGAGGTGGCCTCGGCGCACATAGGGCAGCAGGTCGGTCCGGGCGCCGCGCACGTGGGGCCACAGCAGGCGCAGGCCGAGCAGCAGCGCCGGCACTGCCGACAGTCCCCAGACGGCCACCAGGAGCCCCGGCGCGGTGTGCCGGGGCTGAAGCAGCAGCGCGGGCACCACGCACACCAGGCGCAGACTGTCGGCGGCCAGCGCCAGACCGGGGCGCCGCAGGGTGGAGAACGCGTACCGCAGCCCGTCCTGCACCAGCACCAGCGGCAGGACGAGCCCCAGGGCGAGGAATGCTCCGCCCGGGCCGGTCCAGCCGCCGGTGACGGCGGCGGCGAACACGCCGGCCGCGGCGAGCAGGGCGCCGACGGCGGTGGCGGCCAGCGCGGTGAAGGAGACCGCGGACCGGCACGCGGCCCCGGTGACCGCGGTGTCGCCGCGGGTGAGGACGACGGCCTGGCCCACGTACGCCATGGTGAGGCCGAGCAGCACCGTGAAGGTCAGGTAGACCATCGAGAAGGTGGCGAACCCGTGCGCGGTGGAGACGCGGGCGGCGATCACCAGCACGGCGATGTTGGTGAGGCTGGATGCCGCCTGGTCGAGCACGGAGGCGAACGCGGCCGTCGAACGCCGCGGTACGCGCGGTGGCTCGGACGTCGGCGGATGTTCCCCCGGGGCGGTCACCGGTCCCCCGAGCGGACGGTGCGCAGAGCCATCGTGTTGCTGTCGTCGCCGTCCGGGATCCGCTCGGGCTCGGAGCGGGTGGGGGGCGGAGCGGAGCGGGCTGCCGAACTCCTGTGTCCACGGCGCCGGTTGTCGCGGCGGGCGGCGCTCGCCGGTCTGCCCTGGCGGGACCTGGTGTGCGTCACCGCGCCGAGCACGGTGCCGCCGGCACCGACGATCAGCTCGCGGATGCGGACGAGGTCGGCGCGGTGCACCGTGCGAGGGTCGCAGACGATGAGCACCCCGTCGACACGGTCGACGAGCGCGAGGGCGTCGGCGTAGGCGAGGACGGGCGGGGCGACGACCACGACGGTGGCATCGGGATCGTCGGCCTCGGCGATCAGCCGGGTCGTCCGCGCGGAGGTCAGCGCGCGGGGGACGTTGCGCACCCGCTCGCCGGGGACGAGGCCGAAGTCCCCGGACTCGCCCGCGTCGACCGCGAGTCGGCCCTGACCGGGCCATTCGCCGTCGGCGTGCTCAGCGGTGAGGCTCCAGCGGGGCCGGGAGGCATCGGACACCTCGAGGCGTTCGGAGAGGGACGGGGTGCGCAGGTCGGCCTCCACGAGCAGCACGTCCTTGCCGGTCTCGGCGAAGGAGGCGGCGAGGTTGACCGCGATGGCCACGCTCGGCTCCATGGATCCGCGCGGGGCGACGACGAGCAGGCGCCGCCGGTCGGCGAACCTCTCGTCGTAGGCGAGCCGGAAGGCGATCGAGCGGTACTCCTCGGCCGTCCGGGAGTCGGTGCGACCGACCTCCAGGGCAGCTGTCGAGCCGCGCGGCAGCGCGCCGAGGACGGGACCGCGCACCGCACGGGCCACGTCACCGGCCGAGCGCGGCGCGGGGTCGAAGACCAGGCGCACCCAGGCGCCGAGCAGGCCGATGCCGATGCCGACGAGGCCGCCCAGGCCGAGCGAGAGCGGCAGACCCGGTCCGTCGGGCGAGGCGGGGACGGTGGCGTTGCGGATCACGTTGCCGGGCGTCATGTCGAGCGCCTTCAGACTGGTGATCTTGCTGCGGAGGTCGGTGATGCGGTTGAGCAGGTTGGCCTGCACCGCGTAGGCGGAGTCAGCGGCGGAGCCGTCGGGCAGTTCCTTGATCCGCCGGGAGAGTTCGTCGTTCTGCTTGGCGACGGGATCGAGCTGGTCCTGGAGGCTCTTGAGCATCGCCCCCTGGACGGATTCCCACTGCTCCCTGCGCAGGTCGATGTAGGACTGCGTGAGGGCGTTGGCGCGGCGCGCCGCCTCCTTCGGGTTCGAGGCCCTGTATGTGAAGTGCAGCACCAGGGTCTGCGGCGGGTTGGTGACCTGGAGCCCGTGCTGGAGCCGGTCGACCTCGTTCGCGCCCATCCCGAGTCGCTCCGCGGCGGCTTCGGCGACCTTGCGGCTGAGCGCCGTCTGCCGCTCGGACCCCATGTTGATCGCCTTGTCGCTGGCAAGAGTCGGCGCGAAGGGGTCGGTGGTGGGGGCGCGCAGCACGACGTCGGTGGTGGCGGTGTAGCTGTCGGCGCCGGTGATGCCGAGCCAGGCACCGGCCAGCAGTCCCACGCCGACACCGCCGCCGATCAGCCAGCGGTAGCGAAGCAGTTGACGGAACTGCTCGCGCAACTGCTCCGGCTCGTCCTCCGCCAGGACGGGAACGCGTGAGTCGCTCACCTGCCAAGACCCCCCAAAGCCTCGTCGATCAGTGCGTCGATCCGCGCGAGACCCGCCTCCCGTGACAGATGAGCAGCCACATGGAGCGGGCCCGCCGCACCCAACTCGTCTGCCATCGCCGGGTCTTCGGCGAGTCTACGCACTGCTGACAGGAACTGATCGGGATTCTCCGGTTCCACGAGCATTCCGGCACCGGAGCGCAACACCTCGCGTGCGGTGCCGCCTTCGGCGGCGACGGAGGCGACCACCGGGCGGCCGGCCGCGAAATAGGAGGTGAGCTTGGAGGGGACGCTCATGTCGAGGACGGAGGCGCGCTGGGTCACGGCGAGCACGTCGGCCGCGGCCAGCACGTCGGGGAAGTCGGCGTCGGCCGCGGCAGGCAGGAACTCCAGGTTGGGCAGCCCCTCGGCGCGGCGGGCGAGGTGTTCGCGCTGGTTGCCGTCGCCCATGAGCACGATCCGGGTGGCCGGGTCGCGACGGGCCGCCTCCACCAGCACGTCCAGCCCCTGTTTGAGGCCCATGTTGCCGGAGTGCAGGACCACGGTCTGCTCCGGCTGCCAGCCGAGGCGCGCACGGGTGCGGGCACGGGGAGCCGTAGGCGCCTGTATGTGCGACCAGTTGGGAACCAGGCGGATACGTCCGGGGTCCACGCCCATGGCCCGTACCCGCTCGACGAAGGTCTCGTGGATGACGCCGACGAGGGTGGCACGCCGCAGCACCCAGGACTCCGCACGCTCGGCCAGCCGGGCGGCGCGGCCGCCGCCCTGGATGCCGGACTGCGCGGCGGCGGCGCCCATGAGGTCCTGCACGACCGGCACGTACGGGGCGTGGTGCCGGGCGGCGATACGGGCGCCGAGCACTCCGCCGGCGAGGCTGGGCAGTTGGGCGAGCACGGCGTCGACGCGGCCGGTGCGGGGTGGTGCGACGAGACCGTGGGCGAGGATGGTGCTCTCGAACAGGGCCCTGCGCAGGGCGCTTTGGCGTGGTGGGACGCTGTGCCGACGACGGTGCACGGTGACCCCGGCTCGCTGCTCGGTGGCCCGCCACACCCTGCGGTAGGCGGGGTCGAGGCGCCAGGACGGGTAGTGCGGGAGCCCGGCGAGGACATGGGTGTCGTGCCCACGGCTCGCCCAGTGCTCGGCGATGCCGGTGGCGTACGGGCCGATACCGGTGTGCTCGGGCGCGTAGTTGGTGGACACCAGGAGCAACCGGCGACCGGGCGGGGTGAGTTCGCCCTCCTCGTCGGCGAGTGCGGTGACGTCCGGCTCAGTGGTGTGCTGCCGCGGCGCCAAGGCCGCTGTGCGGGCCGTCCCGCTCCCGTCCCGATCGCGACGCTCGCCGTGGGTGTGTGTCACGCGACGAAACCTCTCCCCCGGCCGCCTCGACGGCCTCCCCTGTGTATCCGCGTCTCACCGGCTCCCGGTCCCCCGCATGCTCGGAAGTGAACCAGGACGCACCCTGATTGTTCACCCTTCCCGCACCGGACATGAACGCTATCGTCAAAGTTCGCGCACCCTCCGCAAAGGGGTGCGCGCAGGGGGCGTCATCGAACGAGGGGGGCATCTGTGTCATCGAGCAAGCCGTATCGCGTGGGCTACGCACCGGGCGCCTACGATCTCTTCCACATCGGGCACCTGAACATCCTGCGCCACGCACGTGCCCGGTGCGACTACCTGGTGGCAGGCGTGGTCTCGGACGAGATGGCCGAAATGGCCAAAGGCAGACGGCCGATGATCCCGCTGGTCGAGCGGCTGGAGATCGTCCGCAGCATCCAGTACGTGGACGCCGCGTTCGTCGAGACGGTGCCGGACAAACTGGAGACGTGGAAGCAGGTCCGCTTCGACGTGCTGTTCAAGGGCGACGACTGGCGGGACACGCCGAAGGGAGAGCGACTGGAGCGGGACTTCGCCACGGTGGGCGTGGACGTCGTCTACTTCCCGTACACCGTGCACACGTCGAGCACCCACCTGCGACGTGCCATCGACGCCCTCGACGGGGCGCGGTTCACCGACGAACTGCGGACAGCTCCCGGAACCACTTGGTGAGGAAGGCGCCGAGGAAGAGCACGGCGGCGACAGCGAGGGCACAGTAGGCCCACCGGAAGGCGTCGCCGCCGCCGAGCAGCAGGAAGACCAGGCAGAACACCCCGTGGTCGACCGGGAGCAGGGCCACCGCGCGTGCCGTGGAGGGCGCGGCACGGTCGCCCGGGGCCGCCTTGGGCTTGAGCTGCTCGGTGAGCAGTCCACCGAAGAACGTGACGACGGCGGCGAGCTGGAAGCCGAGCGGCACCAGCAGCCAGCCGTCGGCCTCGGTCCCGAAGTGACCGGGGTGGCGGTAGAAGGAGATCAGCACGGCGGTGTGCAGGGCGGTGATCTTGGCGCAGTCGACGACATGGTCGAGCCATTCGCCCACCGCGCTGCCGCCGCCGCGCAGCCGGGCGAGCTGCCCGTCGGCGGAGTCGAAGGCGAAACCGACCGCGAGCCCGAGCCACACCACCGAACCCGCGGCCCAGGTGGGCGCGGCGAGCGCCGCCACCACGATCGCCGCGAAGCTGAACACCGCGCTGATCATGGTGACGTGATTGGGTGTCAGTCCGATCCGGTACGCCCCGGCGGCGAGATACCGGCCCACGGGCCGGTTCACGAACCGCGAATACAGCGATATGCCCTTCGCGCTCTTCTGCGCGGACTTCAGCCGTATCAGCGCCGACGTCGTGCTGTTCATCGATCCCCCCGGACCTCATGACCTCACCGGTCGCTCCCCTGGTCCACATCATCACAGGTGATGGCGCGCGATGACGGGCGATCGGAAAACTGACCGGAGACGACGGGCACCGTCGCCGCGGCGGGTGCGTACTGGTCGCGGGGTCCGGCGGCGGGCGCGGGCACGCCCCATCGCGCCGCTGGGGCTGCCGCTGCCCGACACGACCGGCAATGTCCACTGCCGGCTGCAGAACATGGATACGAGGCAAGGGCTCCCGGCCTGAGCGTGATCCGCGCCGAACAGCAAAGGGAGGCGGCGTACGCCGGCTGGTGGCCGCCGCGTCGGCGCTTGGTGCTGCCGGCGAGGAGCGGCTGCCGCGCGCGCAGCGGCGTCTTCGCGCGAGAGCGGCAGCTCCGGACGGACGTACGAGGGGTGAAGCGTATGAGGGGACACCGGATGCGCGTGCATCCGCTGACATCCTGCTGACAGCGATCAGTTCGGTCGTGTGCTCAAGACGTCGGCGGGTGGGCCGGCGCCGGTGGCAGGGGGTGGACGTGTCAGGTCGTCAAGCCGGGGGGACTCACCACCGGCCTGTTCCGGGAAGTGAGGAGGGGCGCCGGGTTCCCCGTCACGTCGCCTGTGTGATGGACGGAAACGGGCGGTGGGCCGAGCAGCGGTCGCTGCCGCGGACGTCGGGGCACCGTGCCGCGGAAGCGGCGGTGATCGATGTCATCGAGGCGGCCCGCTCGGCCGGCGTGCACTGGCTGAGCCTGTACGCGTTCTCCACCGAGAACTGGCGCCGCCCGAGCGCCGAGGTCGACTACCTGATGCGGCTGGTCCGTCGCGTGGTGCGCAAACACGCCCCGTTGCTGCACGCGCGGGGCATCCGCTGCCGCTTCCTGGGAGTGGCCGACCCACGGGTGCCTGGGGTGCTGGCCCGGGACTTCACCGATCTGATGACGTTGACCGGCGAGAACCGGGGCATGACCCTGACCGTCGCCTTCGATCACGGCGGGCGCCGGGACATCGTCCACGCCGCGCGGTCCCTGATCCGCAGCGGCGTGCCGGCCGACGCCGTGGACGAGCAGCACTTCGCCGCACACCTGCCCCTCGCCGACACCCCCGACGTCGACCTCGTCATCAGGACGTCCGGGGAGCAGCGCATCTCCAACTTCATGCTCTGGCAGGTCGCCTACGCCGAGTGGGTCTTCCCGCCGGTGCTGTGGCCGGACTTCCACGCGGAGCACTTCCTCGAGTGTCTGCGCGTCTACCAACAGCGCGACCGCCGCTTCGGCGGCGTGCTGCCGAAGCAGAACGGAGAGAGCCGACCGTGACCCATCCGTACAGCGCCACCGCCGACAGCAGCGAGGCCGGTACGCCGCTCGATGACGGCAGCTCGTCAGAGCCCGGTGCAGAAGGGGGGACCACGGCCGTTTTCGGACCCGGTTCCCAGTTCAGCGAGTTCTTCGACGATCCGCGCTGGGCACTGGCCATGGTGCGGGCGACCGTCCTGGAGGCCGCGCATCCACAGATCGGCGCCGCTCTGGTCGACAACTCCACGTTCGTCGCACACCCCTGGCGCCGGTTGCGCAACACCTTCCTGAGCATGCAGCGCATGTTCGGTGCCGACGACCGCGTCCGGCAGAGGGAGGCGGCCCGCCTCAACCGCCTGCACGCACGGCTGAACGGCACCGACGCCCGCCATCGCCCCTACGACGCGATGAACCCCGACGTGCGGGCCTGGGTCGTCGCCACCCTGTTCGAGAGCGCCGTCACCATGTGCCGGCTCAGCGGGCAGCCTCTGGCACAGCACGCCATGGAACGGCTCTATGCGGAGTTCCAGGCGTTCCTCGCGGCCATGGGCGACGAACCCGGACATCTGCCGCCCTCCCTGCACGAGTTCTGGAGTTACTACGACAAGGTGGTCGAGGAGGAGCTCGAGAACACGGAAGCGATGCGCATCATCCTGTACAAGCTCTTCGACCACCTCCCGGCCCCGCCCCTGCTGAACGGACTGCCCACGGTGTGGGCGGCCGGCCGCGCGGTGGCCGGCCCGGTCATCGGCGCGATCACCGTGGCCTCCCTGCCCGAACCCTTCCGCCGGCAAGCGGGCCTGCCGGAACTGCCCGGTGCCCAGACCCTGATGCAGGGCGCCTACCTGGCCGTCGGCCTGGCCCGTCTGCTGCCCCCGGGCTTGATCCAGGCCGGCACCATCGCCGACCTGCTGGCCCTGTCCCCCGACAGCGACGACCCGCGGGCCCGCACGATCACCGCTCTGCGTGACAAGATCAACAGGGCCGGAGCCCTCATCCGGCTCATCACCCCCCTCCCGCCGGAACCGGAGCCCGCGGGCGACGACGGTGTGCGGCGCAGCGCCGAGGAGTTCTTCGCCGAGGTGCTCGACCAGACCGGCAACGGATACCTCGACTGGCCCGACCTCGCCGCCATGGCCCGCGAACTGTCCAGCCGCCTCGATCTGGACGAACCCGAGGAGACCAGGCTCTACGACGCCTTCGCCGGCTGGTGGCGAGAACTGCAGTCCGCACTCGACACCGACGGCGACGGACGCGTCAGCGCCCAGGAGTACGCCGCGGCCGCGCCCTCCCTGGCCGGACCCGCACTGATCAGAGTCGCCGAAGTGCTCTTCGACGCCACCGACAAGGACGGCAACCAGACCATCGACGCGGACGAGTACCGCGCGCTGTTCCGCACCGCCTTCCACCGCGACACGGCCGAAGCGGAAACGGCTTACACCCGCAGCGCTTTCGTGAAGGACTTCCTGACCTTCATGTCCGGCCGCCGACGCTCCACCCCCTATGACCCGCTCCTCGCACAGGCATGACCGCAGCCCGGGCCGGGCGTCTCGCAGGCAATCGGCCCCGCACTGTGCCGAAGACCCTGGAAACGTTCGCCGCCTGGACGTCTGGCCGGTACGCGGCACGCGCCGGGCAGGGGAGGGGGCCCACCGGAGCCGCCGTCGGGCCGCTGGTGGACGAGTGGTCCATCAGCAGGTCCTACCTGGGGAGAGGTCTTTCCGGCCAGTTCGGCCAACCGGCTGGGGAGGGTGAGGAGGGGACATGGAGCCGGTCAGGACTGAGCCGGGCGGAGCCGAGGAACGGGCTCGTGCGGAAGTGCCGGCAGCGATCACCGGCAGGCTCGTTCGGTGGGAGAGCGGACGGATCCCGATGCCTTGCGAGCTCTGAAGCGTCTGGCCCGCGTGCTGACGGTCCTTACCCGCTCTGGTCCCGCACAGGTCGACGCGGACTCCACTGGAGGTCTGCGGATGACGGGCCCCGGCCAGGGACGGTCGGGTGGTGGCACCGCCGGTGTGGCCCTGGAACTGGAGCAGTAGCCGGCGGCCGGTCGGCCCCACCGCGGACACGCGACCCGGCGGCTTCGGCTGCGCCACGGGTAACCCCGGATCCTTCACCGGCGAGCCTGCGCGCCCCTCGCATCACCGGCCCCCGCTGCGGAGATCCACGGCATACAGCACTGACCGGGGCAGTGAGGTGAGGCCACCGCCGGCTGCCGAGGACCGCGGTGCCGAGGGCGTACCCCCAGCACCGCACGATCAGTGCCCCGGCCTGGGGCGGTGAGGGGCGTCCCTTGATGTGGGCCGCCCCCACCGCACAGGCCCTGTCTCACGCCCGATCCGCCCTGTCGCCTGTGGATCAGTACGCGGGGACCAGGCGGGCATCACGGTCAGGCGAACGCCTGGGGCGTGTACCACAGCTTGTTGGCTCCGCCCGCTCCCCGGTGGAAGGCGTGCAGCAGGCCGCGGTGATCGGCCGGCGCGGTGGGCACATGGATGGCTCCCCCGAGGGACTGGAAGGCGCTGTAGGTGTCGGCGTTCTCACCGGTCTGGCCGGCGACCCACAGGGCGTTGTCGTTGCCGACGACGAACACGTTGAGCCGGCCGTCCTGTCCCAGAGCCGCGGTCGGACGGTGCTTGATGCCTCCGTTGAGGGTGACGGAGGTGTCGAAAGACTGGTAGTCGAGGCCCTGCCCGACGCGCCAGGCCGCGCCGTCGGAGCCGCGGTAGAAGATCTGCACACGGCCCGCGGCGTCGACGGCGGTCGTCGGCCAGTCGGTCACGCCGGTGGTCTGCTCCTGGAACGAGCTGAAGTCGGCGGAGTTCTCCGGCTTCTGCTGCGCCGTCCAGAGCCCGTCGTCGCTGCCCCGGACGGCGACGACGATGCGGCCCGAACCGTCGAGCGCGACGGCCGGCTGCTCCTTGATACCGCCGTTGATCGAGGCGGGGGCGAAGTACTGCTCGTAGACGCCCTGGTTGCGGGTGTACCAGACGGCGTCGTCGGTGCCGCGGTAGAACGCGTGGAGCCGCCCGTCGGCACCATGGACGGCGACCGGGTCACCGGCGGCGTTGGTGGCCAGCTGCCGGGGCGCGGTGAAGCCGGTGTTGAGGGTCTTCTGGTCGATGACCTCCAGCTTGCTGTCCGGGGTGCGGTAGAACACCCGGATCTTGCCGTCCCGGCCGAGGATCGGTGCCGGGATGCCCGCGATCGCGACACCCGCGTGCTTGGTCCAGTCCCCCCCAGTCGTACGCGCGGGTCTGCCAGCGACTCCAGAGTCCGCCATCGGCCCCGCGCACGAACACCTCCAGGCGGTTGTCGGCATTCAGCACCGGCACGGGCTCGCTCGACAGCGTCCCCTGAAGGTCGACACCCTTGCCCCACACGGTGCCCACGGTCGTAGATGTAGCCACTCGAACTCCCTTGGTTCACGCCTCCGGCACGTACCCGGATGTGATGTCAGCCCGGGCCGGACGGCACTGACGACACGGAGAAGCGAAGCGCAGTCGCCCGAATGCGGAAAGTCACGTTCGTGGGGTATTGGTCAATGCCGCCCGGCGCGTTTACCTGGCATACCCGCAGGGCAACCACGGCGTGTCGCCGCCCCGCCGGCACCCCGACCCGACCCCTCAGCCGCCGTTCGCCTGTGGCACACGAGCACCGTCCCCCCTCCGATTGACCGAAACAGTCGCCGCTCCACGCTCCACACCGTCACCCGCCCAAGCGAATTCCGCGCACGTCGCATTGACGGCGTCCGGCTCTGGGCGTCGTCGGTGGTCGCGCCGAGTCGCGACGACGCCTCGGGGTTTCACAGGAAGATGACGGTACGTCAGGACGAGCGTCAGCTGAGCGTCGAGACGTACTGCCGCCCCGGGGACCGCAGGTCAGATCCCCTTTACAGCGGGCTCCAGAATCGCCACGCACTCCACGTGCGACGTCATCGGAATCACGTCATGGGGCGCGCCGTCGCAAATAACTGCAGTTCAGGTATTGTTTCACGGATTCCCGGACTTGCCCGTTGGGAGCCGGGGCGTCAAACGAGCGTCATAGCCGACTGATGGGTCGCACATCGCTCAGACATGCGAATCCTCACTGGGACGGCGGACGTACTCGTCTGCTGGTCGAATCAGCGGCTCACGGCCCGGGGGCGTACCGCCCTCGGTCGCAGTCGCGGGCCGTGCGACGGTACCCTGAGTGCACTGCCTATTCGTCGGATGCTGAATCCATCTCCCACCTGAGGTCAGTTCCCGCAGGAACGACCTTGACGTACAGACCTGTGAGCTGTCCGGCGAGCTGAGCATTCAAGCCACCTCGTCCTATGGCGCTACGGAGTTTGTGGTGCGGCACGGCGACGACTGCTCGCTGCCGGTCTATGAGAATCCCCGTCGGCTCCGCGTAGACGAGTGCGTTGACCAGGAGGATGCGCTGATCGCTGGAGTAGGCGATGACCTCGAACCTTTCGTTGGTCGTCCCCCCTGACAGCAGGCGCTGGGCACCCCTGATCCGCTCGGCGTCCCTTCCTACGAATGCTCCCCTGACGGTGCTCACCGGCCTCGTGGGCGCGGCGGCGACCTTCGTCAGTGCTCCGGCGACCCGGGCGATCCCTGTGATCACCACCTCGCCGGTCGTCAGCTCGGGCACGAAGCCGACCAGAACACGCTCTACCAGGTCCGCGGCGGTGAGGGAGAGAACCAGGGCGCCGGCCGACGGCTCGAGGATCAGCGCGACAACGTGGTCCCCCTTCGCCAAGCGCGAGAGCGGCCGGTCCCTGTGGAGCTCCCGGAATTCGTGTGCCGGCAGGATCGCGTCGTGCGCCTGCCCGGTGACGGGATCGTGGACGGTGCAGCGATACGCTTCCGGCGTCCGGCCGGTGACACGCGCGGTCACTGCCATACCGGGTGCCGGGAACTGGTCACCGGAGTCGTTCAGGACGAACGCGGCCGCCTCATCCGGGGTCAAGGACAAGGTGTCCACGACGAGTCGCACCAGCCCGACCGCGCGCGGGTAACAGTGTTTGCAGGAGACCTGCGCACGGGAGGCAACTGTCAGGCCGGCATCCCCGTGGTCGCCCCGATCACGGGGGCAGGTCCACCGCACCCCGTCCTCCGACGTGACGCCGAGCCGACGCAGCAGCACGGCAGGGTCCGCCTCGTTCGCCTCCGCGATGCGCCGGTTGAGCGAGGATACCGGGGGCACCGGCACCACCTCCGTCGTCTCACCCCCTTTCACGGCTTCTTTGCGATACCGGTCCGCCGTCTGCCTGATCAGCTCCAGGTCGACACCCTGTCCTTGAGTCGACTTGCCTGCCGGAGGCGGCTCGGTGCCGGTGGACAGGACCGGCAGACGCCACGCGGTGTCTCCCCTGGTCCGCAGAGCCGCGATCCTGGCCAGCATGTTCAGGGCGGCCGACGCCGAGTCCGGCGGAACCATGCGCAGCCGTGCCGCGTAACGCACCGTCCGCACCGTGGTCTCGTCCAGCCGCTCGTCTGGGCCGACGTCGAAAGGCACGGTGGGCATGCCGTCCGCGGGCGGTCCGCCCGCCTGGGCCCAGACCAGGAACGTGGCCGGCGGCGCCACGTCCCCGATGCGCTCCGTGACGAGATGGAGGCCCGCCATGTCAAGCGGGCCGCCGTCAGCGTAGGCGTCCACCCACCGGTGGGTGAATCCGGCCACCGCGGTGTACGCCGGTAGGGCCTGCGGTCCCGGTGGAGCGATGAAGACGATCTTCGCGGCCACGTCGCTCGGCATCAGACCGCCCGCCCTCAATGCCTCCGCCGTCTTGAGCTTGAGGTCCGCTTCCTTCCCGGCGGCCCACGGGATCAGCACCTCTTTCGCCGCCATGCCCGGCGGTGTCGGCGGTGAGTGGGTCGTCCGGATAGCGAGGTCGTACCGCGGCGGCGCGACTGCGGGCGTCGGGGCGTCCGGCAGCGGAACGCCCAGTCGGCGCATGACCCGCTCGTCCACCCAGCTGAGAGCCCGTTGACCGGTGTCGATGTGATCCGTGCCGTCCGGATGCGGCAGCCAGGCGAGGAAGCTGGGTGCGGCGCCGCTCAGCTCGGCCAGACGGCTGGAGATCGCGCGGGTGGTCCGTACGAGCTCGGGCGGCGGGATCACGCCGAGGAGGATCTGGCGTGTCCCTTCGGCGAAGTCGAACTGCCACTGCTGTGGTGGCCGGTCGATGTCGCCGACACGGCGGAGCAGGCCGCTGAGGAAGACCTCCGCGAGATGGCCGGAGTCCACCGACGCGCCCAGTGCCTGGCGTACGAGCTGCATCGCGGGCACCGGCAGTGGCGCGACCGCCGCCAGGTGCGCCGCGAGTCGGTACGCTTCCGTCGACGCGAAGGAGCGGAACCGCAGCACCTCGGCGTACGGCTCCTGGTGCGTACGAGTCCGCGCGGCGCTCGGCGCGTCGGACGGGGTGCGCCGGGGCGCGGGCGCCAGCAGGGGCAGCAGCGCACTGGTGCCCGCCGACCCGACCAGACGAGTCCACGCGGTCACCGCGTCGGGGGTGGGAGCGAGGACGGGGACGGGTGTGCCGTCGAACGGCCGTAGGTCGGGTGGCAGCACCGGATCCGTGATGCGCCAGGTCGCGTTGGCCGCCGCCGCGCGGCGCGTGGTCACCCGCCAGTGCTCCGCCCGAATGCCGGTGCCGGCCCACATCCGCCGAGGAAGCGTGTGCAGCACGGCGATCGGGCTCACCTTGGCCAGCCGGTCGAGTAGATCGTGCATGCGGCCGTCACGCCACGCCCGGCCCACGCCATCACTGACCACGATCAGCAGTGTGCGGCCCGAAGGGTCGGCGACGGCGGAGGGCGGGAGCGTCGCGGGAGCCGTGCCGAAGGGGCGATAGCCCAGCAGTGGTCCGTCCGCGCTCCGGGTGTCCAGGCTGAAGGTGTGGACGACGCGGAACGCGCCGCTGCGTTCCATGAGGAGTCGTACCTCGGTGGCGAGGCGCTGCCAGGGCAGCATGGACACTCCGTCGTCCACCAGGATCGCAAGGTCCAGCCCACGCCCGTCGGCCAGGCGCAGCACTATGTCGGGGAGCCCGGTCTCGGCCATGGCCGCCACGGTTCGGGGAATGTCAGGCTCGGGGCGGCGCGGGTCCGGCCGGTGCAGACGGAGTGGGCGTAGCGCACGGCCGAGGGCGAGTTCCGCCGCGCCGAGGGCTTTTTCGCCGGGAGGCCGGACCGATACGGCCGGGGCGGCCGGGGGCACGGCGAACGCGCGGTCGGGCTCCGGAGCGGGAGCCGCGCCGCCGCGCAGGGCGCCCCTACCGCGCCGGGGCCTCCGAAACGGGCCGGCCGGCCGGGCGTATGTGGCCGGGCCACCGGCGTCCATCGGCCCGGAGTCGCCCTGGTCGCCCCCCTGAAGGCCGTCGTCCGACGGCGCCCCGGACATCTGCTCCATCCGCGCCAGCGCCCCGGCGGGGGCCGATGGCAGCCGGGTGGCCAGCCAGAGGGCGTCGAGGAACTCCTCGCTCGACAGACCCACTCCGCAGTCCGCCAAGGCGTTCAGCACCCGCTCGAACATGCTCTGCTACACCGTCCCACTGAGGCGATGCAGCACGGCGTCCAGGAGACCATCGGAATCCAGGCCGACACCGCCGAGGCGCAGGAAGACGGCGTTGAGCAACTGGTCGGTGGCCAGCTCGCCACTCGCGCGCCGGGCCAGGAACGCGCGCACGAGCTCATCGAGCCCTTCAGGGCTCTCGTCCTCGGACCCGCCGCCGTCCCCCAGGTGCGCCCGTACGATCGCCCGCAGGCGCTCCTCGTCCGGCTCGGGCAGATCGAGACGGACGCAGCGGCGCAGGAACGCCGGGGGGAAGTCGCGTTCACCGTTGCTGGTGATGACGACGACCGGGAACTCCTTGCAGCGCAACCAGCCGCGTTCGATGTCCGCCCGGCCTCCTGGGTCCGCGGTCACCACCCGGGCGCGGTCCTGCTCCCCGGTCAGCCGGGCCAACTCGGGGATCTCGAACTCGCCGTCCTCGAAAATGGTCAGCAAGTCGTTGGGCAGATCGATGTCTCCCTTGTCGAGTTCGTCGATCAGCAGAACCCGCGGCCGGGCCCCCGGGAGCAGCGCCGTCCCCAATGGTCCCAGGCGAATGTAGGAACCAATGTCCGGATCCCCGCGCACCGGGCCCACCTCACCGTCCCGGTCACGCCGCAGGCTCGCCTCGCGCAACCTGCCGATGGCGTCGTAGTGGTAGAGGCCGTCCTGCAGCGTGGTCCGGCTGTTGACCGGCCAGTGCAGCACCCGGCCCAGACCCAGCTCGTGGGCGACGGCCTGCGCCATCGACGACTTACCGGTCCCGGGCTGCCCCGTGACCAGGAGGGGCCGACGCAGCAACAGGGCCGCGCTGACCACGTCCGCCTCGTCGGATCCGATGAGATACGGACGCTCCCGCCGTCGGCCTGCCCCTGGCGGGGCACCGCCGAACCGGCGCCATGGCGGTGCCGCAGGGAGATCCACCTCACGTGCCCGGCCGTCGCCCCGGAACAGCCGCCAGCTGTCGTCGAGGTCCTTCGCAGTCACCTGGCAGCCATCCTTCCGGAGTTCGTCAGAGCGTCGGGGGGATCCCCGTAGTCGGGCGGTGTGGGGAGCGCCATGCCGGGGTCGTCCCAGACCATGGCGGGGCGTGCGGCGACCGTCCTGGCCCCGTAGTACACGTCTTCCCGGAAGCTTCGGACCGCCTCCGGCAGATCGGACAACGCCACGCCGCCGACGATGTCGTCGAGCCGCTGTGCATGTTCCGCGTGCGCGGCCTCACGGTCCCAGAGCACCACGGGGACACCGTGGAACAGGCAGAGCGCCAGGACGTACTCGCGGCGCTCCGGCCCGCCATGCAGAACGGCCCATGACGCGTCACTGTATTCGTCTGTCATCGCACGCAACAGCACGCGCGGGTCGATGTCCTCCTTGATGACGAGGGGGCCCGTGCGCCCGGCTGCCCAGCGCCGCGCGAGCATGTAGCGGCGGTCGTTCTCTTTTTCCGTTTCCCTGTGGTACTCGCGCAATCGCAACGCCATCTGGTACTGCGCCCCCAGCACCAGGGGGCTGTCCTCCACAGCCGAGGACGAGATCCCCAGCGCGGCGAGTTCGTCCAGCAGGGTGGAGGCCGTCCATCCGTCGACGGGCACGTCGAGATGTTCTCTTCCGACCACCACGTCGATCCAGGGAGCGGCCTCGTCGCCTCCGTTGCCGTGTTCCCCGGCCAGCCCGTGGATCTCCCGTCCGATCTCCTCCGGGGTGTACGGCCCGGCCGAGATGCCCGCCTCCTCCGGTGCCCGGCCCTCGCGCACCCGCCAGATGTGACAGGTGTATCGCTCGCAGCCCGCGTCGTTGCGGGACAGGTCGACGACGATCCGCGTCAGCGACCGACGCCGGGACTTGACCCACGACGAAGCCTGCGCACGGCAATCCATCAAGAGGGACCGATCGCGGCCCAGGCGCCGGCCGACATCGTCGCACCAGGCGTCCAGCTCGTTCCTGATCGCTCTGTCGGTGACGGCGGCGGACAGGAAGACGGCCAGCCGCAGCAAAGGCGGCATCGTGTCCGCGTTGTCCTGGTCGAGATCGTCGACGGCCGCCGCCAGTCGCGCCTCCGGCATGGTGCCGTCGTAGATCCATTCGGGCAGACGGTGGGCCAACTGCAGTACGTGGCGGGTCGCCTGACAAAGGAGGCGGGGGTGGGCGGCGTTGACGGGTGTCAGCAGCGCGAGGAGCCTCTGATGCTCCCCGACGGACAGGAGGCGGACTCCCTTCTCCGTCCGCCCGAGCGCCACCAGTCGGTCGAGTGTCTTCCGGCGTTCCTCGCCCACCACTTCCGTGAGCAGCTCCGCCAAGGTGGGGAGCGCACGTCCTTCGGTGAACAGAAGGACGGCCAGTTCTTCCTCCAGCGGGAGAACGGCTGTATCCGGCTCCTCGGTGGTCATGTGAAGGCCGAGTTTCTTCGCCAGCCGGTTGGCCTGGTATTCCAGTTGTTCCGTGCGGTCGAACAGCTGCAGCAGAAGGTCGACGGCGCCGTCCGGCACGTTGCCCGTGTCGGTGAAGGGGGCGGGCAGGCATGCGTCGAGCACGTCGTGCGCGTCTGCCCGGACGAGCTCGTCGCGAATGCGCTGCCACGGCACCGTCAGGGTGCGCCGCACGACCTGTCTGTCCGATAACGGCGTCTCGTTGATGACGTGGTTGGTCACAAGTCCGACGGCAACCGTGAGGTCGTCCTCCCTGAACAACGGACCGCCGCTGTAACCATGCTGGATGGAAGCACCCCTGAGGTCGGCGTCGGCGTAGTAGTACCAGGCATCGGCGGCTTTGATGGTGGTGTCGGCGAAGGTGCCGGTGTCACCACCACCGTGCCACGCCCGAACCCTGAGTCTTTCCGTCATGTCCTGCCACGCCACGGCGCGCATCGGGGGTGCGGCGGCCTTATCGAGCTCCAGCACCGCCAGGTCCCCCTCCCCCCAGTTGTTCCCGGGACTCCGGCGAGGAGGCACCCACACCACCAGCCGCGCCGTGCTCCGGTGCCGTACCGAGCCCTGACGCACCATCACTTCGAGACGTGCGGAACGCGTCGGCGGTTCGATGTCCATCTGCTGCCTGCCCAGTGCGTGATTGACCACGTGCGCGCAGGTCAGAACGTAGCGTGGGGAGAGGAGTGCCCCGGCACCCGCAACGGACGGAGCGGCACCCGCAGCGGACGGAGCTTCTGCCTCCAACACCGATACCAAAGTCGGCCTGATGTCCCCCGATCGGCGGAACCTCCCCATCTATCAGGCCCTTCGGGTGTCGTCGACGTCCCAGGTGGCCGAAACCGTCATCGTGGCATGGCCGTTCACACCCACAATGCCCAGCTTGAGGTCCTGCCCCACCTGGATTCCGAACGTGACCGAGAGCTGCTGGGGTGGGTCGGCAACGCTGGTGACCGAACGGTGCACCTCCTCGAGCAACGGCCCCAGCGGGCTGAGCATGAGCCGCAAACCCTCTGTGGCAACCACCGCGGCGCGACCGCGCCGGGCGGACACTGGCGTCACCGTGCCGAAGCCCTCCGGAAGATCCGGCCAGGATTCGTCCTCCTGGACCGGGCCGACATCCGAAGCGGGTTCACCGACATCGGACAACTCCAGCCGCAACACCGCTCCCGCTAACTCGACTTCAAGAGACTCAGGCATGAACACATTCTGTCCGACAGCCCGATCACGTGGCTAGGCAATGCCACAACAGTCCACTGCTGCCAGTGTGAAGTGGGTACGAGAGGTTCGGCCCGCGCTGTCTGCTGCAATACGACCGCCTCCCCCCGAGGCAAGCGCAGTCCTGGTTCATCCGCCGTTGGACACCGCCATGAACCGGTGGGCTGGGACGGCACGGCCGGGGGGCCGGGCGGGCCACCCCGTTCCGGACGCGTTCACGGATCGCGGCCTGAACGGCAACGCGCGGAACGATGGCCGAGGAACGACAGTCGCCAGAGAAACCCCGCCCTGTTTCCCTGCGTTCAGGCGCCCCAGCCGACCTGTGGCGGCCGGTAGCGTCGTTCGCCGCCGCCGAGCTCCGGTCCGCCATACCTGACGTGCCACCAGAAGCAGCGTCGAACGAGCGTGAAGACGTTTCCCCGACCGCCCTCACCAAGTCGGGCCAGAGCGCTCCGCACCTGCTCCACGCGGTGGACTTCGGAAAACAGGTCGAGCACGCCCGGCCATCCTGGCCGATTCACAAGAAATAGCAGGTCAGACACCCTTCGTAGTGGGCTCCAAAACCGCCACGCACTCCACGTGCGACGTCATCGGAAACATGCTCGAGTCACGCCTGCCGGGCAAAGCCGCAGATCAGATGCCCTTTTCCGTGCGCCAGAAGACTCTTGTGAAAGCCCGAGCGTCAAACGAGCGTCACAGCCGCGCACCCACTGCTCCACCAATCCCTGCCGCTCCGGCCGCCTCCTCACGGCGCGGCACTCGGTGGTCTGCCCCAGACTACCCACCGAGGGGAAGGCCGACTGAGCGAGACACCCACCCAGCTGGCCGACCGACCAGTCACAGAGCGTATCCAGCTGAACCGTTCCAGGTTCGGTAGAGGACCACATGAGGCAGTCGGCGAGAGCAACAGGGGGAAGTGTGGCCTACGGGAGGTCGTGGCAGCTCCGGGAACACAGATTCCGTGCTGACGACTGCTCATTGTCGGCGTCCTCTGGTAAGACTGCTGCACACCACACTTATCGGTGCGAGGCCCGGCAGGGGTGACTCGCGGGGGGTGACCCACGGGGG
>NZ_POTZ01000690.1 GCF_003236365.1 Streptomyces sp. NTH33
GCGTCACCGGGCTTCCTGGCGGGTCAGGGTGTAGCCGCGGTTCCAGGGGCGGCAGCGCAGGGGGCGCAGCCCGGCGGCGGTGAACGCCTGCTCGCACGTCTCGGGGGTGCGGGTGAGGGCGGCGAAGGTGGGGCCGACGGAGGAGAGGGTGAGGATGTCGGCGAGGCGGTCGGTGAAGATGTGCTCGATCTTCGCGCCGGTGGCCAGCAGGTCGGGGTGGGAGAACGCGCAGTTGGCGAGGCTGCCCATGCGGAAGCGGTAGTCGAACAGCAGTTGGCCGAGTGGGCGCAGGTCGCCGTCTTCGAGGGCGGGCCAGGCGTCGTGCAGGAGCCGGTAGGCGATCTCGGGTCCGTGGGTGCGGCCGGTGGCGGCGAAGGCGTCGAAGTGGCGGGCTTCGGCGGCGAGGCTGGCGCGCGCATCCCAGAGCAGCGGCTGGTGCGGCATGCCGAGTACCAGGTGGAGGTCTGCTGGCAGGTTGGCCTTCAGCAGCGGCACCTGGGCTCCGGCGATGACCTGGACGGCGCCGGGGATGAGGCCGGCGGTCGCGGAGCCGCCCAGGCACTGGACGGGTAGGAGGTGCTGCTCGTCGCCGTCGATCTCTTCGCCGTGGTTGCGGGCCAGGAACTTGATCAGCTGGCGCGGGGCGGCGGGGCTGCCGTACAGCTCGTTGACGGCGGATGCCACGGCCGCGAGCTGGCCGCTGCTGGAGCCCAGGCCGAGATGGGCGGGCAGGTCGGGCGCGGTGACGCGGACGCGGAGGCGCTCGCGGATGCCGAGGGCGTCGCGCATGAGCAGGGCGGCGTGGCGGGCCAGGACGGGATGGGCGCAGTCCGGGGCGGTCTGCACGGCGAGGCCGTCGGGGACGATCTCGACCTCGGCCTCGCGCATCAGGTCGCAGGTGATCAGGAGTTCCCCGGCGAGGTAGGCGGCCTGGCTGGGGACGATCTTGCTGGAGTCGAGGGCCATGGCGTTGATCCGACTCGGGTAGGTCAGGCGTATGCGCCTCGCGACCGGTTCGGGCGGCGAGGTGAGCTGATGGGTGAGGGCGGAGCGCGGCGTGCCGACGGGGAAGGGCGGGAAGTCGGTGTCGATGGACGCGGCCATGTTCATACGGGGCTCCCGGCGGTGAGGAGGGCGCGGGCGGATTCGGTGACGTCCAGCAGGCGGTCCAGGGCGTGGGTGGTGTAGCCGCCGCTGCCCAGCGAGCCGTCGGGGCGGACGGCCATGTTGGTGCGGGCCAGCTCGCGGTGCGGCAGTCGGAAGCGGCGCAGTTCGCCCAGGAGCCGGAGGGCGGCCGGGCGCAGGTGCGCGGCGTGGCGGGCGAGCCGGGCCAGGCCGGGCCGGCTGCCCGCGTCCTCGATGAGGGCGCGGTGGTGCGGGGGCAGGTAGAGGACGTTGCCGGCGACGTACTGCGCGTACCAGCGGGCGAGCGGGCCGGTGGACGCCTGGGCGAGCAGCAGGACATCCACGACGAGCAGCGGCATCTGCGCGCCGCCGGGCGCGTAGTAGGTGCGGCCGGCTATCTCCAGCGGCGGATAGTACGGGCGTAACTGCCCCGTGAAGAACTCCGGGGTCAGGTTCCGTTTGACGCGCAGTAGGTGGGTGCTGAAGGCGCGCAGATGCTGGGCGACTTGGTCGGCCAGTGCGGTCGCGGCGGTCTCATTGTCAGCCTTCGGCAGGTGCACCAGGAGGTCGATCGCGGCCTCCAGGGTATGGCTGGCGGCGGTGACCTCGTCGATGAACAGGTGCTCGCCGGGAGTGTCGGTGAAGGAGCGGCGCCGTAGTCCGCGCGGGTTGCGGGTGGCGTAGGAGTACACCGTCTCGCGGGGGACTTCACCGGTGAGTGCGCCCAGGCGCAGCAGGGCGGCTTCGACGCAGGGCGCCGGGGCACTGTGCCCGGTGTGACGGGCGAGAGAGGCGGTGAGCATGCCCAGGTCCCGGAGCGCCGCCTGCGCGGGGGCGGCGCTCAGGACCTCGGCGGACCGCCGGGCCAACAGGGCGGCGCGCTGGTGCAACCACGTCACGTCCGCGGCGAGGTTGGCGTGCGGCAGGGCCCGCATCACCGCATCGGCGCCCAGTGGGTCGAGCGCCGCGACGGTCGCATCCGGGTCATGAGTGAGTGGCATGCGGATGGCTTCCCCTTTCGTCCATTGGCCCGGCCAGTGGTGGGTGGGGCGGTCAGCTGACCGGTTCGGTGTCGCGGTAGGCCCACACCCGGCCGGCCGGGGCGCCCTCCAGGTAGGCGAGCAGCGGTTCGATCTCGGGCCGGGACGCGTTGGAGGACGCGAGGACCTTCTTGGCCTCCTCCACCGGCAGCAGGACCGCGCCGGTGACCTTGCCGTCGGGGTCGTGGACGGTGATGTCCCCGTCCCAGTCGGTGCACTCGAAGGTGCACACCACCGTGGAGGGGTAGCGGTCGCTCGTGGTGTTGACGAGGCAGGCGAGCGGGCCGACCGCGGCCAGGCGCAGCCCGGTCTCCTCGGCCACCTCGCGGATGACGGCCTCCTGGAAGAGCTCGCCCCGCTCGACGCCGCCGCCGGGGATGGACCAGATCTCCTCGCCGTCGCGCTGTTCACGTACCAGCACGATGTGGTCCCCGCGACGCAGCAGAGCGGCGGCGACCTGAACGCCGGGGCCTGCGGTCGGCCCGCTCGCCT
>NZ_POTZ01000691.1 GCF_003236365.1 Streptomyces sp. NTH33
CTCCGCCTCCGCCCCCGTGAAGGTCGACCCGGCCGACCCCGACCTCAAGCTCCCCGAGGGTGCCACCCTCGCCGAGCCCAAGGTGCTCGACATCAAGTTGGTGGTCGAGGACCAGGGCGGCGAGGAACGCCGTGAGGACACCAACACCGACGTGACGTTCGCCCTCCAGGCCGAGGTGCTGTTCGCCAAGGACAGCGCGAAGCTGAGCGACCGGGCGAAGGCTCGTATCGACGCGATCGCGGAGGAGATCAGGAAGCAGAAGTCGACCCAGGTCCGCGTCTTCGGCTTCACGGACAACCTCGGCACCCACGCACACGGCGTCGTCCTGTCCAAGCAGCGCGCCAACGCTGTCCAGGACCTCCTCTCCCAAGGCCTGAACGACCCGAACGTCACCTTCGACGTCCGCGGCTACGCCGAGCAGTACCCCATCGCGGACAACTCCACGGAGGACGGCCGCAAGAAGAACCGCCGAGTGGAGGTCTCGTTCCCCCGTACCCAGAGCTGAGCGGTCCTGGAGTCTCTGTGCCCGTTCCATCCCACCGTCGGCGGACGCGTACCTCGCCCACCGGCGTATACGCCGCGTATACTGTCAGCATGTCCGACGTCATGATCCGCGTGCCCGCCGAAGTTCGTGATCAGCTCGCTGCCGTGGCCGAGGCGCGGGGGACCAGTCTGCGTGCCCTCATGCAGGAGATAGCTGCTCAAACCCTGACCCCCGAGCAGATCAAGGCCAGGGCCGACCGCACCCGTGACCTGCTCGCCGAGCGGTTCGGGCATTACGTGACGGACGAGGAGTCCGCGGAGATGCGGCGCAAGATGCGGGCAGCCACCGCCGCACACCGTGCCGCGCTCGCGGAAACGGAGTCATCCGGTTGAGCCAGGTGATCGAACACTACGTCCTGGACAGTTCCACGCTGCTGGCGATGGGCGGCAACAAGCAGGTCTCCGGCCTCATCCATGCCGCGGCCTCCAGCGACGACGTGCGCCTGTGGGTGCCTGTGCTGTGCCTGTTGGAGGCTGAGCGGGAGCGTGCGGGGATTGTCGCCCATGCGGGTGTGCTGCTGGACGTATTGAGCGTCATCGATGACGACTACGCGATGGCCATGACCGTCGCCGAGTTGCTCCGCGACAGTGTCGCCTTCGGTGTCGCAGCAGCCGTGCATGTGGCCCGGCCCAACCCGATGCTTCCCGACGGCGCGCTGGTGGCCACTGTCGCGCCGGAGGCCTACAACGGGCTCGGAGTCGGGGTCATGGACCTGAACCGTTGACGGTCGTGACTCCGAAGCGCCGCTCCTACAGCAGGTGGTCGGCCCTCCCCGCCTTGATCTCCAGGATGAGGGCGCGGAGGGCTTCACGGCTGTCGGTCAGGGGGCGGTCCTCCTGTTCGGCGACGGCGATGTAGGCGTTGCCGTCGGTGTCGGTCCCTATGCGGAAGCAGTTGTTGCCTTCGCCGCAGAAGGGCTCTTCCCAGTCGATCTCAGCCACGGTGGTCTCCTCACAGCTCGCGGGCGACGGTTCGGATGAGGTCGCGCGAAGCCGCCGGAGGCAGCGCCGCGTCGTCCATCCAGTCCAAGTGGGCACGGTACTTGCTGAGCTGGGCTTCCGCGCTGGTGAATTCCGGCCCATGTGCGGAGTCCAGCTGCACGGTGTCGAGTTGAGGCACGACGCCGTCCGCGTAGAGCAGCGCATGCCCCGCCCCCGGAAATCCGCTCACGTTCGTCGGAATCACCCGCATGTCGATGCCGTCCCGCTCGGACTGGGCGGCCAGGTGGTCCAGTTGGTGTCGAGTCACGTCGTCACCGCCGAACCGCATGCGCAGCGCGGCCTCATGGATGTACGCGACATACGGGAGGGGCCCGGGCCGCTCGAAGACCTGCTGGCGCTCCATGCGGTGTGCCACCCGCAACTCCACCTCAAGCCGACTCAGCGGTGGCAGTACGGCGGCGAAGACGCCACGGGCGTAGTCCTCGGTCTGTAGCAGCCCAGGCACGTGCATGAACTGCACCGTCCGCACTCGCGTGGCGTGCCACTCCAGCTCGGCGATGTCCAGGAGCCCGGCGGGCAGGGTTCCCCGGTACTGCTCCCACCAGCCCCGCTCCTTGTTCTCGGCGATGGCGACCAGTGCGTCGACGTAACCGCTGTCAGCACAGGAGTAGTTGCAGGCCAGTGTGCGGATGCGGTCCGCCGAGAAGGGCCGGATTCCGGACTCCATGTTGGACAGTCGGGTCCGGTCGATACCGAGCAGGCCGGCCGCGTACTCGGTGGTGACTCCTGCCGCGAGCCGCATCTTCCGCAGCTCGGCACCCAGCCGTTTCTGCCGCTCCGTCGGCGTACGCCTCGTGGTCATGCTGCCCTCTCTCGCGCTGTGGTCGCCCACAGTCTGCCGGGGAGCGCCGCTGCGGTCCATCACGCGGAGGGGGCAATTATCTCCAAAATGTTGGACACATTGACCCTGCCGCCCTTACCTTCCGTGACAGATCGATTACGACCCTTCGCCCACCGGACGGAAGCGCATCGCCCATGCCAAGCCAGGCCCGGGTGACAGGCCACCGTGCGCGCGGAGAGACAACCACCCCACTGACCAAGGGAGTTGCCATGCCCGTCACCCTGACCTCGGCCTGCCTGCCCCACACCCCCACGGACCAGCCGCCGGCAC
>NZ_POTZ01000692.1 GCF_003236365.1 Streptomyces sp. NTH33
CGCCCCCGTCGCCCCCGTCGCCCTCGTCCTTCTCCTCCTTCTTCCGAAGGTCCGGCTTGGGCGCGGCACCGCCCGCCGCCTCGCCGAGCATCTTGTCCAGCTCGGAGAAGTCCATGTGCTCGCGGTGCACGAAGCCGTCCGGGTCGTCCAGGTCGGCGGCCGTGGGCAGCATGTCCGGGTGGGCCCACAGGGCGTCGCGGCCCTCGATCCCGCGCGCGTCGGTGAGCGAGGCCCACAGGCGGGAGGCGTCGCGCAGCCGGCGCGGGCGCAGCTCCAGGCCGATCAGTGTGGCGAACGTCTGCTCGGCCGGGCCGCCCGAGGCACGGCGGCGACGCAGCGTCTCGCGCAGCGCGTCCGCGGACGACAGGCGCGGCTTCGCGGCCGCGTGCACCACGGCGTCCACCCAGCCCTCCACGAGTGCCAGAGCGGTCTCCAGGCGGGCCAGGGCGGCCTTCTGCTCGGGGGTGTCCTCCGGCTGGAACATGCCCTGCTGCAGGGCGTCCTGCAGTTGCTCGGGGTTCTGCGGGTCGAACTGGCCGACCACGTCCTCCAGCTTCGCGGTGTCGACCTTGATCCCGCGCGCGTACCCGTCGACCGCGCCGAACAGGTGCGAGCGCAGCCACGGCACATGGGCGAACAGGCGCTGGTGGGCGGCCTCGCGCAGTGCGAGGTACAACCGCACCTCGTCCTTGGGCACGCCCAGGTCCTTGCCGAACGTCTCGATGTTCACCGGCAGCAGCGCGGCCCTGCCGGCCGGGCCGAGCGGCAGGCCGATGTCGGTGGAGCCGACGACCTCGCCGGCCAGCACGCCGACGGCCTGCCCGATCTGCGTGCCGAACATGGCGCCCCCCATGGAGCGCATCATGCCGATCAGCGGGCCGGCCATAGCCTGCATCTCCTCCGGCAGCACGTCGCCCATGGCGGTGCCGACGCGCTCGGCGACCGGGTCGACGAGCTCCTGCCAGGCCGGCAGGGTCGCCTCGACCCACTCCGCGCGGGACCACGCCACCGCGGAGCCGGCGCCCGACGGCAGGGACGTCACGTCGTCCAGCCACAGGTCGGCCAGGCGGACGGCGTCCTGGACCGCGGTGCGCTCGGCGGGGCCGACGCTCGTGTCCTTCGTGCCGTCCGGGGTGCCCTGGGCGACCGTCTGGCGGGCGATCTGCTTGGCCATGTCCCAGTTCACCGGGCCGCCCTCGTAGGAGAGCATCTGGCCGAGCTGCTGGAACGCGGCGCCCAGGTCGGTGGGGTTCAGCGAGCCGAACATGGCTGCGAGCGGATTGTCGGCGCCGGGGCCGCCAAAGCCTCCGGCACCGGGCCGCCCGAAACCGAACGGGTTGGCCGGTCCCTGCCCACCACCGCTCTGCTGGTCCTTCTTCTTGCCCTCGTCGCCGTCGTCCGGCTCCTCCGGCGGAAGGCCGAATCCGAATGGGGTGTCACTCACGGGGTTCCTCGGCTGGTAGGGCCACCGGTTCTCTCCGGCGGCGCGGCTGCCCGACAACACCACCCAGCGTAGACACCGAGAGCCGTTGGAGCCTCGGTGCTTCGCCGACAGAACGCCTGCGGCAGGATGGATGCCACCTGGTACGTACGCGTCCTTCGCGCCCGTATGGAACACAACCTCTGGAGACGCCCGGTGAGTTCCCCAGATCCGCAGGTTCGCGCAGCGCGAAACCATGAAAGCACTCCCGCCGTCCGGGGGCCCGTCGTCGCGGTCACCGGAGCCGCGAGCGGGGTCGGCGCGCTGCTCACCGAGCGGCTGGCCGAGTCCGGCGAGGTCGGACAGGTCATCGCCATCGACGAGCGGCGCGGGGAGTGCGCGGCGGCGCGGTGGCACATCCTCGACGTGCGGGACCCGGCGATCGCGGACAAGCTGCGCGGCGCGGACGTCGTGGTGCACCTGGCGCTCGACCTCGACCTGGAGACCGACGCCGCCGCCCGTACGGCCTACAACGTCCGGGGAACGCAGACCGTGCTGACCGCGGCCGCGGCGGCCGGGGTGCACCGCGTGGTGCTGTGCACCTCCGCGATGGTGTACGGGGCGCTGCCCGACAACGAGCTGCCGCTGTCGGAGGACGCGGAGCTGCGGGCGACCGCCGAGGCGACCGGCGTCGGGGACCTGCTGGAGATCGAACGGCTGGCGCGGCGCGCGCCGCGGGCCCATCCGGGGCTGAACGTCACCGTGGTGCGGCCGGCCGTGCTGGTCGGAGGCACGGACACCGCGCTGACCAGGTACTTCGAGTCGCCTCGGCTGCTGGTCGTGGCCGGGTCGCGGCCCGCGTGGCAGTTCTGTCACGTGGAGGACCTGTGCGGTGCGCTGGAGTACGCCGTGCTGGAGAAGGTCGACGGGGAGCTGGCCGTGGGGTGCGACGGGTGGCTGGAGCAGGAGGAGGTCGAGGAGCTCAGCGGGATCCGGCGGATGGAGCTGCCGTCGGCGGTCGCGCTGGGGGCGGCGGCCCGGCTGCACCGCATCGGGCTCACGCCGTCGCCGGCGGGGGACCTGGCGTACACGATGTACCCGTGGGTGGTGAGCGGGAGTCGGCTGCACGACGCCGGGTGGCGCCCGAAGTGGACGAACGAGGAGGTTCTCGCGGAGCTGCTGGAGGAGGTGGCCGGACGGCACACGGTCGCCGGGCGGCGGCTGGGGCGCAAGGA
>NZ_POTZ01000693.1 GCF_003236365.1 Streptomyces sp. NTH33
GCGCACCCCTCCGCCTCCACCGGGCCCTCGCCCACCGTGGAGGGCGCCCCCTGGCACGCCCGCCTGCTCGGCTTCGACGCGGACGGCAAGTCGTACCAGGTCAGCACCTGGTACCGGTCGGACACGGAGCAGCGGGCGCTGCCGACGTACGAGAGGGTCCAGGACAGCTTCACGGTGCTGTGAGGAGCGGGGGAAGAGCGGAGGGAGCCCCGTAGGACTCCCTCACGCGCGCGTGCCGTACTCGCGTCAGCCGACCGGGACGTTCTCCGTCGCCTCCGCGCCGGCCCGCGCCGCGACCGCCGCCCGGCCGTTCCCGGCCCTCTGCCTGACGAAGGCGATCACCAGCACGATCGCCGCGACCAGCAGCGACAGCAGCACGGTCTCGCGGCCGTCGTGCGCGGTGTCGGTCAGCATGTAGCCGAGGACGAAGACGATCAGCCCGGCCGCCGCCCAGGTCAGGTACGGGTACAGCCACATCTTCACGACCAGCTTCTCCGGGGCCTCCCGCTGGATGATTTTGCGCATCCGCAACTGCGAGAGGCAGATCACCAGCCAGACGAACAGGGCGACCGCACCGGAGGAGTTGACGAGGAAGAGGAAGACGGAGTTCGGGAACTTGTAGTTGAAGAACACGGCCACGAAGCCGAAGACGACCGACGCGGTGATCGCGGCCACCGGCACACCACGGCCGTTGGTCCGCGCGAACGCCTTCGGCGCGTCCCCGCGCTCGCCGAGCGAGAAGGCCATGCGGGAGGCGGTGTAGAGGCCGGAGTTGAGGCAGGACAGCACCGAGGTCAGCACGATGAAGTTCATGATCTGACCGGTGTGCGCGATACCGAGGGAGTCGAGGGCGGCGACGTAGGAGCCCTTGTCGGTGACCGACTTGTCGTTCCAGGGGACCAGGGCCACGACGACGAAGACCGAGCCGAGGTAGAAGACGCCGATGCGCCAGATGATGCTGTTGGTCGACTTGGTGACGGCACGCTGCGGGTCCTCCGACTCGCCGGCGGCCAGTGTCGCGATCTCACTGCCCATGAAGGAGAAGACGACGAGCAGCACACCGGTGAGGATCGCGCCGGGCCCGTGCGGCAGGAAGCCGCCGTGGCCGGTGAGGTTGCCGAGCCCCGCCTTGTCGCTGTGCACGCCGGGCAGCACGCCGAAGACGGCCAGCAGACCGATGACGACGAACGCGCTGATCGCCACGACCTTGATCCCGGCGAACCAGAACTCGAACTCGCCGTAGGAGCCGACGGAGGCCAGATTGGTCGCGGTCAGCACCACCATGACGATCAGCGCCCACCCCCACTGGGGCACGGCCGGAACCCAGCCGGAGAGGATCTTCGCCCCGGCGGTCGCCTCCACGGCCAGGACGACGACCCAGAAGAACCAGTACAGCCAGCCGATGGAGAACCCGGCCCAGCCGCCGAGCGCCCGGTCGGCGTGCGCCGAGAACGAGCCGGAGGTGGGGTTGGCGGCGGACATCTCGCCGAGCATGCGCATCACCAGGACGACGAGCGTGCCGACGAGGGCGTACGAGAGCAGGATGCCGGGGCCCGCGGTGGCGATGCCGGCGCCGGAACCGACGAACAGCCCCGCACCGATCACACCGCCGATGGCGATCATCGTCAGGTGGCGGTTCTTGAGGCCGGCCTGGAGCCCGGAGCCGTGTCCTGGGGGGCTTGCGTGGGCACTTCCGGTCTTCGGCAAGGTCGGCTGCGAGGTCATGGGGGGCTTCCTTTGCGCCGGGTGAGCGGTCTGCCGTACGAGCGGTGTACGACCTGGTCCAGTGAAACTGAGGCGCTGGGGCGGTGAGAACCTTCAAAACCTAATCTTTACTTCCGGCTTCCCTGAGTTTGTGGTTTATCTCACACGGTTCTTGCGGCTGTGATAGAGCCCCACCCGGCGCGGCTCCCCCCGTTCGGCCGTGTCACACTCGGACCATGCGCGTGTATCTCGGCTCCGACCATGCGGGCTTCGAACTCAAGAACCACCTCGTCGAGTGGCTCAAGGCGGCGGGCCACGAGCCCGTCGACTGCGGCCCGCACATCTACGACGCCCAGGACGACTACCCGCCCTTCTGCCTGCGCGCCGCCGAGCGCACGGCCGGCGACCCCGACTCCCTCGGCATCGTGATCGGCGGCTCCGGCAACGGTGAGCAGATCGCCGCGAACAAGGTCAAGGGTGTCCGCGCGGCCCTCGCCTGGAGCGAGGAGACGGCCGCCCTCGGCCGCCAGCACAACAACGCCAACGTCGTCGCGGTGGGCGCGCGCATGCACACGCTGGAGGAGGCGACGAAGTTCGTCGAAACCTTCCTGGCCACCCCCTTCTCCGGCGACGAACGCCACATCCGCCGCATCGACATGCTGTCGTCCTACGAGACGACGGGCGACCTGCCGCCGATTCCGGCGCACCACCCGCAGGGATAGGACGGCGACGACGCGCGGCACCGGGCCCGGGGGGGTGTTGCAGTGCCTGCCCCACGGGCCCGAAGCCTCGTGAAACCTGAGTCAGAGCACCCCGCCGGTCCCTGGGCCGGAGCTCTTCCTCCTGCCGAGCCGGGCGGACCGGTTGGCCCGAGCCACCAGGGGTGCAGGGGCGGAGTCTTCGCCGGGGCGCGGGGGCGGAGCCCCACCGGGG
>NZ_POTZ01000694.1 GCF_003236365.1 Streptomyces sp. NTH33
ATGCGGGAGCACGGCCTCCCGCAGTTCACGGTCGACAGCCACCGCCCGGTGCGCGCCTTCGACGTGTTCGGCCTGTCCTTCTCCACCGAGCTGGGCTACACGAACATGCTGACGGCCCTGGACCTGGCGGGCATCCCGCTCCAGGCGCGCGACCGCACGGACGACGACCCGATCGTGATGGCCGGCGGCCACGCGGCCTTCAACCCGGAGCCGATCGCCGACTTCATCGACTGCGCGGTCATCGGCGACGGCGAGCAGGCGGTGCTGGAGGTCACCGGGATCATCCGCGCCTGGAAGGCGGAGGGCCGCCCGGGCGGGCGCGAGGAACTCCTCTTCCGCCTGGCCCGCACGGGCGCGGTGTACGTCCCCGGCTTCTACGACGTCGAGTACCTCCCCGACGGCCGCATCGGCCGGGTCGTCCCCAACAGGTCGGGCGTCCCGTGGCGGGTGTCCAAGCACACGGTGATGGACCTGGACGAGTGGCCGTACCCCAAGCAGCCCCTCGTCCCGCTGGCGGAGACGGTCCACGAGCGCATGTCGGTGGAGATCTTCCGCGGCTGCACGCGGGGCTGCCGCTTCTGCCAGGCCGGCATGATCACCCGCCCGGTGCGCGAGCGCTCCATCACGGGCATCGGCGAGATGGTCGACAAGGGCCTGAAGGCGACGGGCTTCGAGGAGGTCGGCCTGCTCTCGCTGTCCTCCGCGGACCACAGCGAGATCGGCGACATCGCCAAGGGCCTGGCCGACCGCTACGCGGACGACAAGATCGGCCTGTCGCTCCCCTCCACCCGGGTCGACGCCTTCAACATCGACCTGGCGAACGAACTGACGCGCAACGGCCGCCGCTCGGGCCTGACCTTCGCCCCGGAGGGCGGCTCGGAACGCATCCGCAAGGTCATCAACAAGATGGTCTCGGAGGACGACCTGATCCGCACCGTCGCCACGGCGTACGGCAACGGCTGGCGCCAGGTGAAGCTGTACTTCATGTGCGGCCTGCCCACGGAGACGGACGAGGACGTCCTGCAGATCGCCGACATGGCGACCCGGGTGATCCAGAAGGGCCGCGAGGTCTCCGGCTCCAACGACATCCGCTGCACGGTCTCCATCGGCGGCTTCGTCCCCAAGCCCCACACCCCGTTCCAGTGGGCGCCCCAACTCTCGGCGGAGGAGACGGACGCCCGTCTCGAAAAACTCCGCGACAAGATCCGCGGTGACAAGAAGTACGGCCGCTCGATCGGCTTCCGCTACCACGACGGCAAGCCGGGCATCGTCGAGGGCCTCCTCTCCCGCGGCGACCGCCGCGTGGGCGCGGTCATCCGCGCGGTCTACGAGGACGGCGGCCGCTTCGACGGCTGGCGCGAGCACTTCTCCTACGACCGCTGGATGGCTTGCGCCGACAAGGCCCTGGCCCCCTACGGCGTCGACGTCGACTGGTACACCACCCGCGAACGCTCCTACGAGGAGGTCCTCCCCTGGGACCACCTCGACTCCGGCCTCGACAAGGACTGGCTCTGGGAGGACTGGCAGGACGCCCTCGACGAGACGGAGGTCGAGGACTGCCGCTGGACGCCGTGCTTCGACTGCGGGGTGTGCCCTGCCATGGACACGTCCATCCAGATCGGCCCGACCGGCAAGAAGCTGCTGCCGCTGACGGTCAAGAACTCTCCGGCCGGCTGAAACGTGCGCTGAGTTCGCCCGTACGGTCCGATGTGCGGGGGGTTTGCCGGGCCCCTACGGTGAAAGGGCAAGCAACGGGCACGCGGGTGCCGTGCTGTGCGGGTGCCGCGTGCCGGTCCCGCACAGCACCGGAAGGTGGTCCCGAGATGGCTACAGCGTCGGAGGCTCCCGTTCTCGACACGCTCGCCGCCATGACCATGGACTCGGTCGAGCGGTGCCACATGGACGAGAGCACGCTCATCCTCACCCGCATCGCCGCGCTCGCGGCCATGGACGCACCGGCGATCTCCTACCTCGCCCACGTCGATCCCGCGGTCAAGGCCAACCTGACGCTCGAGCAGGTGCAGGACGTTCTCGTGGCGATCGCTCCCGTGGTGGGCACGGCACGCGTCATGGCGGCAGCGGCCCACATCACCAAGGCGCTCGGCTTCGCCGTCGCGGTGGCCGAGTCGGACGCCCAGGCGATCGCCACCGCCGAGGCCCAGAGCCGCGGCGGCTCCTGAACACATCCTGAGGCCGGGACCGGGCCGGGCCTGATCCCCTGCCCGAGGAGAGAACACCGGCACGCGCGCATGGATCCGGACGGCGTGCCGCCGCGTCCTTCCCGGTATGGAACTCGACAAGCCGGGGGCGGGGGAGCGGCCGCCCGAGGGCTGCCTCGTGGCGGCGGTCCGGATGCCCGTACGGATCGTCGTGCTGGTGCTGGTCGTGCCGGTGCGGATGGCGTGGGACGCGCTCGTCGTCGGCGGGCGGTTCCTGCGCGACACCGTGCTGCGGCCGACCGGGCGGGCGCTGGCGTGGCTCGGGCGGGCGGTGTTCGTCCGGCCGTGGGTGGCGCTGTGGCGGTACGTCGCCGTGCCCGTCGGCCGGGCACTCCTGTGGCTCGGGCGTGTGCTGGTCGTCGTACCGCTCGTGTGGGTGTACCGGTGGGTGCTGACGCCCGTCGGGCA
>NZ_POTZ01000695.1 GCF_003236365.1 Streptomyces sp. NTH33
CTGCCGGGCCGTGGGCCGCTCCTCCGGCTGCTTGGCGAGCATGCTCAGCAGGTACGCCTCGAAGGCGGGCGGCAGCGCGGCACCCCGCTGGCGCGGCTCGCGGGCGGTCGGCTGATGCGCCTGGTGCGGGAGTGGCGGGCCGATGTCGTGGTGCCCGTCTTCCATCTGGCGGCCCAGCTCACCGGCCATCTCCGCAGCCGTGGGGTGCTCCGGGTCCCCAGTGCGGTGGTCGTCGTCGACTTCGCCGTGCACCGGCAGTGGCTGCATCCGGGCAACGACCTCCATCTGTGTGTCGGCGAGGAGACCGCTGCCGAGGTCCGCCGGGGCACCGGCCGGCCGGCGGAGGCGACCGGTCCGGTGGTGGCACCGGAGTTCTTCTCCGAGGGGCCGGGAACGGCCGGGTGGCGGCGCCGGCTTCAACGGTACGGCGGCGGCCGGCCCGCGGTGCTGGTCTCCGCGGGCGCCTGGGGAGCCGGCAGCCACCTGCCCGGCACCGCGCGGCTGCTCGCCGCGCACGGCTTCCTGCCGGTCGTCCTGTGCGGGCGCAACGAACGCCTGCGGCGCGCGCTGTCCGGCACACCGGGTGTCCTCACCCCCGGCTGGGTGACCGACATGCCGGACCTGCTGCACGCCTGCGCCGCCCTGGTGGACAACGCGGCCGGGCAGACGGCCGTCCAGGCCCTCGCCGCCGGGCTGCCGGTCATCGGCCACCGCCCCCTGCCCGGACACGGCGCGGAAGGCGTACGCCGCATGGCGGACCTGGGCCTGTGCGACCACGCCCCCGACGAGCCCGCCCTCCTGCGCTCCCTGGCCCGCCTCACGGAGCCGGGACCGCGACGCGAACGGCGGATCACGGCCGGCCGGGCCCTGTTCCGGGAGGACGCGCTGTCCCGGCTCGTACGGGTCCGGGCGGCGGCCCGCCCTCGACCGGGCCGCCCTCACCACTGAGCCGACGGGACCGCAGGGGACCGGTCAGCGGAGGTCCATGCGGTCGACGTGGGCCACGTTGTCCCGGTCCTCGGTGTCCTCGCTCGGTGTGGCGGAGAACCAGGCGTCGAGGATCTCCTTCAGCAGCGGTTCGGAGGTCAGCCTGAGGCCGAGGGCCAGGACGTTGGCGTCGTTCCAGCGGCGTGCTCCGTCCGCCGTGCGGGCGTCGGTGCACAGGGCGGCCCGTACGCCGGGCACCTTGTTCGCGGCGATGGACGCGCCCGTGCCGGTCCAGCAGCACACGACCGCCTGGTCGGCCCGTCCGTCGGCGACATCGCGGGCGGCGGCCTCCGAGCACACCGCCCACCGCGGGTCGTCCCCGGGGCGCAGCGCGCCGTGGGTCACCACCTCGTGCCCCCGCTCGCGCAGCAGCGCGACCAGGGAGCGGGCGACGGGTTCGTCCATGTCGGAGGAGACGGAGATCCTCATGCCCCGGAGCCTACGCAGCCCGCCTAGGAGAACGCCATCCCGACGAGCAGTGCCAGGACGAACAGGGCGACGCCGCCCACGGCGGCGGCCACGCCGAAGTGGCGCCGCAGCAAGGAGCGCAGGCCGGGGCGGCGCGGAGGGACCCGGTGCACGCTGGTGTTCCAGCCGCCGTCCCCGGCGCCCGGGGCCGGTGCCGGGGACGGCGTCACCGCGGCACGGGCGGGCGCACCCCGGCGGCGCGCGGGTCCGGTTCCCCGCTGCTCGGGCGCGCGGCGGCGTCCCTGGCCCCCGCCCGTCTGCTGCGTCCCACGGCCTGGGGACGGGAACGCGGCCGGCCGCTCCGGCGGGAGCGGCTCGGGCGCGCCGCGCCAGGCGCCGCCGGCGAACCAGTCCGCCGCCTGCCGGGCCGTGGGCCGCTCCTCCGGCTGCTTGGCGAGCATGCTCAGCAGGTACGCCTCGAAGGCGGGCGGCAGCGCGGCGCCCCGCTGGTGCGGCGGCACGGGCGTGGAGTCGACGTGCTGGTACAGCAGGGCGGTCGCGGTGGGGGCCTCGAAGGGAGGGGCGCCGACGGCCAGCTGGTAGAGCACGCACCCCAGCGAGTACATGTCGGAGGCGGCGCTCGCGGGGGTGCCGATGGCGCGTTCGGGCGCCAGGTACAGGCCGGTGCCGACGATCTGCCCGGTGGTGGTGAGCGCGCCGGACGGGTCGTCGACGAAGCGGGCGATGCCGAAGTCGGCGATGCGGACGGTGCCGTGGCGGTCGCTGAGCAGGTTGCCGGGCTTGACGTCCCGGTGCACGATGCCCTGGGCGTGCGCCGCGGCCAGGCCCTCGGCCGAGTGCTGCGCCACCTGGGCCAGGCGCTGCGGTGCGAGCGGGCCGCCGGCGGTCAGTTCGTCGGCCAGGCTGTCACCGTCGATCAGCTCCATCACCAGGAAGCAGCGGTCCTCCCAGGTGCCGAAGTCGAGCGTCCCGACCACGTGCGGGTGGTTCAGCCGTGCCGAGGTCTGCGCCTCCAGCCGGAATCGGGCCTCGGCCGAGGCGTCCGCCCCGTCGTTGAGCAGCAGTTTGACCGCGACCGACCGGCCGAGCACCTCGTCGAGGGCCTGCCAGACCTCGCCCATCCCGCCTCGTCCGATGACCGTCTGCAGCCGGTACCGACCTGCCACCAGCACGTGTAGCCCCGCCCTCAATCCCC
>NZ_POTZ01000696.1 GCF_003236365.1 Streptomyces sp. NTH33
GTCACTTCCCCAGCCCCCCCCCACGCCTCGCATGCGGTATCGCATGCCGTATCGCAATGATTCGAACACTGGAGTTTCACATGAGCGTTCGCCTCAACCGGCGTACCGTCACCATCCCGCTCGGCATGGCCGTCGCCTCCGCTCTCGCGTTCCTGCCGAACGTGGCGTCCGCCGCCGAGGCCGGCACGCAGGTGCCCACCGCGCAGAGCATCTCCGCCGCCGCTGACGGGGACGCGCTGAGCTACGTCGTCAACGTCCGTCCCGGGCACAGCTCCGCGTCCGTGCAGAAGGCGATCGCCAAGGCCGGCGGCACGGTCGTCATCGCCTACGACCAGATCGGCGTCATCGTCGTCCACGCGTCGAAGGCCGACTTCGGCAAGGAGATACGCAAGGACAAGGGAGTCGAGTCGGCCGGCGCCACGCGGACCGCTCCGCTGTCGCCGCAGATGACCACCGAGGTGGGGACGCCGCGGGCGCTCACCGGCGAGGAGCTGCAGGCGGCGACCGAGGCGGCCGGCGACGGCCAGGAGCCGCTGCAGGGCCTGCAGTGGGACCTGCCGATGATCAAGGCGGACAAGGCCCACGAGGTTACGCTGGGCAGCTCCAAGGTCACGGTCGGCGTGATCGACACCGGTGTGGACGACACCCACCCGGACCTCTCGCCCAACTTCGACCGGGCGGCGTCCGTCAACTGCGTGTCGGGCAAGCCGAACACGGCCGACGGCGCCTGGCGGCCCAACCCGGGCGAGAGCGCGCACGGCACGCACGTCGCCGGTGAGATCGCCGCCGCGAAGAACGGTGTCGGCATGGTCGGTGTCGCCCCGGGTGTGAAGGTGTCCGGCATCAAGGTGTCGACGCCCGGCGGCTGGTTCTACACCGAGGCCGTGGTCTGCGGCTTCATCTGGGCCGCCGAGCACGGTGTGGACGTCACCAACAACAGCTACTACACCGACCCGTGGCAGTTCAACTGCCCGGACGACCTCGACCAGAAGGCTCTGGTGGAGGCCGTGTCGCGCGCCACCAAGTACGCGGAGAGCAAGGGCACGGTCAACGTCGCGGCCGCCGGCAACGACAACTGGGACCTCGCCGCCAAGTCGATCCTCGACAACGGCAGCCCGAACGACGGCACCGTCGTCGACCGGGTGATCGACCCGAAGAAGTGCCTGGACATCCCGGCGCAGCTGCCGGGTGTCGTCACGGTCTCCTCCATCGGTGCCAAGGGCATCAAGTCGTCGTTCTCCAACTACGGCCAGGGTGTCATCGAGATCGCCGCGCCCGGCGGCGACTCGACCCGCTACCAGGCGCCCGACGCCCCCGGCACCGACGGCCGGATCCTCGGCACGATGCCGGGCGGCGGGTACGGCTGGATGGCCGGTACGTCGATGGCGTCGCCGCACGTCGCGGGTGTCGCCGCGCTCATCAAGTCGACCCACCCGGACGCCAGGCCGAACCAGGTGAAGGCGCTGCTGGCCCAGGGTGCCGACAAGAAGGAGTGCACGACCCCGTACGACATCAACGGCGACGGCAAGGTCGACGCCGTGTGCAAGGGCGGCAAGGGCAAGAACTCCTTCTACGGCGAGGGCATCACCAACGCCCTGAACGCTGTGACCAAGTGAACACAGGAGATGTCGGTCGGTGCCGCATAGTGCGGTCATGACTGATCTTTCCTTCGCATGGTCTGCGGTGGGTGGCGATCCCGCCCTTCTCGGGCGGGCCACCATCGTGGAGCGGGAAGGCGCGCTTTCGGCGCGCCTTCCCGTGCGTGAACTGGCACGCGCGTGTGTGGGTGCCTGCGCGCTGGCCGCCGCCGAACTGGGCGCGCGGCGGGCGGGGCTCGCCGAGGTGCCGGCGGTGCGGGTCGACGACGGGGCCGTGGCCACGGCGTTCCTCAGCGAACGGCATCTGCTGGTGGACGGGCGGGCGCCGGTCTCCTTCGCGCCGCTGTCGCGGTTCTGGCGGACGGCGGACGGCTGGGTGCGTACGCACGCCAACTATCCGCATCACCGGGAGCGGTTGCTCGCCGCGCTGGGCGTGCCGGACGACGTGGACCGTGTCGCGTCCGCGCTCGCCGAGCGGTCCGCGGCCGAGGCCGAGGAGACCGTGTACGCGGCCGGCGGTCTCGCCGTCGCCCTGCGCACCCCCGAGGAGTGGGCCGCGCACGAGCAGGGCGCGGCGGTGGCCGCGCGGCCGCTGATCGAGCGGGAGCGGCTGGACGGAGCACACGCCCGCGTGCTGGCGCCCGTCCCAGGTGCTCCCCTGCTGCCCGCCGCCGGGCTGCGCGTCCTGGACCTGACCCGGGTGCTCGCGGGTCCCGTCGCCACCCGCACGCTCGCCCTGCTGGGCGCGGACGTGCTGCGCGTGGACGCGCCGGACCGTCCCGAAGAGGCCGGCCTGCACGCGGACACCGGCTTCGGGAAGCGGTCGGCGGCGCTGGACCTGGCGGCCGACCGGGCTGCCCTCGAGGAGTTGCTCGCGGCGGCGGACGTCGTGGTCACCGGGTACCGGCCGGGCGCCCTGGACCGGTTCGGGCTCTCTCCCGAGGCACTGGCCGAGCGGCGGCCCGGGCTGGTCGTGGCCCAGTTGTCGGCGTGGGGCGGGTACGGGCCGTGGG
>NZ_POTZ01000697.1 GCF_003236365.1 Streptomyces sp. NTH33
GCTCGGTGATTAGACACCAACGAGCTGTTCAGGAGGCCCTGCTCGTATGCGCCGAGCACCCCGCGACCACCCAATCGAGACTCCCGTTCGATCGACAAACCCCAAGATCGGTACAACAACAGCCACTTACCTGACGCAGCGACAGGATGCGTGGGGAGCAGATCAGGAGCAGCGGCACACCGTAGCCGAGCACCAGCCACCCGGCCCCACCGATCACCGTCAGTGCGGTGGCGGCGCCGTAGTGCCCATCGAGGGCCAGTCGGCCGGCCAGCACGTCGGAGGCCGCGACCAGGTGAGAAAGGCGAAGCCGCGCGGCCCGGCCAGGTCGGTGCGCACACGCTGCCACCGGAACACCGTGCGCCACAGATAGCCGACCCACAGCACCACGTATCCCGCGGCCGCGATCCACAGCAGGACCGCCGAGGAGGCCGACGCGCCGCGCTCGGCCAGCGCGGTCGACACGATGCCCGTGGCCATGACGAAGGCGAACGCCCCGGGGTTGAGGTCCTCCGCCGCACCGACGACCGCACCCCGCCACGTACCGGGCCTGCTGGATACCGCATCCACGCCCTCACCTCCATCTCGGCTTCCAGGTCACCGGTTTGCCTCGCACTATTCCGTCGCCGCCCGCAGTCGACGCTGCGGAACCCTCCTGCGCCGCTGTCTTGACATTCCGTCAGCGAGCGCCCGATACGCAGGCAGGCGCGGCACGGACTGCCGCGCATGTGCACGTGGCCGCTCCCTGGAGCGCCCAGCGCCCAAACCGGTGCGATCGGTATGATGCCGGGCGTGCCGCCATCGAGTGTGTGAACGCAGCCGTGAGCGATGAAGCTGAGCAGGCCCCCCGAGCACCCGCCGCTCCGGCGCATCCGGTGGTGGCGGGCTACGACGGATTCACAGCCGGCCGCCGCGCGCTGGCGTGGGCGACCGGACTGGCCCGCCGGACCGGACGGCCGCTGCTCGTCGCGTACATCAGCCCCGCCCCCATGTCGTACGACCCGGGGACGGCCGTCGTTCCTGTAGCTGAGCGGGAGGCCGATGCGCTGGCCTGGCTCCGCACGGAACCCGCCGACACGCTCCCCGCCGCCACGCCGGCCGGCCTGGACGTCCATGTCGCCGCCTGCATCGGGGATGCGGCCCGTGAGCTGGCCCGTCTGGCGGATGAACACCGGGCCGACGCGCTGGTGCTCGGCGCTCCGGAGCACCGGCTGCACCACCTCATCGGGTCGGTACCCGTGTGGATGGCCCGCCACGTGCACTGCCCCGTCGTCATCGTGCCCTGACCCTGCTCCACGTGTCGTCCACGTGGCAGGGTGAAGCCGGACGCAGCGGCCTTCTGGGGCGGGAGCAGGCGGCGCGCCGTTGCGGCCCGCTCCCGACCAGGTGAGCGCGTAGTGTGACAAGGCAGGGCGACATGATGACGGCGCCCGACGGCGCCGGGAGGAAGCACCATGGCGCACAACCCGTGGCAGCAGCGGGGCCGGGCCCGGGACGGCGTGGCCGCGAGGCCACCGCAGCGCGCGCTGGACCGGCACCGGCTGCGGCACCTGCTGGACGCGATCGGGGCGGTCAGCACCGACATGGATACCCGCACCGTGCTGAACCGCATCGTGGAAGCGGCCACCGACCTCGTCGCCGCACGCTACGGGGCACTGGGCGTGCTCGACGAGAGCGGCAAGGTCATCGACCTGATCACCGTGGGTGTCGACGATCCACACCTGTGCGCTGCCATGGGCCTGCCGCAAGGTCATGGCCTGTTGCACACGATGGTGGACGACCGGGAGCCGTTGCGGGTGGCGGATGTGGCCGCGCACCCTCGTGCGGCCGGCTTTCCGCCCGGGCATCCGGTCATGCGCACTCTGCTGGGCGTTCCGCTCATGGTGCGCGGCACGGTCTACGGTGACCTCTACGTCGCCGACAAGACGGACGGCACGCCCTTCGATGACGACGACGAGAGCCTGCTGACTGCGCTGGCCAGTGCCGCGGGCATCAATCTCGAAAACGCCCGCCTGTACGGGCACCTCAAACACGCCGCCGAGCACTTCCAGCGCCGCATGCTGCCCGTTCTTCCCGACCTTGCGCCGCTTGAGGCCGCCGCCCGTTATGAGCCCGCCTCCGAACTGCCCAGGCTGGGCGGAGACTGGTACGACGCCATGGCCCTGCCGGACGGCGCCACCTGTGTGGTGGTGGGCGACGTGACCGGCCACGACGTGGAGGCCGCCCCGCTGATGGGGCAGATCCGCAACATGCTGCGGGCGCTCGCCCTCGACCGGGGCGAGCCGCCCGGCCAGGTCGTGTCCCGACTGGACCGGGCCCTGACGATGTTCGCCGACCCGCCCACAGCCACCCTGCTGCTCGGCCACATCGAGCGCGGCCGGGCAGAGGGCGAGCAGTACACGTTCGGCTGGAGCAACGCGGGGCACCTGCCGCCGCTGCTGGTCGGCGCGGACGGCAGCACCCGCCTGTTCGGCCTTGCTCCCGTTGAAGTAGCGGAAGTAGTCCAGGGAGGCCTCCTTGAACTCGGGCATGTCGACGAGGTCGACGAGTTCGGCGCACAGTTCGTTGAGGCCGAAGACGCCCGAGAG
>NZ_POTZ01000698.1 GCF_003236365.1 Streptomyces sp. NTH33
CGGCGAGGTCCGCTTCGACGGCGGGCGGCCGGATCTGGCCGCGGTCTCGGGAGCGGGGACGTGGGACATGGCGGGGAACGACTCTCCTCGAATGGTTGTGCGGCACCGTCGGCGACGGGTGGCGAAGCGGGCCGGACAGGCGGGCACCGGATGCGGGCGGGTCAGGTTCCGGCCCCGTCGGCGACCGGGCCGGCACGGCGGACGCGGGGGGTTCCGGCCGGCGCGGCGGCACGCGGGACGGGCGCGCCGCGGGTCTCGGCGACCATCAGGTCGACGCCGGCGAGCAGGTCCTCCTCCTCGGCCGCCCGCCGCAGCCGGTGCGCGGCACTGCCGCGGGCCAGGGCCTCGGCCAGCAGTCCGCGCACGGTCTCCCGGTCGCCGGACGCCTCCAGTGCCGGGCGCAGCCGGGCCGCCATGCCGTGCAGCACCACGCGAGCGGGGGCGGCGCGCCGGGCGACCGGGTCGACCAGCGGGTCTTCGAGGCCGGAGCGGGCGGCCCGCCAGGTGGCGGCCCGCAACCACTCGTGGTGGCCGTCGCACCGGGGGCCGTCCCCACGGGCCAGCCGGTCGCACGCGTCGTGGACCAGGGCCCGGAAGAGTCCCGCGACCAGCACGACCGTCTCCACGCGCGGGCAGGCGTCGCAGATCCGCAGTTCCAGCGTGCGCTGGTGCGCGGAGGGCCGTACGTCGTGGTAGGCCATGCCGGTGTCGCTGATGACGCCCGAGCGGATCAGCTCCTGAAGCGCGGCGTCGTAGTCGGCGGCGTCCGTGTAGTGGCCGGCCGGCCCGGCGGTGGGCCAGCGCTGCCACACCATGGTGCGCCAGCTCGCGTAGCCGGTGTCAGCGCCGAGCCAGAACGGCGAGCTGGCGGACAGCGCCAGCAGCGGCGGCAGCCACGGCGAGACCAGGCACATGGCTCGTACGGCGGTGTCCCGGTCGGGTACGTCGACGTGCACCTGCGCGCTGCAGATGAGCTGCTCGTCGGCGACCCTGCGGTACTCGTCGGCCATGTGCCGGTAGCGGCGGCCGGCGGTGACGCGGCCGGAACTCACCCGCGCCAGCGGTACGGTGCCGGCGGCCACCGACGCCAGGCCGAGCGAGGAGGCCGCCGCGTCCAGCCGCCGCCGGGAGGCGGTCAGGTCCGCGTGGAGGGCGTCGAGGGTGTCGTGGACCCCGCTGTTGCTCTCCACCACCGACTGCTGCAGCTCGCTCGTGAACCCGGGCCCGTCCAGCCGGTCCAGTACGGCGCGGGCGCGCGGTACCAGCCTGCCGCTCTCCACGTCCAGCACGTGGAACTCTTCCTCTGCCCCGATGCGCAACGTCATGGCTCTTCCCTGCCCTCGCGATCCGCCCGCTCAGCGCAGGGCCCGGTACACCGAGGCGGTGGTGAGGCCGTAGACCAGGTGCGGTACGACGTCGGACGCCCACGACTTCAGGTCCCACGAGGTGGGGTCGGTCACCCGCAGGGCGGTGGCCGGGACGTCACTGCCCGCCATGGCCGCGGCGCCGAGCACCGGCCCGGCCGCCCAGTCCGGCAGGGGGGCCCGCCGGTGCCGGAGCAGCCCGTACGCCGCTCCCGTGCCCAGGCCGGCGGCGTAGCCGAGCAGCGCGCCGGCCGCCTGGGTGCGGTTGCCCTTCTCCTCGCCCTCCCCGAGCGGCACCCCGGCACGGTCGGCGAGACGCTCCGCCACCTGGGCCGGCACTCCACTGGAGCCGCGGCCGCGGAGCAGCATGTCGCCGTAGGCGGCCAGCTCCAGCGTGAGCGTGCCCACGGCGCCGGCCAGCAGGCCTTTGGTCACTGAGTGCATACCGGGCGCTCCCTTGGTCGTGCCGGCTCTCCGAGTTCCCAGCAGCCACAACCGAAACAGCCCCCGGCCCGCTACGGCCGGTCAGTCCCAGAGGGCATAGGTCTCCACCCGCTGGTAGCCGTCTGGCCGCGCGGCCGGGAAGACCAGGCTCAGACGGGTGAAGCGTTGCGTGTGGGGGCGCTTCTTCCAGGGCTCCGGGCGGTCGAGCCGCACGATCACCGGGTACGGATGGAACCTGCCGGCCGCGCAGTACGGCTTGCAGTCGTTGACGAAGTTGAGGCCCTTGGCCACCGCGGACCGGCCGTTCCACTGGGACCAGCGCAGCGACGAGAGACGGCTGTTGCCGTCGCCGCAGGCGAGGATGAAGGCGTCGGGGCGGGCCCGCGGCTTGAAGAAGCAGTCCACGAGCACGGGCTGTTCCTTCGGCCGCTGCACGGCGTGCGCCGGGCGTGCGTTCGTGGGAGGCGCCGCGGGCGCGGCGGATGCCGTTCCCGCGCCCGCGGCGAGCAAGCCCGCGGCACAGAGTGTGACCGCTGTCCTCATCGACTGTCCGCCCATGTCCGCTCCCGGCCGACGACGCCTTGACTCGTTGACGACGCTACGGCCGGGGCGGGCGGCGCACCACCTGTACGGCGGCATCGGCGGACGGGTCGTCGTCCGGACCCGACTGGCACGTATCGCACAGTTCGTGGTCGCCGTCGCGGGTGACGACGGTTCCCCAGCCCAGGCAGTGCTCGCAGTCGCGAGCCAGGCCCAGGTCGGGGTGGGGAGGTGGGG
>NZ_POTZ01000699.1 GCF_003236365.1 Streptomyces sp. NTH33
ACACGTCACAGTGCAGGGGAACGGCGGGGTGGGTACTCGTACGGGCTGTGCGCGGCGGGTGTTTCGGTGCGGCGGTGTCGTGGTGCCGGGTCAATGCGAGGGCGCCGTGGCGGAGTTCCCGGTCGTCGTCGGGAACTCCGCCACGGCGCCTGTACGTTGCGGTCGGCGAGGGGCCGCGTCAGCGGGCGGCGCCTCCACCGGCGTTGGGGCCCTCGTAGTCCTCGCCGTAGGCGCCCTTGGCGGGCCGGCGGCGGCGCATGGGCGGCTCGACGCCGTCCGCGAGGCGGCGGGCGGTGAGCAGGAAGCCGGTGTGTCCGATCATGCGGTGGTCGGGGCGGACGGCCAGGCCTTCGATGTGCCAGTTGCGGATCATCGTCTCCCAGGCGGTCGGCTCGTTGAAGCAGCCGATCTCGCGGATGGACTCCACGGTCCTCGCGAGCTGGGTGGTGGTCGCGACGTAGCAGCACAGGATGCCGCCGGGGACGAGCGCCTTGGAGACGGCCTCCAGGCACTCCCAGGGGGCGAGCATGTCGAGGATGACGCGGTCGACGTCGGTGTCGGACAGGTTGTCCTGGAGGTCGCCGACGGTGAGCTGCCAGGCGGGGTGCGGGCCGCCGAAGTAGCGCTCGACGTTGGCCTGGGCGATCTCGGCGAAGTCGGCGCGGCGCTCGTAGCTGTGCAGCATGCCCTGGTCGCCGATGGCGCGCAGCAGGAAGCTGCTGAGCGAGCCGGAGCCGACGCCGGCCTCCACGACGCGGGCGCCGGGGAAGATGTCGGCGAAGGCGAGGATCTGCCCCGCGTCCTTGGGGTAGACCACGGCTGCCCCGCGGGGCATGGACAGGACGTAGTCGGGGAGCAGGGGGCGCAGCGCGAGGTAGGCGACGTTGCCGGTGGTGCGGACAACGCTGCCCTCGGGTGCGCCGATCAGCTCGTCGTGCGGGAAGGACCCCTTGTGGGTGTGGAAGTTCTTCCCGGCCTCGAGCGTGAACGTGTAGTGGCGGCCCTTGGGGTCGGTCAGCTGTACCTGGTCCCCGACCTTGAAGGGCCCGCGGCGGCGGGCGGCACCGGTCGGTTCGGACATGTGACCAGCCTACCGGTCCCGGGCAGGCCCTCCGACCACGCGGAGGCGGGCCGGGACCGGGCTAGGAGGGGGCCGACGGCCGGGCCATGGCCTTGACGAAGGCGCGCTCCACGTCGGAGGCGGAGAGCACGCCGTAGATCTCGCCGGTCTCCTCCACGACGAGGTACTCGGTGGCCGGGGTGGCGCGCAGGACGTCCAGGAGGTCCTCACCGGCGAGTTCGGCGGAGACGCGCATGCCGTCGGTGAGCTCCTGGGCGAGTTCGCTGGCGTTGACCCAGGGGCGGCGGTGTTCGGGTACGCCGGCGATGGCGGACTCGCGGACCAGGGAGAGGGGTTCGCCGTGGCCGTCGACGACGACCAGGGCGCGGGCGCCGGCGGCGTTGGCGCGGCGCAGGGCCTCGGCCAGGGAGGTGCTGGTCTCGACCGGGACGGCGCGGCGGGTGAGGGCGCGGGCGCGCAGTTCGGGGAGGTGCTCGCGCAGCCGGGCCATGCGCAGGCTGTTGCCGGCGCCGGTCCAGATGATCGCGGCGAGGATGGCGGCGAGCAGGGCGTTGGTGACGGTGCCCACGCCGACGGTGTCCTCGGCGGTGGGGTCGACGCCGGACTGGGTGATCAGGGGCAGGCCGATCAGGACGGAGACGGCGAGCGCGCGGCCGACCCAGGCGGCGGCGATGGTGCCGCTCATGGATCTGCCGGTGATCTTCCAGATGACGGCGCGGAGCATGCGGCCGCCGTCGAGGGGCAGGCCGGGCAGCAGGTTGAAGGCGGCGACGATGAGGTTGGAGATCATCAGGCCGGCCAGCAGGACGCCGGGGACCGTGCCGGGTTCGAAGGGTCGCATGGCGATGTAGAAGACGCCGGCGAGGACCAGGGAGAGCAGCGGGCCGACGAAGGCGAGGACGAACTCGCGGCCGGGGGTCTCGGCCTCCTTCTCGATCTCGGAGACGCCGCCGAAGAACTGCAGCTGGATACGGCGGACCGGCAGCTTGAAGCGGAGGGCCGCGATGGTGTGGGCGAGTTCGTGGACGAGGACGGAGGCGTAGAAGGCGACCGCGAAGAACAGGGACACCAGGTAGCGGGCGGCGCCGAGCTCGGGCAGCACGCGGTCGAGCTGCCCGCCGAACACCCAGGTGATCAGCGCGGCCACGAGGAACCAGCTGGGCGCCACATACACGGGCACTCCGAAGGGCCGTCCCATGAGCAGTCCGCCCCCGGGCTCCTTCGGCCGCGCGGGCGAGGGCGCCTGCCCGGAGCGCGCGTGGGCGCGGTCGGGGTGGGCGTCGCCGGGGCGCCGTCCGTGGTCGTCGGGGGTCCGCGCGGGTCCTTCGGCACCGTGGGCGTAGCGGCGCTCGGGGTGGGTTCCGGCCTGCTGCGGGGACGGCTTGTCCGGAGTGCCGGAGCGACTCTGCTCCGTTCCGGTGTCGCCGGGCGTCGTCTCCCCGTGCGCCGGGGTCTCGGCGGGGTCCTGCTCCCGAGCGGCCCCGGCGCACGGGGAGAC
>NZ_POTZ01000069.1 GCF_003236365.1 Streptomyces sp. NTH33
CCGCTCCGGCCGCTCCCGCGCAGCCCCCGGCCGCGCCGAAGCCCGCGGCCGCCGCTCCGGCTCCGGCCGCGAAGCCGGCCGCCCAGGCCCCGGCGCCCGCGAAGCCGGCCCCCGCGAAGCCCGCCGCCAAGGCCGCGCCCGCTGCCGAGGCGCCCGCCGGTCCCGAGTTCGTGACGCTGCGCGGCCCCTCCGCCGCGGTCGCCAAGAACATGAACGCCTCCCTGGAGCTGCCCACGGCCACGTCCGTGCGCGCCGTCCCGGTGAAGCTGCTGTTCGACAACCGCATCGTCATCAACAACCACCTCAAGCGGGCCCGCGGCGGGAAGATCTCCTTCACGCACATCATCGGCTACGCGATGGTCCAGGCCATCAAGCAGATGCCGTCGATGAACTGGTCGTTCGCCCAGAAGGACGGCAAGCCCACCCTGGTCAAGCCGGACCACGTCAACCTCGGCCTGGCCATCGACCTGGTCAAGCCCAACGGCGACCGCCAGCTCGTCGTGGCCGCCATCAAGAAGGCCGAGACGCTGAACTTCTTCGAGTTCTGGCAGGCCTACGAGGACATCGTCCGCCGCGCACGCGACAACAAGCTGACGATGAACGACTTCACCGGCGTCACCGCCTCCCTCACCAACCCCGGCGGCCTCGGCACGGTCCACTCGGTGCCGCGCCTGATGCCCGGCCAGTCGGTGATCATGGGCGTCGGCTCCATGGACTACCCGGCGGAGTTCCAGGGCACCTCCCAGGACACCCTGAACAAGCTCGGCATCTCCAAGGTCATGACGCTCACGTCGACCTACGACCACCGGGTGATCCAGGGCGCCGCCTCCGGCGAGTTCCTGCGCGCGGTGGCCAACCTGCTGCTGGGCGAGCACGGCTTCTACGACGACATCTTCAAGGCGCTGCGCATCCCCTACGAGCCGGTCCGCTGGCTCAAGGACATCGACGCCTCGCACGACGACGACGTCACCAAGGCCGCCCGCGTCTTCGAGCTGATCCACTCCTACCGGGTCCGCGGCCACGTCATGGCCGACACCGACCCGCTGGAGTACCAGCAGCGCAAGCACCCCGACCTCGACATCACCGAGCACGGCCTCACCCTGTGGGACCTGGAGCGGGACTTCGCGGTCGGCGGCTTCGCCGGCAAGACGCTGATGAAGCTGCGCGACATCCTCGGCGTGCTGCGCGACTCGTACTGCCGCACGGTCGGCATCGAGTTCATGCACATCCAGGACCCCAAGCAGCGCAAGTGGATCCAGGACCGCGTGGAGCGCCCGCACGTCAAGCTGGAGCGCGACGAGCAGCTGCGCATCCTGCGCCGGCTGAACGCCGCCGAGGCCTTCGAGACCTTCCTGCAGACGAAGTACGTCGGCCAGAAGCGGTTCTCCCTGGAGGGCGGCGAGTCCGTCATCCCGCTGCTCGACGCGGTCATCGACTCGGCGGCCGAGTCCCGCCTGGACGAGGTCGTCATCGGCATGGCCCACCGCGGCCGCCTCAACGTGCTGGCCAACGTCGTCGGCAAGTCGTACGACCAGATCTTCCGCGAGTTCGAGGGCAACCTCGACCCGAAGTCGATGCACGGCTCCGGTGACGTGAAGTACCACCTGGGCGCCGAGGGCACGTTCACGGGCCTGGACGGCGACCAGATCAGGGTTTCGCTGGTGGCCAACCCCTCCCACCTGGAGGCGGTGGACCCGGTCCTGGAGGGCGTCGCCCGCGCCAAGCAGGACATCATCAACAAGGGCGGCACGGACTTCACGGTCCTGCCGGTGGCGATCCACGGCGACGCGGCCTTCGCGGGCCAGGGCGTGGTGGCCGAGACCCTGAACATGTCGCAGCTGCGCGGCTACCGCACCGGCGGCACGGTCCACGTCGTCATCAACAACCAGGTCGGCTTCACCGCCGCCCCGGAGTCCTCGCGCTCCTCCATGTACGCGACGGACGTGGCCCGCATGATCGAGGCCCCGATCTTCCACGTCAACGGCGACGACCCGGAGGCCGTCGTCCGCGTGGCGCGGCTCGCCTTCGAGTTCCGCCAGGCGTTCAACAAGGACGTGGTGATCGACCTCATCTGCTACCGCCGCCGCGGTCACAACGAGTCGGACAACCCGGCCTTCACCCAGCCGCTGATGTACGACCTGATCGACAAGAAGCGCTCGGTGCGCAAGCTCTACACCGAGTCGCTGATCGGCCGGGGCGACATCACCCTGGAGGAGGCCGAGCAGGCCCTGCAGGACTACCAGGGCCAGCTGGAGAAGGTCTTCACCGAGGTCCGCGAGGCCACCACCGCCTCCCAGCCGTTCTCCGTGGACTCCCAGGAGCCGCAGGACGGCTTCCCGGTCGCGGTCCCGACGGCCGTCTCCACCGAGGTCGTCAAGCGCATCGCCGAGTCCCAGGTCAACCTCCCCGACCACCTCACCGTCCACCCGCGTCTGCTGCCGCAGCTGCAGCGCCGGACGGCCATGGTCGAGGACGGCACGATCGACTGGGGCATGGGCGAGACCCTGGCCATCGGCTCGCTGCTGCTCGAGGGCGTCCCGGTCCGGCTGTCCGGCCAGGACTCCCGCCGCGGCACCTTCGGCCAGCGGCACGCGGTGATCATCGACCGGGAGACCGGCGAGGACTACACCCCGCTGCTGTACCTGTCCGAGGACCAGGCCCGGTACAACGTCTACGACTCCCTGCTGTCCGAGTACGCGGCGATGGGCTTCGAGTACGGCTACTCGCTGGCCCGCCCGGACGCGCTGGTGATGTGGGAGGCCCAGTTCGGCGACTTCGTCAACGGCGCCCAGACGGTCGTGGACGAGTTCGTCTCCTCCGCCGAGCAGAAGTGGGGCCAGACCTCCGGCGTCACCCTGCTCCTGCCGCACGGCTACGAGGGCCAGGGCCCGGACCACTCGTCCGCGCGCCCCGAGCGGTTCCTGCAGCTGTGCGCGCAGAACAACATGACGGTCGCGATGCCGACCCTGCCCTCGAACTACTTCCACCTCCTGCGGTGGCAGGTGCACAACCCGCACCACAAGCCGCTGGTCGTCTTCACCCCGAAGTCGATGCTGCGCCTGAAGGCCGCGGCCTCGAAGGCGGAGGAGTTCACCACGGGCCAGTTCCGCCCGGTCATCGGCGACGCGTCGGTGGACCCGAACGCGGTGCGCAAGGTCGTCTTCTGCTCCGGCAAGGTCTACTACGACCTCGACGCCGAGCGGAAGAAGCGCGGCGTGACGGACACGGCGATCCTCCGCATCGAGCGGCTGTACCCGCTGCCGGGTGCCGAGCTCCAGGCGGAGATCGCCAAGTACCCGAACGCCGAGAAGTACCTGTGGGCCCAGGAGGAGCCGGCGAACCAGGGCGCGTGGCCGTTCATCGCCCTGAACCTCATCGACCACCTGGACCTGGCGGTCGGCGCGGACATCCCGGCCGGCGAGCGCCTGCGCCGCATCTCCCGCCCGCACAGCTCCTCCCCCGCCGTGGGTTCCGCGAAGCGGCACCAGGCGGAGCAGGAGCAGCTGGTGCGCGAGGTGTTCGAGGCGTAACCGCTCCCGCGAGCCGTAGCCGTACATGACCGGGCCGCACCCCCTGGACGGGGTGCGGCCCGGTCGTCTCGGCGCACCTATCCTTGACTCCATGTACTTCACAGACCGTGGCATCGAAGAGCTGGAGAAGCGGCGGGGCGAGGAGGAGGTCACCTTCGAGTGGCTGGCGGAGCAGCTGCGGACCTTCGTCGACCTGAACCCGGACTTCGAGGTGCCGGTGGAGCGTCTGGCGACGTGGCTGGCCCGGCTGGACGACGAGGACGACGAATAAGGACGCCGACGACCGGCGGCCGTGCGGCGCGGGGCGCCCCTTCGGGGGCGCCCCGCTGCTTTTCTTCTTTTCTGCTTTTCGGGGGCATGCGCCGCATCACCGGAACGAGTGTCTTGACTTCCCGCGGGCGCGATATATCGTGTTTGACGGAGGACGCGATATGGCGCGTCGCGCGTGGTGCCGGGGAGGTCCGCATGTCCGAGTGGTCCGTCGGAGAGCCCAGGAAGCTCACTTTCGACGAGCAGGTGACCGAGCTGAACGTCCGCATCGTCCACGGCACGGTGAACGTGGTGGGCACGGACGAGGGTTCCGCCCGTCTGGAGGTCTCCGAGATCGAGGGTCCGCCCCTGGTGGTCACCCAGCAGGGCGGCACGCTCACGGTGGCGTACGAGGACCTGCCCTGGAAGGGCTTCCTCAAGTGGCTGGACCGCAAGGGCTGGCGGCGCAGTGCCGTGGTCTCCGTGGCCGTCCCGTCGAGCACGCGCGTGGAGCTCGGGGTGGTCGGCGCCGGCGCGATGGTCTCGGGGATCCACGGACGCACGGAGGTGAAAGGCGTCTCCGGGGACACGACCCTGGTGGGCCTGACGGGCCCGGTGCGCGCGGACACCGTGTCGGGCAGCGTGGAGGCGCAGGCCCTCTCCGGCGCCCTGCGGTTCAACTCGGTCTCCGGCGACCTGACGGTGGTCGACGGCGCCGGCCCCTCGGTGAGGGCCGACTCGGTGAGCGGGTCGATGATCGTCGACCTCGATCCGGCGGGCGGCCCCACCGACGTCAGCCTGACCAATGTCTCCGGCGAGATCGCCATCCGGCTGCCCCACCCGGCGGACGCGCAGGTGGAGGCGAACACGGCGAGCGGGAGGGTGTCCAACGCCTTCGAGGACCTCAGGGTCGCCGGCCAGTGGGGCGCCAAGCGGATCACCGGCCGGCTCGGCGCGGGCAACGGAAGGCTGAAGGCGACGACCGTCTCCGGCTCGATCGCCCTGCTGCGGCGCCCGCCGGCCGAGGACGGACCGTGGGAGGCGGAGCCGCGGGACACCCGGCCGGAAGAGGATTCGACCGGCACTCCGACCGACGGCACGACCGACAAGAAGGTGCTCTGACATGCCTCCCGTCTTCGCCCACGGCCGCCTGCGCCTGTATCTGCTCAAGCTGCTCGACGAGGCCCCGCGCCACGGCTACGAGGTGATCCGGCTCCTCGAGGAGCGCTTCCAGGGGCTGTACGCGCCCTCGGCGGGCACCGTCTATCCGCGGCTGGCCAAGCTGGAGGCCGAGGGCCTGGTCACGCACACCACCGAGGGCGGCCGCAAGGTGTACGCCATCACGGACGCCGGCCGCGCCGAACTGGCTGATCGAAGCGGCGAGTTGGCCGATCTGGAGGTGGAGATCCGCGAGTCGGTCGCCGAACTCGCCGCGGAGATCCGGGCCGACGTGCGCGGCGCGGCGGGCGACCTGCGGCGCGAGATGCGCGCGGCGGCGTCCCAGACCCGGCAGGGCACCGAGGAGTACGGCGGCGTCGACGACAAGGAGGCCTGGCAGGCCGCCAAGGAGGAGATGCGCCGCGTCAAGCAGGAGTGGAAGGAGCAGGCCCGGCGCGCCAAGGAGGAGAGCCGCAGGGCGCGCGAGGAGGCCCAGCGGGCCCGGCACCAGGCCAAGGAGGCGCAGGAGCGGGCACGGGCCCAGGCGCAGGAGGAGCTGCAGCGCATCGCCCGGCGGGTCCAGGAGCAGGTGCAGGACCACTTCTCCCGGGGAGACTGGCCCACGGGGGTACGCGAGGGCCTGACCGAACTGGCCAAGGAGTTCGGCGACTTCGGCAAGGACTACGCCTTCGGCCGTACGGCGTCGCACGCGGAGTACTCCGACACCCCGGAGGGCTTCCCCGCCGACTACGAACCGGCCTGGGCCCACGAGGACCTCACCGGCAACCCGGCCCGCGACCTGGACCGCCTCCTCGACCGCTTCCGCGACGACATCCGCGACGCGGCCCGGGACCACGGCATCACCCCCACCCAGCTCCGGGAAACCCGCCGCCACCTGGCGACGGCCGCCGCCCACATCGCGGCGACCCTCCACAGGTCGAAGACCTGACGGCACCCGTCAGCCGGCCGCCTGGGTTCCTCCGCCGCCGTACAGGACCTTCGCAAGGGAGTCGTAGGTCACGCCGTGGTCGGCAAGAACCTCGGCGGGGGTACCCGGGCGGGCTGTCAGGGCGAGAAGGAGGTGCTCATCGCCGATGTGGCGGTCGTGGTGGGCGACCGCGGTCCGCAGGGACTGGCTGAGCAGGGCCTTGGCGCCACGGTTGAACGGTCGCCGCCCCCAGCCGCCGCTCTTCGCTGCCGGGGCCAACGCCCCCTCTCCATGGGTTCCTTCGATCCGTGAGATGACGGCCGACAGGTCGATGCCCAGGTCGGCCAGTGCGTCCGCGTCGGCCCGCGAGAGCCCACCCCTGCGGCGGGCCTCGTCCAGCGCCCGTACCACCGCCTGCCGCCGGGGCGGCGTGAGGCCGAGCGCCGCCAGCGCGAACGACCCGCGGGTGCCCTCGCGGTCGAGCAGTGCGAGCAGCACGTGGGACTCCTCGACCTGTCCGGCACCGGCCTGCTCGGCGTGCCCGACCGCGCCCTCGACCACTGCCCGGGCGTCCTTCGTGAACCGTTCGAACATCACTGCCTCCCGTGTTTCTTGTGCACGGCCTGCCTGCTGACGCCGAGTTCGGCGGCGATCTCCTGCCACGACCAGCCCTGGTTGCGCGCACTGCGCACCTGCACCGCCTCCAGCTGCTCGAGCAACCGGCGCAGCGCGGCCACGGCCCGCAGTCCGACCCGGGGATCGCGGTCGCCCGCGCGCTCGGCGAGATCCGTTGCTTCGGTCATGCTGTCAACTTACGTTGACAGCATGACTTACGTCAACCCTGGTTGACAAGCCCCAAGGTGTCGAGACGCGAACGGCGGGCCCGGAGGAAATCCGGGCCCGCCGAAGGGGCCGAAGAAGGGGGAGGGGAGGCTCAGGACCGGGTGAGCACGATCTTGCCGAACTGGTCGCCCGAATCCATCCGTTCGAAGCCCTCGCGGGCCCGGTCCAGCGGCAGCACCTCGTCGATGACGGGACGCACCCCGGTGGCGGCACAGAAGGAGAGCAGGTCCTCCAACTCGTCCTTGGTGCCCATGGTCGAGCCGACGACCTTCAGCTCCAGGAAGAAGATGCGGGTCAGCTCGGCATGCGAGGGCCGGTCACCGCTCGTCGCCCCGGAGATGACGAGCGTGCCGCCGGGCCGCAGCGACTTCACCGAGTGCGACCAGGTGGCCGCACCGACGGTCTCGATCACGGCGTCCACCCGCTGCGGCAGCCGCGCCCCCGGCTCCAGCGCCTCCACCGCGCCGAGCTCCACCGCCCGCTTGCGCTTGGCCTCGCTCCGGCTGGTGGCGAACACCCGCAGCCCCGCCGCCCTGCCGAGCACGATCGCGGCCGTGGCGACACCACCGCCGGCGCCCTGCACGAGGACGGAGTCCCCGGGACGTACCCCCGCGTTGGTGAAGAGCATCCGGTACGCCGTCAGCCAGGCCGTGGGCAGACAGGCCGCCTCCTCGAAGGAGAGCTCCCTGGGCTTGGGCAGGACGTTCCAGGCCGGCACGGCGACCTGCTCGGCGAAGGTGCCCTGGTAGCGCTCGGTGAGGATGGACCGGGGCTCCTTCGGCCCGACCCCGTGTCCGCTCTGTCCGATCACGGAGTGCAGGACGACCTCGTTGCCGTCCTCGTCGACGCCGGCGGCGTCGCAGCCGAGGATCATGGGCAGCTTGTCCCCGGACAGCCCCACCCCCCTCAGCGACCAGAGATCGTGGTGGTTCAGCGAGGCGGCCCTGACATTGATCGTGCTCCAGCCGGGTCGGGCCTCGGGGGCCGGGCGCTCCCCCGTCTCCAGGCCGTTCAGCGGCTGGTCGCGGTCGATTCGGGCGGCGTAGACAGCGAACATGACCTTGACGATAGGGGTGCGCGGGCGGCTACGGAACCGCGGGCCGCTGTGACACACACCCTCTTGCCAGGCGGGAGGAGCCGGGCAGAAGAAATGGCCCCGCCCGTTCGGGCGGGGCCATCCGGGTCACGTCAGCGACGGGCGACGCCCTCCGCGCGAGCCGCCGCGGCCACCGCCGCGGTCACGGCCGGCGCGACCCGCTCGTCGAACGGCGACGGGATCACGTAGTCCGCGGCGAGGTCGTCGCCGACGACCCCGGCCAGCGCCTCGGCCGCCGCGATCTTCATGCCCTCGGTGATCCGGGACGCCCGCACCTGCAGCGCGCCCGCGAAGATGCCGGGGAACGCCAGGACGTTGTTGATCTGGTTGGGGAAGTCCGACCGCCCGGTCGCCACGACCGCCGCGTACTTGTGCGCGACCTCGGGGTGCACCTCGGGGTTCGGGTTGGCCATGGCGAACACGAAGGCGCCCTCGGCCATCGACGCCACGGCCGTCTCCGGCACCGTACCGCCGGAGACGCCGATGAAGACGTCGGCGCCGGCCAGCGCGTCCTCCAGGGACCCGCTGAGGCCCGCCTTGTTGGTGAACTCGGCCAGCTCGCGCTTGACCGGCGTCAGGTCCTCCCGGCCGGTCGACACGACGCCCTTGCGGTCCGCGACGGCGACATCGCCGATGCCGGCCTCGACCAGCATCCTGGCGATGGCCACACCGGCCGCGCCCGCGCCCGAGATGACGGCCCGCAGCTCCCCGAGCGACCGCCCGCTCAGCCGCGCCGCGTTGCGCAGCGCCGCCAGCGTCACGACGGCGGTGCCGTGCTGGTCGTCGTGGAAGACCGGGATGTCCAGGCGCTCCTGCAGCCTGCGCTCGATCTCGAAGCACCGGGGCGCCGAGATGTCCTCCAGGTTCACCCCGCCGAAGGACGGCGCGAGGCGCACCACGGTCTCGACGATCTCGTCGACGTCGGTGGTGTCGAGCGCGATCGGGACGGCGTCCACGCCGCTGAACTGCTTGAACAGAATCGCCTTCCCCTCCATCACCGGAAGGGAGGCCTCGGGGCCGATGTCTCCGAGCCCCAGCACGGCCGTGCCGTCGGTCACGACGGCGACGACGGACGACTTCCACGTGTAGTCGTGGACCAGTTCCGGCTGCTCCGCGATCGCGGAGCACACGCGCGCGACGCCGGGCGTGTACGCCAGGGACAGGTCGTCCTTGTCACGGACGGGCACGGTGGCCTGCACGGCCATTTTGCCGCCGCGATGCAGCGCGAAGGCCGGGTCGAAGGAATCGAGCGGCTCTGCTCCGCCCTCCTGACCCGCGCTGTCGCTGCGAGGATTGACGATCTCCGCTGCCACTTGGTTTTACCCCTTAAGTATTCATGGTTTGAGGGTTGCCACGCCCTGGTGAGGGGTGGGCGGGACCGCGCACGGCCGGTGACTGATGCGTTCAGGCCGATGCGCGACGGGTGCGCCGCACACGCACCCTGAGCCCCGGATGAGGGGTGTAAAGAACCTTCTTACCGGACGGACGGCGCCGACGACGAGTCCATAACGCGAAGGTCACATGATGCGGACCTGTTTTCTGACCCCATATGTGACCAAGTCCTCGTCAAGTCTTGACCATGGACCCAAATACTCCCAAACGCTCTGTCCTGGCAGGCCATACCCCGAGACGGGCCGAAGATTTTCCGGCCAGAAGGAGTCATGACCGCGGATAGTCCGGCAGTGACGGGCCTGTTCCGCGTGGTTCGGGGGTCACCCGTTATCCGATTTTGACATGGCGAGCCCCCTGAACGGCGCAGCGCGAATGGCAAGATGCCGTCCATCACACGAGGTCGCGACACCCGAAGGTGTGTGTTCTCGTCGCCCCATCGGCAGCTCCATCCATCAGCCGGAGGAACCACCATGACCGCAAGCTCCACCCGTCGTACGACCGCCGCGCACTCCCGGCTAGCTGCGGTCGGTGCGATCGCGGTCGCCGGCGCCCTGCTTCTCACCGGCTGCGGTGACCAGACCGACAAGGGCGGCGACAGCAGCGCGAACTCCTCCTCGGCACCGCTCGCCGACAAGCTCCCCCAGGACATCCGCAAGGCGGGCGTCATCAAGGTCGGCTCGGACATCGCGTACCCGCCGGTCGAGTTCATGAAAGACGGCAAGGCCACCGGTATCGACCCGGACATCGCCGAAGCCCTCAGCAAGCAGCTGGGCGTGCGGTTCGACTTCCAGAACGGCAAGTTCGACCAGCTCATCGTCGGTATGCAGTCCGGCCGCTTCAACGTGATCATGTCGGCGATGAACGACACGAAGGACCGCCAGAACGGCATCGACTCCGACACCGGCAAGAAGGCCGGAAACGGCGTCGACTTCGTCGACTACTTCACCGCCGGCACCTCGATCCTGGTCCAGAAGGGCAACCCCAAGGGCATCAAGAGCCTGGACGACCTGTGCGGCAAGGTGGTCGCCCTGCAGCGGGCCACCACCTCCGAGGGCATCGCCAAGAAGCAGAACGCCAAGTGCAAGAAGGACGGCAAGAAGCCCATCACCCTGCAGACCTTCGACACCGACCCCGAGGCGCTGCTCCGGCTGAAGCAGGGCGCGTCCGTCGCCGACCTCAACGACTTCCCGGTCGCCGCCTACAACGCCAAGACCTCCGGCGGCGGCAACGACTTCGAGGTCGTCGGTGAACAGATCGAGGCCGGCCCCTACGGCATCGCCGTCAGCAAGGAGAACACCCAGCTCCGCGACGCGGTCCAGGCCGCCGTGAACGCGATCATCAAGAACGGCGAGTACCAGAAGATCCTCGAGAAGTGGAACGTCACGGACGGCGCCGTCACCGAGGCCAAGATCAACGGTGGCTCCTGAGCCTCGCGACGACTGACGAGACCGAAGGGCAGTCACCGTGACTGACATCGTGGACAAGGCTCCGGCAGCGGAGCTGCCACCGGAGCAGATCAAGGCCATCCCAGTGCGCCACTACGGCCGCTGGGTGGCCGGCGCCGTGGTGATGGGCATCCTGGTGCTGATCGGCATCGCGTTCTCCAACGCGAAGATCCACTACAGCATCATCCCGGACTACCTGACCGACGGCACCATCCTGTCGGGCGTCTGGCACACGTTGTACATCTCCGTGCTCGCCATGGTGCTCGGCCTGGCGCTGGGCGTCGTCCTGGCCGTGATGCGGATGTCGTCGAACCCGGTCACCAGCACCGTGGCCTGGTTCTACGTCTGGTTCTTCCGCGGCACGCCGGTCCTGGTCCAGCTCCTGCTCTGGTACAACATCTCGCTCATCTTCCCCATCCTCAACCTGGGGTTCTACAAGGACGAGATGAACCAGGTGATGACCCCGTTCCTGGCGGCGCTGCTGGGTCTGGGTCTGAACGAGGCCGCGTACATGTCGGAGATCGTCCGGGCCGGCATCCAGTCGGTCGACGAGGGGCAGACGGAGGCCGCGCACGCGCTGGGCATGACCCGGGGCAGGACGCTGCGGCGCGTGGTCCTGCCGCAGGCGATGCGGGTGATCGTGCCGCCCACCGGCAACGAGTTCATCAACATGCTGAAGACCTCCTCGCTGGCGTACGCGGTGCAGTTCAACGAACTCATCAAGCGGTCCACGGACATCTCCAGCACCTCGCTGGCGGTGGTCGAGCTGTACTTCGTCGCGTCGATCTGGTACTTGATCCTCACCAGCGTCTTCAGCGTCGGCCAGTACTACCTGGAGCGCCGTTACGCCCGCGGTTCCACCCGCAACCTGCCGCCGACGCCGCTGCAGCGGCTGAAGAAGAACCTCCGCCTGTTCGGTTCGTTCCGGCGCCCGGAGGTGGCCCGATGAGCTTGCTCGGCAAGGACGTCCCCAGGAGCGGCAGCGGGGCACTGATGGTGCGGGCCGAGGGCGTGCACAAGTCCTTCGGGCCCGCGCACATCCTCAAGGGCATCGACCTGGAGGTGAACCCGCGCGAGGTGTTCTGCCTGATCGGCCCGTCCGGTTCCGGCAAGTCCACATTCCTGCGGTGCATCAACCACCTGGAGAAGATCAGCGCCGGCCGGCTGTACGTCGACGGCGACCTGGTCGGCTACCGGCAGAAGGGCGACAAGCTCTACGAGCTGAAGGAGGCGGAGGTCGCGGCGCAGAGGCGGGACATAGGCATGGTGTTCCAGCGCTTCAACCTCTTCCCTCACATGACGGCACTGGAGAACGTCATGGAAGCGCCGGTCCAGGTCAAGCGCGAGTCCAAGGCAGTGGCCCGCGAGCGGGCGCAGCGCCTGCTGGACCGGGTGGGCCTCGGCGACCGGACCGGCCACTACCCCGCCCAGCTCTCCGGCGGTCAGCAGCAGCGCGTCGCCATCGCCCGCGCGCTGGCGATGGAACCGAAGCTGATGCTCTTCGACGAGCCGACCTCGGCACTCGACCCGGAACTCGTCGGTGAAGTGCTGGACGTGATGCGGGACCTCGCGGAAGACGGCATGACGATGATCGTCGTCACGCACGAGATGGGCTTCGCCCGAGAGGTCGGGGACTCGCTGGTGTTCATGGACGACGGCGTGGTGGTCGAGGCGGGTCACCCGCGCGAGGTCCTGACGAACCCGCAGCACGAGCGCACGCGGTCGTTCCTCTCCAAGGTGCTCTGACCGCCACGCGCCGGATCCGCTCCATGCACCCCGCCATGCACTTCTGTGTGGCGGGGTGCATGGCGTCCGGGGCGATCATCGCTGCCGCCCGGCGGCGACGAACGCCGCCTTCTCCATGCAGAGGAGGACGCCATGAAGGCGAAGAAGAGGTTGCTGACCGCCGTACCGCTGGCACTGGCGATGGTCGTCTGTGCGAACGCCCAGGCGAACGCGGTCACCAAGCACTGGTCGAGCCGGACGTACAGCGACAGTTTCCAGCGCTGGTCCGAGCCGCTCGACAGATGTGTCACGCTGATGATCACCGGGACCATGGAGTACCGCTGGTGGCTCAAGCAACCCAACACCGGTCGCAAGGACATGTGGATCGACCAGATCAAGCTGAAGAACCCCCAGCTGAAGATGACCGTCAAGGGCCAGTGCAACCGCAGTGGCGCACCGCGCAATGTGAGCAGCGTGAAGATGTCGCAGTACATCTACGACTACGGGTGCCACACCTCCACGGCCATCACCGTCAGCGTGCCGTTCGCCGTCGGTGTCACGCCGACCAAGAAGTGCGGCCGTATCAAGGTGGCCAAGGCGACGTCCTCGTTCCCGAAGAAGGACCACGTCTACACCCAGAACAACACGGGCCGTCCCGTCACGTTCAAGCCGAAGTCCCTGGACGCCAAGCCCTACCCGGGGCACAAGGAGATCTGCCTGCGGGCCGACGTGTCCGCCAGGGTGGTCCTGGGCAACACCGACGACTCGTTCAGCAAGGCGCTCAAGGCCTGCGCGAAGGTCTTCAAGTAGTGAAGGTCTCCAACTGGTAACGAGACCGGCCGGCCGACAACCGGTATGCGGTAACCGGGCTCTCCGCATTCAGTGACATCTGATCGCTGAAGACGGGGGGCGCACCACAGTGAGATACCGCGTACTCGGACCATTGCGCGTGTGCACGGAGACGGGGGAACCGCTGACGCTTCGGCGCCGCAAACCCCGTCTCCTGCTCGCCATGCTGCTCCTGCGCAACGGCCGCACCGTCTCCACCCGGGAGCTGGCCCGCGCGCTCTGGCAGGACGCGCCGCCGCCGTCGGCCCGGGCCAATCTCCACGCCTACCTCTCGGCCCTGCGCAAGCAGCTGGGAGCGGGCCTGCTGACAACGGCGCACGACGGCTACCGGGTCCACGTCGAGACGGGCGACCTGGACTCGGACCTCTTCGGCCACCTTGTCGCCGAGGCGCGTACCGCCGCTCGCACGGGCCGCCCGCAGCAGGCCGTACGCCGCTTCACGGCAGCGCTGAACCTGTGGCGAGGAGACGTCCTGGAGGGGCTGGAGCTGACGGGGCCCCTGCGTGACGAGACCGCCGGGCTGCGGGAGTTGCGACTGTCGGCCGAGGACGAGCTGATGGGCGCGTACCTCGATGCCGGTGAACAGGCCCACGTGGTCGCGGAGTTCCGGAGGCTGGTGCGTGCCGAGCCGTTCCGCGAGCGCCGGTGGGGCCGGCTGATGGAGGCGCTGCACGGATCCGGCCGCGCCAAGGAGGCGCTGGAGACGTACCAGGAGTTGTACGCCCTCCTGGACAGCGAACTCGGGCTCGAGCCGGGCGAGGAGTTGAGGGCGCTGCACAGCCGGATCCTCGCCGCGACCGGCCCCGACGGAAACACACCGCTCCCGCACCCTCGGTGGCGGGGCGCACGGCCGTACGTCACAGTCGTCGGCCGGGACCGAGAGCGGGCCGAGCTCGCCGGACTCGCGTTACGCCATCGGCTGGTGACCGTCACGGGACCCGGCGGCTGCGGCAAGTCGACGCTGGCGCTGGACACCGCTCACATGGTGGCCGCCAGTTTCACGGACGGGGTGACCGTCATCGGCCCCGCCGAGGCAGGGACGACGCTGCCCGACGCGCTGCCGGGCCCCAGCACCGGACGCCACGCCCTGGTCGTACTGGACGACTGCGAGCGCCTGCCGGGCTCGGCCACTGTGGCCCGCAGGCTGCTCTCCCAGCCGGGCAGCACCGTGCTGGCGGCCTCGCGGACGCCGCTGGGCATCAGCGGCGAGGTGACATGGCCGCTGGCTCCGCTGCCCACCCCGGAGGCGGACGAGGAGACTGCCGCCACCCGGCTGTTCCTGCAGCGGGCCGCGGAGGCAGCGCCGGGTTTCCACGTCGAGGCCGGGCACAGGGCGCTGGTCTCAGGAATCTGCCGGCGCCTCGACGGCCTGCCGCTGGCCGTCGAACTGGCGGCGGCACGGCTGCGGGTCCTCTCGCTCCAGGAACTCGCCGAACGGCTCGACGACAGCCTGGACTGCCTGCTGGCCCCGGCCCCCGGCGCATCCGCGCAGCACGACACCCTCACATCCGCCTTCGGCTGGGCCCACGCCCGCCTCGGTGCCCAGGAGCAGCAACTGCTGCGCCCTCTCGCAGCACTGGAAGGGGAGTTCAGCCTGGTGGACGCGGCGGAGGCGGCCTCGCCGCACCTCCGGCCCGCCTGCGTACTCCAGGCACTCGTCACGCTCGTGGAGCAGTCCTTCGTCCAGTCGCGGGACACACCGGGTGGCCGCAGGTTCCGGCTGCTGGAGCCGATACGCGCGTTCGTCGCTCAGGTCGAACCGCGAGAGCGCGAGCGCGGGGACCACGGCGCAGTGCTCGGAGCGGGGACTTACTTCAGTGCCAGCAGCAGCGTGTCCGACGGCGAGCACCACACCGGCCGGGCCTCCGCGAAGCCCTTCTCGCGCAGTACGCGCGCGTGCCAGGCGGCGGAGGGCATCTCGCCGTCGGCGTGGGTGCCGTAGATCTCGAAGCGGCGGGCCGTCGGCCCGGCGAGGACCGGGTCCTTGGCGGCCAGGGCCCACCACTCCGCCCAGTCGAGGGCGCCGTTCCTCATGGCCCGGTCCCTGCGGGCGCGGCTGTGGGCGGCCTCGGCGGTGTTGATCCTCGGCGTGCTGTCGTCGGTCATGTGGTCGGCGTTCATGAAGACACCGCCGTGACGGACGAGTTCCGCGACCTGACCGTAGAGGGTCTCCAGGGCTTCCGCGCGCAGCCAGTGGAGGGCCGTGGCGGTGAGGACCGCGTCGTACGTGTCGTACGGGAGCCGGGCGGGCCAGCCGGGGTCCTTGAGGTCGGCCTCGACGAGGGTCACCCGCTCGTCGCCGGCGAAGGTGCCCCGCGCGATGGTGAGCAGGGCGGGGTCGAGGTCGACACCGGTGCCGGCGGCCCCCGGGAACCGGTCCAGGAGGCGGGCGGTGATGCTGCCGGTGCCGCAGGCGAGGTCGAGGACGCGCGGCTCGGGTCCGACGAAGGCCTCCACCATGTCGAGCATGGTGCGGAAGCGGTCCTCCCGGTCGGGCATGTACCACTCCTGCTGGCGGTCCCAGCTCTCCTGCCAGGCCCGCCAGTCGCTGCCGGCGGCCGTGGCGGCCCTCGTGTCCGTGTCCGTCATCGCAAGCCCCTCCCTCACGCATGCCACGTAATACCCTGGAAGCGCGATCGTCTGTTACTCGACCGCGTGACGACCATAGACCCCCGCTCGTAAGGACTACAAGTGGAACTGGCCTATTACTCGGATTACGCCGTACGTCTCGTCAACAGCGAGGAACCGGCCCGGGGCAAGGACAGCCTGACCTCGGTCGAGGCGATCCGGGACCTGTTCGACGCGAACTCCTCCGCGGCCCGCCGCGCCACCGACGCCGACGTCACGCGCTTCCGCTCGGTACGGGCCCGGCTGCGCGCGGTCTTCGAGGCGGCCGACACGGGCGACGAGACGCTCGCGGTGGCCCTGCTGAACTCGCTGCTGCTGGAGTTCCCGGTGAGCCCGCAGATCTCCGGGCACGACCACCGTGACGAGGACGGCCGCCCGCTGTGGCACATGCACCTGGCCGACCACCCGTCCAACGCCACGGCCGGCTACGCGGCGATCGCGGCGATGGGGCTGGCGTTCCACCTGACGGAGTACGGCGTCGACCGCCTCGGCCTGTGCGAGGCCGCGCCGTGCCGCAACGCCTACCTCGACACCTCGACCAACCGCTCGCGCCGCTACTGCTCCGACCGCTGCGCGACCCGCGCCAACGTGGCCGCCTACCGGGCCCGCAAACGCCTGGAGGCCGACCGGTCGGTGAAGACGGGCCTGGCCGCCGACAGCGCCCAGCGCACCAGCGCCAGCGGCGAGCGCTGAGCGGCCTTGCGCGGCCGGTAGCGGAACCACACCTTGCCCAGGACCAGGTCCTCGGGCACGGTGCCGTAGTCGGTGCTGTCGCCCCCCGCGTACGCGTTGTCGCCGAGCACCCACCAGCCACCCTCGCGCCGCTCCGCCGCGCGTTTGACGACCAGCAGGTCCTGCTGGAACGGATGCCGCAGGACCACCACGTCACCCGGCCGGATCCGGGCGCCGTACTGCACCACGAGCCGGTCCCCGTGGTGCAGCGTGGGCACCATGGACGGCCCGGTCACCTCGGCCGGCCCGAAGGGCAGTACGGCCCCCCTGCGCCCGCTCTCCTGCGACAGCTCCGGCATCCCCGGCACCTCCCCGGTCGGTTCCTCCACAGTCTCAGTCTCACCCTGGACTTTTGTCCTAAGCCCTGGGGGGCACCCGCGAAAACACGCCTTGCAGGGAGTAATGTCCCACCTGAGAAGACGATCACGAGGAAGGAATGCTCCATGCTTTCCCGCCTGTTTGCCCCCAAGGTCAAGGTCAGCGCACACTGCGACCTTCCCTGCGGTGTGTACGACCCGGCCCAGGCCCGCATCGAGGCGGAGTCGGTGAAGGCCATCCAGGAGAAGATGGCCGGCAACGACGACCCGCACTTCCAGACGCGGGCCACCGTCATCAAGGAGCAGCGTGCCGAGCTGGCGAAGCACCACGTCTCCGTGCTGTGGAGCGACTACTTCAAGCCTCCGCACTTCGAGAAGTACCCGGAGCTGCACCAGCTGGTCAACGACACGCTGAAGGCCCTCTCCGCCGCCAAGGCCTCCACCGACCCGGCCACGGGCCAGAAGGCACTGGACTACATCGCCCAGATCGACAAGATCTTCTGGGAGACCAAGAAGGCCTGATCTTGAATCATGCCCTCTGACCTGCGGTTTCCTTGACCGCCTGGTCATCCGGTCCGCACCCGGTCCGCAGTCCGCCGAGCACGGCGTCCCTGACGGACCGGGTGCGGTCCTCTTCGCCCGGCCACGGATGGGCATGGATCCGCAGCGTGATGACGGCGGAAGCGCGGCCGAGAACGAGCTGGACCTGCTTGACGCCCGCCCCGCCGGCGATGAGCGCGGAGGCGTAGAAGTGCCGCAGGTCGTGGGTGACCATGTGCGGCAGCTCGACGGCCTTACGGCTTTCCCGCTCGGCGGCCCCATTCTCGGCTGCCTGGAGCGCCTTGCGAGCCCCGTTCCACTCGGTCTTCCACCGCCGGTAGTTGAGCGGCTCGCCCTCCTCCATCGTGAACAGCCACTCCTTGGAGGGGCGTGCGGCAAGATGCGCGAGGAGCGCGTCGGTGACGACCTTGCCGACCGGAACCGTACGCCGGGACTTGGCGGTCTTCGGCGGGCCGATCTTGCCGGACTGAAGCCGCTGCCGGTCGACCCGGATGGCGCCGGCCTTGAAGTCGACGTCCGACACCTTCAGGCCGAGCAGTTCACCGATGCGCAGCCCTGATCCGGCAAGGGTGACGATCGCCGCACAGATGTACGGCGGCATCACCTGTGCCATCGCCTCGACCTGCTCGACCGTGGGCGGGGTGACCTCCTCGTCCGGCATGGCCGGGAGGGTGATCCGGCGGCTGAAGTTCCCCCTCTGAGCTGGGCGGCGACGCCTTCTACGTGAAGATCACCGACTAGAGGAAAGGGCAGCGGCACCATGGTGCTCCTGGCTGAATACCGTTGCAAGGCCACACCGGCCCGCCGCGTCGTCGAAATCTACGACGCCGACGCCTACCTCAGCGATGACGGCGCCATGGCCGCTGCCCGCACGCAGGTGGTGGCCGGCAACGGCTACCACCTGTACCTCCTCAGTCTGCAACCCGACATCGACGTCGAGGTCGCCCTTCGCGTCTGGGACATCGCACCTGACCCACCTGCCGAGGCCGAAGGCCATGTCCCCATCAGTATCGAGTCGGAAACCGGCACCCTCGTCGTCAGCCAACTGGAATACGGCCCCGCAGGGGACATGACCTTGCCGCGTCCCGGTGTCTACGAAGGCCACGCCTGGTGGGAAAACCGGCGAGCGACAGCCGACTACTACGCAAGGACGCTCGACCACCCCACCGACGACGCCTTCGAAGACCACCTCACCCAGGCATGGAACAACCCCCCGGTCACCGAACGCTACGTCCTGGACCTCGCCTATATCCGCGAACCCGAACCCGTCGACGACGAAGATCTGTGAGGCCGGTCCAGTCCGCACACAGTCCGCAGGACATCCGATCGGGACCGTCGCACCCCATCGCCAGCAAACGATAAAAGGCCGGGTCAGCGACGTGCAGCGATCATCGCCGCAGGCCACCGACCCGCCCCGTTACCAGGGGACCAAGAAGGCCTGACCGCAGGCGTCGTCCGCTGATCGGCGGTCGGTGCGTCACTGCGGGTCGGTGAGGATTGTGCAGAGGGTCCGGCCGGCCGTCCGGCCGGGACCTTTCCGCTGCGCCGGGTCCTCTTCCGCCGGCCCGTGCCATGCTGGCGGGATGACGCCCGAAGACCTGGTGCGGCTGCGGCGGGCCCGCGACCGGATGGACCGTGAGTACGCCGAGCCGCTGGACGTGGCCGCGCTGGCGCGGACCGCGCTCATGTCGCCGGGGCACTTCCAGCGCAGTTTCCGGGCCGCGTTCGGGGAGACGCCGTACGGGTATCTCATGACCCGGCGCATCGAGCGGGCGAAAGCGCTGCTCAGGCGCGGGGACATGAGCGTGACGGAGGTGTGCCTGGCGGTCGGCTGTACGTCGCTGGGGTCGTTCAGTTCGCGGTTCACCGAGCTCGTCGGTCAGACTCCGAGCGCCTATCGGGCGCGGTCGCACGAGGACAGCGCGGTGATTCCGGCGTGCGTGGCCCGGACTTTCACGCGCCCGAGGCGCACGGGGCCGCCGCCGGCGCCGTAGCGTGAGGGAATGGACCTCAAACTCCGCCAGTGCTTCATCGCCGTCGACGACCACGACAAGGCGCTCACCTTCTACCGCGACGTGCTGGGGCTGGAAGTCCGCAACGACGTCGGGTTCGAGGGGATGCGGTGGGTGACCGTGGGATCGCCGCTCCAGCCGGACGTGGAGATCGTCCTCGAGCCGCCCGCGGCGAATCCGGACGCCTCCCCCGCCGACAGGGAGGCCATGGCCCAACTGCTGGCCAAGGGCATGCTCCGCGGGGTCATCTTCAGCACCTCCGACTGCGACGCCCTCTTCTCCCGCGTCCAGGAGTACGGCGCCGACGTCGTCCAGGAGCCGATGGACCAGCCGTACGGAGTCCGCGACTGCGCCTTCCGGGACCCGGCGGGGAACCTGCTGCGGTTCATGGAGCGGGGCGAGGAACAGCACTGAGTCGTGCACGCCCACACGGTCGCGGCCCATCGCCACGCCCTGCGGCGCCGCTCCCCGTTCCGCGTCACCTCAACGCCTCCCCGCTCACCTGGACCTGACGGCAACGCTGCCGCCGGGCCGGGGCCGCTCAGCGTTTTCTGCGGTAGGTGCGGACCAGTACGCCGTTGCCGAAGGTGCGCGCCTCGTCGAGGGTGAACTCCGTGATGCGGAAGCCGGAGCCGAACATCGGCATGCCCGAGCCCAGAACAACCGGGTAGGTCTTGATGACGAGTTCGTCGATCTCGTCGGTCAGTTCGCCCGCGAGTTTCGAGCCGCCGCACAGGTAGATGCCGAACTCTCCGTCCTCCGACTTCAGTTCACGGATCCTGCCCAGCAGGTCCGTGGAGATGATCTCCACGTTCGGGTCGGGGGACTCGCCCAGGGTGCGCGAGGCGACGTACTCGCGCAGGTGGGCGTAGGGGGTGGTGATGCCCTCCTCGAGGGCCACGTCGTAGCTGGCCCGGCCCTGGACGATCGTGTCGAACCGCTTGTTCTCCAGGTCGTCGATGCCGAGCGCGCGGCGGCCGTGGGTGGCCACGGTCTCCGGGTACTCCGCCTTCAGGAAGGCGAGGAACTCCTCGTCGACGAAGGGGAAGAACATCCGCGCGTCGCCGCCCGGGTCCCCGATGAAACCGTCGATGGAGCAGGCGATGAAGTAGGTGAGCTTTCGCAAGCCGGTCCCTTTCCGTAGGCTGCCGTAACCACTCTGCTTGTAGTGCTTCAGTTGTAGTACTTCAACCGTAGTGGTTGCAAGGGGTTTCCGTGAGCCCGGACAAGTGAGAGAAGGGATTCCGTATGGCCGGCAATCCGGAGCGGCGGGCGGCGCTGGTCGACGCCGGGGTCGAGGTGCTCGCACGCGAGGGCGCGCGCGGGCTGACGTTCCGCGCGGTCGACGCCGAGGCCCACGTGCCGGTGGGCACCGCCTCGAACTACTTCACCAACCGCGACGACCTGCTGCGCCAGATCGACGTCCGGCTGCACAGTCGCCTCGCACCCGACCCCGAGGTGTTTGCCGCGCTGATGAACCGCCCCAAGGACCGCTCCCTGGTCGCGGCCTTCATGCACGACCTCCTGGCCCGCGCGACCCGTGACCGCACGGGCTACCTGGCCCTGCTGGAGATGCGGCTGGAGGCCACCCGGCGCCCCGGACTGCGCGCTTCCTTCACCAAGTCGGTGCGCGGGGACCTGGAGGAGGCTCTGGAACACCACCGGGCCGCCGGTCTGCCCGGCGGCGACGCGACCGTGACGGTGCTCTACCTCGCCATGCTGGGCCTGCTCCTGGAGCACCTGACCCTGCCGGGCGTCCTAGACGGCGTACTGCCCGGGGTGAGCGTGCCGGACGGCCTGGTGGACCGCATCGTGGCAACGATCGTGCCGGAGGGCTAGGACGCGTGGGACTCCCGCCACATCGGCCACATCCGGGGGCCGTCCGGGAGGTCGAGGGCGCGGCCGGTGAGGGTGAAGCCCAGGCGTTCGTAGAGGGTGATGCTGCGCTCGCTGCTGGCCTCCAGGTAGGCGGGCAGACCCTTGCGGTCGCAGTGGTCGAGGGTGTGCTGGATGAGGGCGCTGCCCAGGCCCTCGCCCTGGCGGGCCGGGGTGACGCCGATCATCCACAGGTACTCGTGGGCGCGGTCCCCCGGGTGGAAGTCGGCCATCAGGCGGGCGATCTCCTCCACGCGCGCGTTGGCCGGGTCGACCGCCTCGCGCAGGCGTACGGCGTCGTCGGAGTCGTCCGGGTCGCCGGGGGCAGCCGCCGGGATCGACAGCCACAGTGCGCAGGCCGTGCCGTCCTCCGTCACGTCGATCCGGCCCTCTTCGAGCACGAGGTCGGTGAAGGCGGCCATCAGCCGGTGGTGGGTCGTGCGGCGGTACTCCTCGCCGGGGAAGACCCAGCCGCTCACCGGGTCGTCCTGGAAGGCCTCGTCCAGCAGCCGTACGACCCATGCGCGGTCGTCCTGCCCCGCCGACCGGATGCCTACGCCCATCTTCCGCCCTTTCAGCTCAAGTACCCCTGTAACTACCGGAGTTGAGCCTAAAGGAAAGGGGCGGGCCCCGCACACCGTGGGGCGGTGCGGGGCCCGCCGGACCGGAGCCCCGGCGGCCGTACGGGGTCAGGAACCGTACGGGCCCGGCGGCTCCGGGGTCCTCCCCGGTGGGGCGGGGGTCAGCTGGTGCGCCTGGTCACGAACTCGGCCAGGGCCAGCAGGCCGCCCGCGTGCGCGGGGTCGGGGACGGCGCGGGCCAGGTCGTCCACCGCCCGGGCCATCCGGTCGGCCGCCTGGGCCTGGGCCCAGTCCCGGCCGCCGGCCCGCTCCACCGCCAGCGCGGTGCGCTCCAGCTCCTCCTCTCCTTCCCGCCCTTCCCGGTGCGGCCGGGCGTACAGCTCGGCGAGTTCGACGGCGGCCGGGGTGCCGGAGGTCAGCGCGGCGACCACCGGAAGGGACTTCTTGCGTGCCGCGAGGTCGGCACCGGCCGGCTTGCCGGTGCGGGCCGGGTCGCCCCATATGCCGATCACGTCGTCGATCAGCTGGAAGGCGAGCCCCGCCTGCCGGCCGAACGCGTCCAGCGCCTCGGCCTCCTCCTCGCCCGCTCCCGCGTACAGCGCGCCGACGGCACAGGAACAACCGAGCAGCGCGCCCGTCTTGGCCTCGGCCATGGCGAGCACCTCGGCGAGCGTGACCTCGCCGGGGGCTCGGTGCTCCAGGGCCGTGTCCGCCCGCTGGCCCTCGCACAGCTCGACCACGCAGGCCGCGAGCCGGGCGGCGGCCGCCTGGGACGCCGGATGCCGGTCCTCGGCGAGCAGCCGCAGAGCCAGCGCCTGCAGGGCGTCCCCGGCGAGGATCGCGTCGGTGTCACCGAACACCGTCCACGCGGTGGGCCGGTGCCGGCGGGTGGCGTCCCGGTCCATCACGTCGTCGTGCAGCAACGTGAAGTTGTGGATCAGCTCCACCGCCGCGGGGAACGGGGGCAAGGCGATCCGCCCGGCGCTCGTCCTCAC
>NZ_POTZ01000006.1 GCF_003236365.1 Streptomyces sp. NTH33
GTCCAGGGGGAGCTCGGGGACCGGCGGCAGCTCGGCCGGACGGTCCGCCGGCTCGGCGGAAGACGGGGCCGGGACCTGGTCCACCGGGCGGCCCCCGGCGCCCGATGCCTCACGGGCCGCGTGCGAGGGGGTCTCCGACGCGGCCCCCTTCCCGATCAGGGCCCCGTAGGCGGCCGCCATGTCCCGCAGGACCTGCTCGAGGAGGGAGTGGTCCGCGACCAGCCGGTGCGCCACGAGGAGGAGGCGGTGTTCGCCGGGCCCGCTCCGGATGAGCAGGGCGCGGGAGAGCGGGCCGCTCTCCGGGGCGAAGGGAGCGCGGAGCGCTTCGGCCGACGCCTCCCGCATCCGGCGGCTCCGTTCGTCCTCGTCGAGGCCGCTCACGTCGGAGTACTGGACCGGCAGTTCCACCGGGTCCGCAGAAAGGCGCACGGGCGTCCCGCCGGACATGGTGAAGCGCGCGCCGGGTGACAGGTGGGCGGCAGCGGCCCCGCGCAGTGCCTCCAGGAGCGCCGGCCGGTCCGTATCTCCGGCCAGCCCGAGACCGGCGGACACGTGGGTGGCGGTGCGGCCCGGTGCGAGCATGCCGAGCAGCCAGGTCTGCTGCTGGGCCGGAGTGAGGGGTGCGGGCGGCGCAGCGGGCCCGGTCGGCTCGCCGGGCGTCCGTGGGCGTTCGTGCCCGGGGCCGGTCGGCCCGGTCCGGGAATGAGGATGGGACGTCATCAGGACTGCCTTATGGGTCGTGAGGTGGACGCGCTGGCTTCGGGAGGTGGCCGTGCACCCCGGAGGCCGGGGCCGGCGCGGCTCAGGAGGCGCGCGCACCCCCGGCGGCCGGGTGCTGGATCTGAGCGCTCCAGCGGCCGAGCATCGACTGGTGGAGCTGGCTCGTCCCTTCGATGATCTCCATGACCTTGGCGTCCCGGAACAGCCGCCCGACGGGTGCGTCCGGCCCGATGCCCTGGGCGCCGAGGATCTGGACGGCGTCGGCCGCGACGCGGTTGGCGGTGGTCGAGGCGAAGTACTTGGCCATGAGGGTCTGGTTCACGGCGTCGAAGGCGCCCTGCTCCTTGGCGGCCCCGGCCTCCCAGCACAGCAGCCGTGCCGCCCGGGAGCCGGCCACCATGTCGGCGAGCATGCGCTGCACGAGCTGGTGGTCGATGATCGGTGTGTCGTACTGGATGCGGTCCTGCGCGTGGCGGGTGGCGGCGTCGAGGCACGCCTGGGCCAGGCCGACACAACCCCATGCCGTGCTGTACCGGCCGATGTCCAGGGCGGTGGAGGCCACGAACGCGAGCCCGGAACCAGGGTGGCCCACCATCGAACCCGCCGGCAGACGGCAGTCGTCGAAGACGACCTCGGCCAGCGCGGAGCCCCGCAGGCCGAGCAGGCCGCGGATCGGCTCGACGGCCAGGCCGGGGGTGTCGCGCTCCACGAGGAACGCGGTGTGCCGTCCCTCGTACTGGGCGAACACCAGGTAGACGTCGGCGATTTCGGCGAAGCTGATCCACTTCTTGCGGCCGCGGATGACGTAGCCGTCCCCGTCCGCCGTCACCACCGTCTCGACGCCCTTGGCATCGCTTCCGACGTTCGGTTCGGTGAGCGCGAAGGCGGCGACGGCCCCGCCCGCCGCGATGGGCCCGAGCCACTTCTCGCGCTGTGCGGCGGTGCCCCACTTCCAGAGGGAGTGCGACACCATGTCGGCACATGCCACGAAGTTGCGCACGTTCTGGCAGGTACGGCCCATCTCCTCGGCCATCAGGCCGTAGCTGAGCAGGTCCAGCGACGAGCCTCCCCACTCGGCGGGGAGGAGCGAGGATATCCAGCCCTCCCGGCCCAGGCTCTTGACGAGCGTCCGCGGCATGGCCTGTTGTGTGTCCGCGGCCTCGGCCTTGGGTGCCACCGTCGTGTCGGCGAACTCGCGGAAGGAGGCCCACTTCTCGCGCTGTTCCAGTGTGAGTCGACTGATCATCTGCATGTCCTCGTGCTTGATACCGGAGCCCTCGCGGGCTGTTGCGTCACCTGTGGCGGGCGGGGCGGAGGTGCGGGACGAGCTTCTCCAGGAACTCGTCCTCGGAGTCCCGGAGGAAGAAGTGGTCCCCCGTGACTTCCTCGATGTCGACCGCTCCGTCGCCGTAAGCGGCCCAGTGGGCCATCTGCTCCCTTCCGGCCTCGTGGTCGTCGGCGCCGCAGAACGCCGTGACGGGGCAGCCGAGGGGAGCGGTGCGGGGCGCCCGATAGGCGTCCAGGATCGTGTAGTCCGCCCGGATCGTCGGAAGGTAGAGCTCCATGAGCTCCTCGTTCTCCAGCAGTTCCTCCGGCGTCCCGCGCAGCTTCCGCAGCCGCTCGGTGAACTCCTCGTCCGAGAGGTCGTGCGTGCTCTCCCGCGGGGTCGCGAGATGCGGAGCGGGGCATGCCGAGATGAGCAGGCGAACGGGCGGCGGGTACCCCTGGCCCATCACGTGCCGCACGAGCTCGTAGGCCAGGATCCCGCCGAAGCTGTGGCCGAACACGGCGTAAGGAGCCCGACGCGCTTCGTCCATCGCACCGGCGAGGTCCTCCAGGAGCCCGGGCAGCCGGGACTGCGGGCGCTGGGACCACCGGGAGCCCCGGCCGGGAAGCTCCAGCGGTACCACGTTCACCGTGTCGGGCAGCTTGGTGCGCCAGGGGTCGTAGATCCGCGCCGATGCCCCGGCGTAGGGAAGGCAGTAGAGCGTCAGGGCCTGCGGACCGAACGGGGCGGGGGTCTCGGCCGGGGACGGAACGTCGAGGCCGACGAGGCCGGCGACGGTCGGATGGTCGTGCAGCTGCCTCAGCGGCACGCGGTGGCCGAGCTCCGCGGAGAGCCTGCGCTGGAGCTCCACGACCAGGATCGAATTCCCCCCGGCTTCGAAGAAGTTCTCGTCGTCGGAGGCGGGTTCGGCTTCGAGCGTGGCGCGCCAGGCCCTGAGGACCGCTGCGCGGCGCTCGCTCACATCGGTCTTCATATCGTGCGGCTTTCCAGGAAGGCGGGGCTGGCCAGGGCGTTCCGGTCGACCTTCCCGGAGGTGGTCCTCGGGAGCGACCGCACCACGTGGACCTTGCCGGGGCAGTAGGCGGCAGGAAGCCGGGTACGCGTCCACGCGCTCACCTCTGCGGCCGTCAGATCGCCGGAGGACACCACGTAGGCGGCGATCAGGGCACGCTCCGCCCGGTCGGGATCGCGCACGAGGGCCACGGCTTCCGTGATCTCCGCGTGCTCCTCCAGTACGGATTCCACCTCACCGAGTTCGATGCGGTGGCCGCGGAGCTTGATCTGTCCGTCGGCTCGCCCCAGGTACTGGAACGAGCCGTCCGGAGCCGGGCGGGCGCGGTCCCCGGTGCGGTAGGTGCGCCGCGGACCCTCGGGCGTGTCCCGGACGGAGAAGCACTCGGCGGTCAGATCGGCCCGGCCGTGATAGCCGGTCGCCAGGTGATCACCGTAGAGGATGATCTCCCCTTGATCCAGGTACCAGCCCACACCCCTCAGGGGCCGTCCCAGGGAGATGGCGTCGGGACGCTCGATCCGCGCGGCGGTGGCCCAGATGGTCGCTTCGGTCGGCCCGTACAGGTTCCAGAGCTCCGTGCTCCGGCCGAGCAGCGACTCGGCGAGGGGCGCGGTGAGCGGCTCACCACCGCACCAGATGCGGAAGCGGTGGGCGGCAGCGGTCTCGCCGGCCGCCAGGAGCAGCCGCCAGAAGCTCGGCGTCGCCTGGACCACATCGGGCTTGTGGAGGCCGGTGAACTCCTCGAAGAGCTCGGGGTCGGCCCTCACCTCGCCCGGTACGACGACGAACCTGGCTCCGACGATCAGCGGCACCAGCATCTCGGCCAGCGAGATGTCGAAGGACAGGGCCGTCATCGCCAGGATGGTCTCGCCCGCCCGCAGGCCCGGTACTTCCGCGAGCGCCTGGAGACACGAGGCCAATGCGGAATGGGAGACGACGACGCCCTTGGGGCGACCGCTCGAACCTGACGTGTACATCACATAGGCCGCATCGCTCGGGCCGCGGTCGTCCAGGGCCTCCGCGCCCTCGCGGTCGAGGTGCTCGACCGTGAAAGCGCCTTCATCCGCCGACCGGAGCACCGCGACGGGGCGGGCGTCCTCCAGCACGAGCTCGCGGTGGGCCGTCGGGCTGTCGAGGTTCAGGGGGACGAGCGCGCAACCGACTCGCGCGCCGGCGAGCAGGGCCACCGCACCGCTCACCGGACTGGCGGTCTCCACTGCCAGCCAGGACCCCGCCGGCACCGCCTCGCGGAGGGCGGCGGCGAGGAGGTCGACGCTCCGCACGAGGTCCCGGTAGGTGTGCACGCGCTCGCCGACGGCGGCCTGCGCGTCAGGAGTGCGCCGGGCCTGCTCGCTCACCAGATCCCACACCGTGGTCATCGCTCAGCCCTCCTTGATCCGGAGCTGCTCGGCCACGCACTCGACGAAGTCCGAGAAGACCGAACGGGTGAACATCACCTCGAGCGCCAGGGGGATCCCGAACTCCTTGCGGGTCATGGCCAGGACCCGGGCCGCCTTGAGGGAGTGGCCGCCGATCAGGAAGAAGTCGTCATCGGCTGCGGGAGTGCGGCCGAGCACCTCGGACCAGATTCCGGCGACCCGCTCCGCCGTGCTCGCGCCGGCCCCGGCTTCCGCGCCCATCCGGTCCGCGGGCCCGGACACCGGGTTCGACGGCGCACCGGACTCCACCAGCTCCAGGAGACGGCCGCGGTCGATCTTTCCGTTGGCGTTGAGGGGGATCCCGTCCAGCCTGCGCAGTTCGACGGGGACCATGTAGCCGGGGAGGGACCGGGCCAGCTCATCACGGACCGTCTCCGCCTCGGCCGTTCCGCAGTAGCAGCCGACCAGCTCACTTCCGTCGTCGGTCTCCCTCGCGACGACCGCGGCCATGCCGACACCCGTGACGCCGAGGACGGCCTGCTCGACCTCGGCCGGCTCGACGCGGTGGCCGCGGATGCTGACCTGGAGGTCACGGCGTCCCACGAACTCCAGTTCGCCGTCCGGCGTCCAGCGGCAGAGATCGCCGGAGGAGTACCAACGACTTCCGTCCGGGCGGTAGGAGAACAGCTTCCGCGTCATCGGCTCGTCGCGCAGGTAGCCGATGGCCAGGACCTCTCCGCCGATGAGCAGCTCGCCCGGGACGGAGGGTTCCTCGACGGTGCTGCCGTCGTCGGAGACGAGGAGCACCTCGGCCCCGCGAATGGGACGCCCGATCACCGGCGCCCCGTGCCGCGCCGGCCGGCGGAGATCGCCGCTGGCCGTCGTCACCACGGTCGCCTCCGTCGGACCGTAGTGGTTGAAGACCGCCGCCGGGAAGTCCGGGCGGGGGCGGACGCGCAGCTTGTCGCCGCCGGTGGTCAGAACCTTCAGCGAGCGGGGCGGCGTCGGCAGTTGGAGGAGCTGCTCCGCCAGCGGAGTGCTGAGGAAGCACTGGTCGACCGCCCAGCGGTCCAGGAACTCGCACACACTGTGGATGTCCGCGGTCGCGACCCCTTCGGGGAGCAGCAGCGTCGCCCCGCTCGCGAGCACCGACCACGTCTCCCACACGGTGGCGTCGAAGCCCAGGCCCGCGAAGGCGCCGACGCGGTGCTCCGGTCCCGTCCCGTAGGTCTCCCGATGCCATGCGGTCAGGTTCGCGAGACTCGCGTGGCCGACCTCGATCCCCTTGGGCGTCCCCGTCGAACCCGAGGTGTAGATCACGTACGCCGCGTTCGGATCGAGCGCCTCCGGCTCATGCGGGCCGGCGGCCGACGGTTCCACCGCGATGCCCGCGGGTGCGGTCCCGCCGGGTGACAGGACGGCGAAGGGACGGGCGTCGCCGAGGATCGCCTGGCGGCGCGCCTCGGGCAGGGCCGGGTCCAGGGGCAGGTAGGCCGCTCCCGCCCGCCAGGCACCGAGCTGGGCGACGAGGCCGCCCGCCCCGCGGGGGAACCGGGTCGCGACCAGGACTCCGGCGCGGAATCCCGGCAGGGCGGACAGCCGCCCGGCCACCTCCCCGGCGGCCTCCCACAGCTGCCGGTACGTCAGCTGCGCCGTCACGGCACGCGTGTCGGCGACCATGACGGCCACGTGGTCGGGAGCGAGCTCCGCTCTCTGCTGCAGCCACTGCGGCACGGTGGCCGGGGCGGATTTCGCAATCACAGTCTCTCCTGTTCGACGGCTTGCGGGGGCGTTCGTCCGGGTCCGGTACCGGGGTCAGCGACGCACGCGCAGCCAGAGGTGTTCCAGCACGGCCACGCCGTAGTGAGGGCGCAGTACGGGGGGTTCGGCCAGCTCGGCTTCACCGAAGCGCTCGACGAGGCCGGTCAACGCCGCGCCGGCTTCGAGCCTGGCCAGACCCGAGCCCAGGCAGTAGTGCGCGCCGTAGCCGAACGCGAGGTGCCGGGCGGTACGCCGCTCCGTGTCCAGGGTGTCCGGCGCCGGGAACACCTCGTCGTCACGATTGGCGACACCCAGCATGAGCAGGACCAGCTCGCCCGGCTCGATCCGGTGCCCCGCGCATTCCACGGGTGCGACGGCGATCCGGGCGACCTGCTGCACCGAAGTGTCGAAGCGCAGGAGTTCGTCGATCACCGGGGTGAGGTGCTCCGTACGCGCGTCCTTCCACCGGCCGGTGTGCACGAGGGCGCGCACCGCCTTGCCGATGAAGGTGGACGTGGTGTCGAAACCCGCGAAGACCAGCAGGCTGGCCGTCGCGGCGATGTCTGGTTCCTCGATCAGGCCCTCCTGGTGAGCGCGCTCCAGGACGTCGAGGGCGCTCCCGGCCGGCACCTGCGAGGAACGGAGGGTCTCCGCCACGACGCCCTCGATCTCCTGAAGGGCCTTCGTCCCCCGCTCGACGACCCGGGGAAGGTAGTCGGCCACCAGCAGGGCCGCGATGTCCAGGGCCCAGGCGGCGATCCGGGGGGCCACCTCCTGCGGGAGCCCGATCACCCGGCACACGACCCGGGCGGCCAGCGGCTCCGACAGCCCGCCGACCACGTCGATCCGGTCCGGCACGCCGTCGAGGAGCTCCCCGACGGTCCGCTCGACGAAGGGCCGGAGTCCGGCCACCCGTCCGGCCGAGAACAGGGGAGCCATCAGGCCCCGCAGGAGCTGGTGGCGCGGGGCGTCATTGAACATGAACCAGCGCCGGACGATGTCGGCGGTGCGCATGACACCCTCCGTCTCCGACTGTTCGCCGTGCAGCCGCGTCCTGCCGCGCTCCGGCCATGCCGAGGACAGCGCCGGACTGCGCAGCAGCTCGGACACTTCGCGGAAGCCCGTGACGATCCAGACGCCCAGGTCGTCGTCCCGCCTGATCGTCCCGGTACCCCGGAGGGCTATGTAGTCCATGCACGGATCCACCGGCATGGCTCCCTGTTCTCGCCCGTAGGGACAAGTGGGGTCCATGGTTTGCCGCCTCTGCGTGGTAGGGGGTGGGCTGGGGACCAGGGCGCGTATCGAGTCGTGATCAATTTGCGGGATTCGCCCTCTCGGCGGGGCCTGGGCCGGTAGATCTTCTTGCATGTCGCGAGTGCAACTCACAGACGCGGAGTGGGAGTTCATCGAGCCGTACCTGCCGGTCGGCGCGTACGGCCCGTACCCCGAGCGGCTGCGGCAGCAGTTCGAGGGCGTGATCTGGCGGTTCAAGACAGGTGGGCAGCGGCGGGAGATGCCGGCCGAGTTCGGCGCGTGGCCGACGGTCGGCAACCGGTTCCGGCAGTGGAGGGACGCCGGCGCCTTCGAAGCCCTGCTGGAAGGTGCCATCGCCGAGGCCGCGAAGCGGGGCGAGGTGGACCTGTCCCTGGTCAGCGTGGACTCCACCACTGCCCGGGCCCATCACGACGCCGCCGGGATGCACCTCGACGGGGAGACCATGACCGCGTTGGAGAAGGCCGCGGCCGATGAGGCGAAGGCCCGGACAAAAGGGGCGGCCCGCAGGGACAAGACGGGCAGCACTGCAGAAACACCGTCGAGCGGGAGGAACGACGACGCCTCCGGCGCCGGCACAAACTCCGGCTGAAGGCCGCCCTCCTCGGTCACTCCAGGGGCGGCCAGACCAGCAAGGTTCATCTCGCCGCCGACCGGAAGTGCCGCCCCCTGGCTCTCCTGCTGACCGCGGGGCAGGCGGCGGACAGCCCGCAGTTCATCCCCGTCCTGAAGAAGGTGCGGGTGCGCGGGCCTGTCGGCCGTCCCCGCACCCGGCCCGACGCGGTCGCCGGGGACAAGGCCTACTCGTCCCGGGGCAATCGCGCCTACCTGCGCAGACGCGGCATCAAGTCGGTCATCCCCGAGAAGAGGGACCAGGCGGCCAACCGGAAGAAAAAGGGCTCCCGGGGCGGCCGACCCGTCAGTCACGACGCCGGCCTCTACAGGGAGAGGAACACCGTCGAGCGAACGATCACCAAGATGAAGGCCTGGCGAGGCATCGCAACCCGCTACGACAAGACCCCGGGCAGCTACCGCGCCGGCCTCCATCTCCGCGCCGCCATGATCTGGATCAAGGACCTCACGCGAGCCAGCCCTTGATCACAACTAGATACGCTCCCTAGACGCCTGAGCGCGTCGTCGCGGTCCTCCCGTCGAGCACGCCGGCGATCACCGCCATGGCCTCCTCGGAGGTGAACAGCTCCACCTCGCCGACGGGGAACCGGTGCACCCGGGCGCTGCCGGTGTGCTCCCAGGCCGCGGCTTCGCTGAGCAGGACGTGGTCGGGTCCGTCCCTCAGGACGCCACCGTGGGTCCCCGCGGCCAGGGTGTAGCTCAGCCAGGCGCGCTGGTGCTCGGTGAGCGAGTCGGCGATGTCGGACGGCAGGTCCGGGGCACACCGTTCGACGACCGAGCGCAGGAAGTCACTGATCACGGCCAGTGCCTCCGCCGGACCGTGGCCCAGGATGTCCGGCACGTCACCCGGGAGGAGGTCCTCGTCCATTCCCGTGGCGAGTTCGGCCAGCAGTTCCTGGGCCTCTCCCGCCGTGGGGGCGGCCGGGTCGACCAGGACCAGGGTGGTGTCCGCCCCCATCCTCGCCGCCAGCTCGGACGCGACTCCGGCTCCGGAGCAGTAGCCCAGCACCACGGCCGGGCCCGGCTCCGGGCCCAGTCGGCGTGCCCAGTACTCGGCCTGCTCCTCGACGGTCCGCACGGTCCGGCGGATGTCCGGGTGGGTGAGCAGGTCGATGCGGTGGTAGCCGTCCCGCCAGGGCGGTGGGAGCAGCGTCGCGAAGGAGCGGAGCGGGGTCTCCTTCCCGAACTCGACCCCCACGACCCGGTACTGGTGTGCAGGCAAGGCATTACCTTTCTGGTGCTTCGACGCGCCGGGGATGTTCGGTCAAGCCCTCGGCACGACGGGCAGGACCACGCGGGACGGGTGGCGCGCGCCGCGGTGGACCGTGATGACGGGGGCGGGGGTGATTTCCTCCACCTGCGCGTTGTCCCGGTCGCAGCAGGTGATGCTGACGCGCAGCCGCCTGCCCGCCGAGAAGGCGTAGGACGTCGGGTGGAGGTCGATGACCAGTTCGACGGGCTCACCCGGGGGCAACGGCGTGAGCGCGTCCCGCGTCCCCGGCTGGTAGGGCAGCCCCATCCTGTCGAAGGGTGCCGGACCACTCCCCCGGTACGAAGCCCGCAGGACGCCCTCGGTCACGTAGTGGGACTCCCCCCGCTCGTCCACCTCGCTGAGGTGGACGAAGAAGGCACCGTCCGGATGGGTCGAGGTCACCCACAGATGCACGAGGGGGTGGCCCGTCACCTCCAGGTCCTCGGACAGCACCGCCGACGTGTAGGTCAGGGCCTTGCGGTCGTTCGGGGTGAGGTCGTAGTGGAACCCGCCCGCGTACCCGTCCGACCAGCGGGTGGTGGGGCCGGACGTCGTGGAGTAGTCGACCGTGTACGCGTCCCCGTCATCGTCGGCATCCGTTCCGCCGGCTGGCGTCCCGGCCCCCGCCAGCACTCCGTCGTTGACGGACCGGATGGTGCCGCTGGACCCGCCGCCGAAGGACAGCTCCTGGGGGCGCGCCGCGGACGGCGGCCAGGTGTCGGCCGTCTTCCATCCGGTCGCCGCTCCCGCTCCCATGGTGAAGTACCGCACCGGCGGCTCGGCCATGACCCCGTTGTCGACGCCCTTCAGCCAGTGGTCGTACCAGCGGAGGTGTTCGCGGGCCAGGTCCTCGTTCTTCCAGTTGTTGTGGCTCCACGGACCGATCACCATGCGCTGCGGGTTGTCCAGGTTGCGGAACCACAGCGTGGTGTCGCGCGCCCAGATGTCGTGCCAGCCGCCCAGGTGGCATACCGGGATGCCCGATGCGCTCACCGCGTCACGCGAGGTCGCCGGACTGACGTCCCGGTAGGGAGCCAGGCCGGTGACCGGCTCGACGCTGTCACGGAACTCCAGCGCCGCCGCCTGGCCGAAGACGTCCGCGTTCCCCTGGTGGCCCGCCAGGTAGCCCGCCGGACCCTCCGGGCCCTCGCCGGTACCGGCGGCCCCTGCCCGGGTGTCCAGCCCACGCACCAGGTCGCTCCAGTTGCGGGCGAAGTCGTCGCGGAAGACACCGCCCGGACGGAGGAACTCGTACAGGTCGAACATCGCCATCTGCGGCAGGATCGCCGTGAGGTGGGGCGGTGCCGTGGCCGCCGCCAGGAGCTGGTTGATCCCCGAGTAGGAGAGGCCGTACATGCCGACGCGGCCGCTCGACCAGGGTTGGGCCGCGATCCACTCGGTCACCTCGAAGGCGTCCTCCGCCTCCTCGTGGCTGAACTCGATCCGCCGGGTCCCCTCCGAGGCGCCGCTGCCGCGCGAGTCGACGACGACGACCACGTACTCGTTCCGCAGCATCTCCTTCAGCCAGGGCTGGGAGTCGAGTTTGGTGAGAACACCGCCCTCCACCGTCTCGGCCCGCCGGTACCGTTCGTGGCACCAGAGCACCGGCAGGGGCTCCTCGACGACCGCGCCGCGCCGTCGGGGCCGGAACACGTCGGCGGCCAGGCGGATGCCGTCGCGCATCGTGATCCGTACCGTCGAGCGCTCCGCGATGTCGGCGTCCGCCAGGAAGGCCACGATCTCGCCCTTGCGGGCGACCAGTTCGGCACGGATCGCGTCCGTCATCACCCCGGCCGGTGCGTCGAAGCGCAGTCTTCCCTCCTCCGCCCACAGGACGATGTTCAGCGAGCGCATCTCCAGCAGGAGGTCGACCACGCCTCGTGCGGTTGCCGTCACAGCTCGCCCACCTCGCGCTCACCGCCGGTGTCGACAGCCGATACCTGGGACCGGAGCGCCCAGCGCAGGGATTCGAGGTAGGCGGCGAGCCCGGCGACCGTCGGGCTGTCGACGACGGCACGCACCGGGATGTCGAGGGCGAGCTCCTTGCGGAGGGCGTTGACGACGGAGAGCAGGGAGAACGAATCGCCCCCGATCTCGAAGAAGTCGGCTTCGACGCTGCGGACGTCCTGTCGCAGGACCTCCGTCCACACCGCCGCGACCAGGTGCTCCATCGCGGTGGACGGCGGCACGGCCGCGGGTTGCGCCGGAGCCGGTGCCGCAGCGGGCCGCGGCAGCCGGGAGCGGTCGACCTTGCCCGTCGCCGAGGAGGGTATCGACTCCAGCCAGACGAAGACCGAGGGCTGCATGACGATGGGCAGCTTCGGAGCCAGGTGGGCACGTACCGAACCCTCGTCGGGGCTCGCTCCGGGGGCGGACTCCAGATAGGCGACGAGACGCTGATCGGGCTCCAGCACGGCGACCGCGTTCGCGACGTCGGGATGGGCGCGCAGCACCGACTCGATCTCCTCCAGCTCGACGCGCACACCGCGGATCTTCACCTGGCTGTCGACACGTCCGAGGAACTCCATCTCACCGTTCGGCAGCCACCTGACGAGGTCGCCGGTGCGGTACAGCCGGCGCCCCGGGTTCGACGGGTCGGCGGTGAAGCGCTCCGCGGTCAGGCCCGGCAGGTTGCGGTATCCCCGTGCCACCCCGTCACCGCCGATCCACAGCTCACCCGGCACGCCGATCGGCTGGGGGTTCTCCCAGCGGTCCACGACCGAGCAGGTGGCGTTGGCGATCAGCTCGCCCAGGGGCATGGAGGTGCGCTCCAGGGGCTCGTCGCCCATCCGGCCGACCAGCGCGGCGCCGGCCGTCTCCGTCGGCCCGTACTCGTTCCAGATCTCGCAGTCACCGGACACCACCTTCCGGGTCCGTGCGACCAGTTCGGCGTCCAGGTTCTCGCCGCCCATGGACACGTGACGCAGGGAGGGCATGGATATGCCCGTGTCCGCGATGCCGCGCATCTGGGTCGGAGTCAGGTAGAGCATGTTGATCGCGCGCTCGTCGATGAACCGCGCCGTGGCCGCCGGGTCGGCCCGCAGCTCGCCGGGCAGCATGACGAGGCACGCACCGCTCGTCAGGGCGTGGAACATCTGCTCGACCGACCAGTCGAAGTGGTAGAAGAGGTTGTGCACCACGCGGACGCCCGGGCCGATCGGCCGGATGTCCTGCGCCCACTGGATCCACGGCGTGATCGCCCGGTGCGGAAGGCCGACGCCCTTGGGCCGGCCGGTGGTCCCGGAGGTGTACATGAGGTAGACGAGCTGCGAGGAGTCGACCTCGACGGGGGGCTGCCGACGCGTGTCCGGCACGGCTCCGTGCTGCCCGGGCGCCTTCGCGTCCACGGTCGTCACGTCCACACCGGCGACGACCTCGGCCGGCAGCTGTTCCCGCAGCGCAGGAGTGGCGACCAGGACCTTCATACCACTGTCGGCCACGACGTACGCCATGCGGTCGGCGGGCGCGATGGGGTCGAGCGGTACGTAGCCGGCACCCGCCTTGATGATGCCGAGGATGCCCACCATCAGTTCCAGGGAGGGCTCCGCGCACAGTCCGACGAGGTCGTCGGTGCCGATGCCGCGGCCCGCGAGCTCAGCCGCCAGCCGGTCGGCGAGGGCATCCAGCTCCCGGTAGGTCAGCACGTCCGTGCCGCTCTCCACGGCCGGCGCGTCGGGCGTCCTGCGCGCCTGTTCCTCGAAGAGGCGGTGCAGGAACAGGTCCGTGGCGTACGGGCCGTGGGCCGAGGCCGACCACTTCGCGATCCGGCGCCGCTCCTCCTCCGGCAGGACGGTGAGCTCCGAGACCCGCTTCCCGGGAGCGGCCACGGCGTCGGCGGCCAGGACGCCCAGGTGGTCCAGGATGCGCCAGGCCGTGTCCTCGACGAAGAGGTCGCTGTCGTACTCCAAGGACACCCGGTAGGTGAACTCGGTCTCCGTCACGGCGAACACCAGGTCGAACTTGACCGCTTCGAGGCCGAGGTCCACGTCGCTCACCGTGATCCCGGGCAGGTCCGGAACCGGGATCTCGTGCTGGAAGGCCAGCATCACGCGGAACAGGCCCTGGCGGGCGGACCGGTCCACGGTGACGGCGTTGACCACACGCTCGTACGGCACGTCCTGGTGGGCGTACGCGGCCAGGGCCGTCTCACGCACTCGGTGGAGGAGCTCCGTAAGAGTCGGGTCACCGGACAGGTCACTGCGGATCGCGAGCGTGTTCAGGAAGCATCCGAGCATCCCTTCCAGCTCGGGCAGATCGCGGTTGGCGCTCGGTGTGCCGATCACGATGTCGCTCTGGCCGCTGTACCTGTGCATCAGGACGTTGAGCAGCGCGAGCAGCGTCATGAAGGGTGTGCTGTCGTGTTCCCTGGACAGCTCCCGCAGGCGGCGCGAGACCGCCCGGGGCAGCTCGACCGTCACCGAGGCGCCCCGTCCGGAGGAGGTGTCCCGGTAGGGCATGTCGGTGGGCAGGTCGAGGACCGGCAGCGGTGCCCGCAACTGCTCCTTCCAGTACTCCAGCTGGTCGTCCACCGCCGCATCACCGATGGTGCGGCGCTGCCACGCGGCGTAGTCCGCGTACTGCACCGACGGCTGCCGCGCCCCGGCGGACGGGTCGCTCTTCCGCGAGTACAGCCTGAGCAGCTCGGACACGGCGAGCTCGAAGGAGCGGACGTCCGTGATGATGTGGTGCAGGTTGATCAGGAGGACGTGCCAGTCCTCGTCCAGCCGGTAGAGCTCCACCCGGAGCAGTGGACCGCGCTCGATGTCGAAGGGACGCCGGGCGGACGCGGCCAGCCGGTCCAGCAGGATCTGCTCGCGCTGGTCCGCCGGCTCCGGGCGCAGGTCGACAGTATGCAGGGCCACGTCCGAGTCCGGTGCCACGACCTGCTGGGGAACACCGTCCACGGCGCGGATGGTGGTGCGGAAGACCTCGTGCCGTTCCACCAGCGACCGAACGGCTTCTTCCAGGGCCTCGACGTCGAGCGGTCCCTCGATCTCGATGGCCGAGGGGATGCTGTACCGGGAGCTGGGCCCCTGGATGTGCTCCTCCACCCACATGCGCTGCTGCACGAAGGACGTCGGGGCGTGGAACACCCCGTCGGCCCGCTGCTCCAGGGGCTCGATGGTCGGCGCGGCGGCGGAGGCCGGCGTCCCGAGGGCCTCGACGGCTGCGGCGAGTTCACCCACCGTCTGGTGCTCGAAGAGGACGTAGAGGGGGATCTGAACGCCGAGCTCCTCGCGGAGCCTGCTGATCACCCGGGCTCCCTGGAGCGAGTTCCCGCCCAGTGCGAAGAAGTTGGCGTCCGGCTCCGGGGTTCCGGTCCGCAGGACAGCGGCCCACGTCGCCGAGACGACATCCACCACGGAGGCGACTGGCCGGCCGTCGTTCGGTTCGGCCCCGGTCTGCAGAGTCATGTCGTTCCACCAAGTCCCATCAGTCAGGAAGGCACGGAAAGCCGCATTGCGAGGGCTCGCCAGGGCAATGCGCAGAAGAGGGACGGGCGGCCCGCGGAGGATCCGCGGGCCCCGTGGCGTCAGCCGACGCGCGCGGCGGCGGCCTGAACGAGCCCCGCGGCCACCGCGGCGACCACGGCCTCGCGAGCCGAGTTCACGAAGAAGTGGCCGCCCGGAAACATGCGCAGGTCGAACCGGTTGTCCGTCAGTTCGCCCCACCGCTCCAGAACCGAGGGGGCGGCGTTGTCCTCGGTACCGCCGAACGCCGTGATCGGACAGCCGAGCGGCGCGCCGCCGGTGAACGTGTGGGTCTCGATGACGGCGAGGTCCGCACGGACCACGGGAAGGAGCAGCGCCATCAGCTCGCGGTCCGCCAGCACGGCCTCGGGGGTGGCCCGCCAGCTGCGGAGCAGCTCGACGAGTTCCGCGTCGGACCGCTGGTGCAGCGGCGGATCCGCCGCCTCCATCGCCTGGGGAGGCACCCGGCCCGACACGAAGAGCCACTCCGGCGATCCTGATTCCAGGCGGCCCAGGGTGCGCGCCAGCTCCAGAGCGACGACCGCTCCCATGCTGTGCCCGAAGAAGGCGAACGGGCGGTCGAGTCGGGGGATGATCGCCGGCACCAGCGCGTTGAGGACATCGCTCATGCGCTGGAAAGGAGGCGTGCCGATGCGGTCCTCACGCCCGGGCAGCTGGATCGCCCACGGCTCGACTTCGTCCGGAAGTGCGGCGGCCCACCCGCGGAACACCGAGATGCCACCGCCGGCATAGGGAAAGCAGAACAGCCTCTGGGTCGCGTGGGGGCGGCTGACGAGCGGCCTGACCAGCTCGCTCACGAGGTCGTCCCGTCGGCCATCTGCCGGCGCAGGGTCAAGGGCCGCAGGTCGGTCCATGTCTCGTCCACATACGCGAGGCAGTCGCCCTTCCCACCTCGTTTGCCGACTTCCCGCCAGCCCTCGGGCAGTGCCAGGGCCGTCCGCCAGATCGAGTACTGCTCCTCGGCGTTCACCAGCACGGTGTACTCGTCCTCGTCGTGCTCGTCCATCTGTCACTTCCTCCTGGACCGACCCGGATCCCACCGGGCATCGAACTCGTGTCTGCAAACGCGATGTGCCGCGCGGGACCCGCGCGGGGCCGCGGGGGCCACTCCTCAGCGGCGCGGGCGGGACGATCGCAGGCCGCCCGGCCTGCGGCCTCCCGCGGATGTCGTCCGCGTCGCCTTCCGTGCTTCCCTCAGCGGTTCGCCGAGGGATTCCAGACTCACCTGCGCATCGCGCACGGCCTGGCTCAGGGCTGCGAGGAAGGTCGCCTGGATGTCGACGATCTCGCTCTTCGACAGACGGCTGGAGTTGTAGTTGAAGCGCAGGCTGAGGGCGTCCCCGCTCGGCTTCCCGTACAGACAGACGTCGAGTTGCGAGGTCTGGTAGGCGGGCGGCAGGAAGTCGGTGAACTGGAACGCGCTGGAGAACACCGGGTTCTGTCCCGGCCGCGCCGGAATGGCGAGCCGCTCGAGGAGGCGGGTGAAGGGGTACCGGCTGTTCGCGTACGAAGCCACGCTCTTGCGCTGGGCGCGCCGGACCACGTCACCGAACGAGTCGGAGGCGGTCAGCCCGATGCGGACGGACAGCGGGTTCACGAACGCGCCGACCATCCCCTCCATCTCCTTGGTGTCCCTGCCCGAGAACGGAACGCACGTCACGATGTCCTCATCGGAACCGATGTCGTGCAGCGCGACCACGAATGCGCTGAGGAGCACCACGTGGACGGTCGCGTCGAGCCCCCTGGCCAGTTCGGCCACGGCCGTCGCCAGGTCCGGGCCGATCTCGAAATCCAGCGTGTCGTTGACGACTTCCACCGAGTGCGCGTCGTGGTCTCCGATCCTCAACCGGGGCAGGGGTCCCTTGAGCTCGTCGGTCCAGTAGGTCTCCATCGCCGCGCTCTCCGGGCCCGACAGCCACTTCTGGCGGTCTCGGACGAAGCCGCTGAACGACATGGTCAGCGGTTCCAGTTCGGGCGTTCGCCGCTCCACCCGGGCGCGGTAGGCCACCAGCAGCTCACGGAGCAGGTTCCCCATGCTGGTCCCGTCGGCCACGATGTGGTGCACGTTCAGGTAGGCGCAGTAGTGGTCCTCCGCCAGCCTGTAGAGCTTCGCCCGCACGGGCGGCACCGAGAGGTCGTCGAAGGGGACCGCGTTGTCGGCCTGGATGAGGAGCGTGCTCTCCTCCTCCGGGTCGTCCGCTCCGGTCACGTCCACCAGGGGCACGTCGAGGTCGTGCCGGGGCAGCACTCGCTGGCGCGGACCGTGCTCGGTGTCCTGGAGGGACAGGCGCAGGGCGTCGTGGCGCTCGACCAGGAACCCGACGGCTTCACGGAAGGCGGTGACGTCCACCGCCTCGTGGACGTGGTGCCACACCGGCAGGTTCAACTCGGCCCGGCCTTCGCCGAGCTGGTGCTGCAGCCACATTCCCTGCTGGCCGTTCCACAGTTCGAACCACGTCTCGTCAGCGGGGTCCTGCCCCGTCGGGGCCACGGCCGCGGAGCCCTCCGCCGGCTCCTCCCCGACGGCCGCCTTCTCCGGAGCCAGGTACGCGGCGAGGTCCGCGACGGTCAGGTGGGCGAACAGGTCGGCGATCGTCAGTTTGACACCGAGCGCCTTCTGCAGGCTGTTGGCCAGTCGCAGGGCGAGCAGCGAGTCCCCGCCCAGGTCGAACAGGCTGGCGAAGACGTTGATGTCGGAGATGCCGAACTCGGCAGCCCACAGGCCGGCCAGGGTGCGTTCGAGCTCGGTGTACCCACCGTCCGCGCGTCCCGTGAGCCGCACGGACGCCGTGCCCGGCGTCGGGGGCACGGCGGGACCGGCGGCCGAAGAGCGGGCGGACACCTTCCGCTGGATGGACTCGGCGAGCCGCAGGGGCGCCGTCGCCATCCGTGCCCGCAGTGCCGCGGGATCGAGGGAACCCAGCATGCCGTAGTTGATCTCGCCGACGATCACCTGCGTGGACGATCCCCGGAGGATCGCCTCGTAGCTGGCGATGCCCTCCTCGATCCCGACGGACCGGAAGAACCCCTGGTCCTGCCGGACGCCGTGGTCCGCGGCCATGCCCGTGCCGATCCAGTCGGTCCAGTTCACCGTGAAGGTGCGCAGGCCCGCCTTGTTCCGCCATGCGGCGAATCCGTCGAGGTACTGGTTGGCCGCGGTGTAGTCGCTCTGGCCGGCGGAACCGAACAGCGCCGTGGTGGAGCTGAACAGCACCATCACGGGCCGATCGGCAAGGGTCGCCTCGTGGAGCGCCACAGCGCCGTCCGCCTTGGGGGCGAGCGTGGCGCGGAAGGTCTGTGCCGACTTGCGCAGGAGGAAACCGTCGCCGGCGGTTCCCGCCGCGTGGACCACGTGGGTGATGGCGCCGAGCTCGGCCCTCACGGCCGCGACGACACGTGCCATGTCCTGCGCGTCCGCGACGTCACCCTGGAGGCACACGACGCGGGTGCCCCTCGCTTCCATCTCCTGGATCAGCGCGATCCGGGCGGCGCTCCTGCCTCCCCCGCTCAGGACCTCGTCCCATTCGGCCCGCGCGGGCATCGCGCTCCTGCCGACCAGCGCGATCCCCGCCCCGGGCCGCCGCAGGCTGATCGACCGGGCCACTTCCAGCCCGAGACCGCCCATGCCTCCGGTGATCAGGTGCACTTCGCCGGCGGACGCCTCGTGCTCCGGGGCGGCCTCGGCCAGATCCACCGCATCCAGTTCCGCGGCGTAGCGGTCCGTTCCCCGGAGGGCGATCTGGCCGAGGGGGTCGGAGCAGAGGATCTCCTCGACCCATGCCGCGGGCGCCAGGTCGTCACCCACATCCACGCACCGGCAGCTGATCTCCTGGTGCTCCTGGCCGATGACCTTGGCGAGTCCGAAGAGCGCGGAGTGGGCGGGGACGAGACGGGTCTCGTCCCCGGTGACGTGGTGCACGTGCTGTGCGACGACCGTGATCCGATGGGTACCGGCGCCCGCCCCGGCCAGGGCACGGGCACATTCGAGCAACCCCATGACGCCCTCGTCGAGCAGCCTCTCCTGCCCTTGCGTGCCGTCGCCGTCCGCCCCGTCGCCGACCACGTAGACGATCTCCGACGGCAGGGGATCCGGCCAGGACGCCCAGTCCGTGCCCGCGGGGGCCGTCCCGACGGTGACGCCGGCCGCGCGCAGTCCTGCCGCCGTCGCCTCGAGCAGTGCCGACCCGGCACCGACGACCAGGGCCGTGCGGACGTCGCGACGTCCCTCCTGCCCGCGGTCCGCACGCACCCAGTTCAGCGTGTGGTGCACGACCGAACCCCGGGCACTGTCGATGGTCCGTCGCGGGCTGTTGACCCGCTTCGCGGTGAACCCCTTGATCTCCAGGACGACGGCACCGGCAGGGTCGTGGACCATCACGTCGACCTTGCGGATCTCGCCGCTCTGCTGGAAGCGTGGGTCCGGTTCGATCACGCTGACGCACGACGCCGGCATCGGGCCGTGCACCACCAGCCGGTCGTAGGCCAGCGGCAGGTAGAAGTCCCCGTTCGCCTCGCGCTGCTCGTCCTCCCCGTCGAACATGGCCCACCGGTGGAATCCGGTGGCGAGGTCCAGCAGCGCGGGATGCAGCACGTAGTCGGCCGTCTCCTCCCGGAAGCGGGTGGGCAGGGCCATCGATCCCAGGGCGCACCGGACACCCACGTCCACCGTGCGCAGGCTCTCCTGCCAGCGGCTGCCGAACTCCATCACGCGGTGTCCGGCCTGGAGGGAGGCACCGTCCATGGTGGCGAGCCCGCAGCGGGCGGCGAACTCCGCGGGATCCGTGCCCACGGGCGCCGGCTGCGGGTCCGCGGCCACTCGGCCCCGTACGTGCAGGGTCCACTGCCGGCCTACGGCCGCGTCCGGGTCGTGGCTCACGACCCGGAACTCGGCTCCGCCCTCCTCGCCGGCCCGCACGATCGTGTGCGCCATGCGCGGCCGATCCGCCGTCACCAGGAGCGGCACCTGGAACTCGACGTCGCTGACCACCGTCACCGGCGTGCCGAAGAGCGCCGATCCTGCCGCGCGGGCCATCTCCAGATAGGTCGTACCCGGGACGATCGCCTCCGAGAGCATCCGGTGCTCGCTGAGCACCCAGTGCCGCTCGAGGTCGAACTCGGTACGGAACACTACCTCGTCGACCGTGTGGAGCAGCAGTTCGTCCAGCAGGGCGTGGGGTGCGGGACCGGCCGGGGCGGCCGACACCGAGGGCGCGGGGTCGAGCCAGTACCGGCGGCGTTCGAAGGGGTAGGTGGGCAGGGCCACTCGCCCGGGGTTCTCCTCACGGTGGTACGCGGACCAGTCCGGGGCCACGCCCGCCTGCCACAGCAGTCCGAGGGCCCGCTGTACGGACGCCAGCTGCCCGCGGACGTCACGGGCGTGCGGCAGGGATCCCACGACCACGCGGGCCTCGCCCTCGGCGAGCTGGCGCGTGACGAGGCTGCGCAGCGTCTGGCCCGGGCCGACCTCGAGGAACACCAGGCGGTCGTCGGCCGCCAGGGTCTCGATCCCCTTGGCGAACTCGACGGTGGAGAGTACGTGGGCCCCCCAGTAGGCGGGGTCGGTCGCCTCTTCGTCAGTGATCCAGTCCCCGGTGACGTTGGAGACGAAGGGGAGGTGCGGGGCGGTCAGGGAGACCTCTGAGACCGCCTTGACGAACTCCTCGACCATGGGGGCCATCAGCGGGGTGTGGAAGGCGTGCGAGGTCGCCACGGGCCTCGCGCCGATCCCGTCGGCTGCCAGGACGGCGGCGAATTCCGCCACCGGGCCGGCCGCTCCCGCGACCACGCAGTCGGCCGGTCCGTTGTGCGCGGCCAGGGTCAGCCCTTCGGGCAGCCGTGCTTCGACGGTGCTCCGTCCGGCCGAGACGCTCAGCATGGCTCCGGGGGCCTGCTCCTGCATCAGCCTGCCCCGCAGGGCGATCAGCCGGAGGGCGTCACCGAGTGTGAAGACTCCTGCCAGGCAGGCTGCGACGTACTCCCCGAGGCTGTGCCCGGCCATCGCGGTCGGGGTCACGCCCCACGACGACCACAGCACGGCCAGCGCGTACTCGACGGTGAACAGGGCGGGCTGGGCGAACTCGGTCCTGGTCAGGAGCTCGGCGGCGCCCGCGTCGTCCGGCGGGCACAGCAGCAGGTCCCGCACGTCCATGCCGAGCGCGTCGCGCAGCCCTTCCGCGCAGCGGTCCACCGCCGCCCGGAACTCCGTTTCCCGGTCGTAGAGTTCGCGCGCCATCCCGGGATGCTGGGAACCCTGACCGGTGAACAGCATCGCCACCTGCGCGGAGGTGCGGTGCGCCGTCCCGGTCGCCAGCGCGGCGGGGTCACGGTCTTCCAGCGCCCGGGCCGCCTCCTGCGGCGACGAGGCGACGACGGTCCGGCGGTGCCTGAACTCCTCGCGCCCCTGTGCCAGGGTGAAGGCCACGTCGACGAGCGCCTGCGGCTCCCGGCGCAGGTGCTCCGCCAGGCGGTCGGTCACCCGTTCCAGCGCCTCGGGTGTACGGGCCGAGAGCACGAGGAGCTGCGAGGGACGCGCGGGCTCGGTGACCGGTCGCTCCGGTGCCTCCTCCAGGACGACGTGGGCGTTGGTGCCGCCGAACCCGAACGCGCTCACGCCCGCCCTTCGTGGTCCGTCGGGCGACTCCCACAGGGTCAGATCGCGCTGGACGCGGAACGGCGACCGGTCGAAGTCGATCTGCGGGTTGGCCTGGTTGAAGTGCAAGGTCGGGGGGAGCATGCCGTGCCGCAGCGACAGCGTCGTCTTCAGGAGGCCCGCCATGCCCGAGGCCGCGTCCAGGTGGCCGACGTTGGACTTGACGGAGCCGATGGTGCAGTAGCCCGTGCGCTCGGTGCTCTGGAAGAACGCCCTGGTCAGTGCCTCGATCTCGATGGAGTCGCCGATCTGCGTACCGCTGCCGTGCGCTTCCACGTAGCTGATGCTGTCGGCCTCGACGCCCGCGACGTCAAGTGCCTCCAGCACGACGGAGGACTGCCCTGCCACGGCCGGGGCGGAGAAGCTCGCCTTCGTGGCGCCGTCGTTGTTGACCGCCGTGCCCTTGATCACGGCGTGAACCGTGTCGTTGTCGGCCAGCGCGTCGGTGAGCCGCTTCAGGAGGACGACGCCCACGCCGTTGTTGAAGACCGTGCCCCGGCTGTCGGCGTCGAAGGGCCGGCAGTGCCCGTCCGGCGACATGATGCCGCTCTCCTGGAACCGGTACCCCTTCTGCGGGCTGACCTTGAACGCCACTCCGCCCGCGAGCGCCATGCCCGATTCGTGGTTGAGCAGGCTCTGGCACGCGAGGTGGACCGCGACCAGCGAGCTGGAACAGGCGGTGTGCACGGGGATGCTCGGCCCCTGGAGGTCGAGCTTGTAGGAGACACGGGTGGTCAGGAAGCCCAGCTCGTTGCCCAGTCCCACGTTGGAGGCACCGATCGCGGCGCCGTCGTCGAGGTTGGCGAAGACATGGGGCAGGTAGGCGCTGGTGCCGGCCCCGCCGAACACGCCCACGGTGGTGTCGATCCGGCTCGGGCTGTACCCCGCGTTCTCCAGGGCCTCCCATGCCGTCTCGAGGAAGACCCGGTGCTGCGGGTCCATGATGGTGGCCTCTCGCGGCGTGTAGCCGAAGAACTCCGCGTCGAAGAGGTCGATCCCCTCGGTGCGGGCGCCGGCCTTCACGTAGTCCGCCTGGGAGAACTCCTCCACGGGGACGCCGGCGGAGATCAGTTCGTCGTCGTCGAAGAAACCGATGGATTCCACGCCATTGCGCAGGTTGTGCCAGAACCGGTCCAGGTCAAGGGCACCAGGGAAACGTCCGGCGACGCCGATGATGGCCACGTCGCAGCCGAATTCCTGCATCGCGCTAGCGTCTTCCACCGGGTTGCCCAATCTGTCGCAGGACCGCACTGCTTCGCGACGCCGCACCTCGACGGGAAGGCGGCAGCGGCAACTCCTGCTCAGTGGGCGGCCGCGAGGAGCGGTCGGCCGAGCACGGAGTGGAGGCGGTCCGAATCAGGAAAAGAGAGAAAAAGGAGTACGCGCCGACAGGAGATCCGACTCACTGCGGACTTGCGTCACACCCGGGCCGAAGCGCACAGCTCAGCCACTATGAGGTACATATTCTTAGTCGATCCCGACCGTGTCAAGAGGGATCCTCTTGCGGTCTCCACAGGTCGCGGACCTGCCGCAGGCCGGGAGGGAACGGCCTGCGGCAGGCTGCCCTGCGGTCCCCCGAACCGTCAGGGCGCGGTCACGTCATCCAGGAGTGTTAGGAAGCGTGCGCCCAACTGCGCGGCGAAGGAGGCGGGAACCTGATGCGGCCGGTAGCTGACGGTCAGCCGCGGTCCACCGCGTTCGTGCGGGCGCACCTCGGCGACGAGTTCCGTCGGCAGGCCGAAGGGTGCCGGACGGAAGAACTCGGTCGCCGCCCCGGAAAGCTCCAGTTCTGCCGGGGCGTTGTTCTGCAGCGCGAACATGTTCTGGAACAGCGGCGCGCGCGGCCCCCGGGGCGGGTTGACCAGCCGGACGACCTCACTGAAGGGGATGTCCTGCGCGGCGAAGGCACGGCGGACCGTGTCCGCGACACGTGCCGGATCGTTCCTCCCCGCCCCCTTCCCGGAGAACCGCATCCGGACGCACAGCACGTCGACGAGGCAGGACACCGCGCGGTCCAGCCGCTCGTCCCCGCGCAGGGCGAACGGAGTACCGACAGCGATGTCGTGGTCTCCCGACACCTCCGCCAGGGCTGCGCCGTAGGCCGTGAGGAGGACGACGAAGGGAGTCACGCCCAGTTCGGCCGCGCGTTCCTCCACACGTTTGAGCGTCTCCTCCGGCAGGGAGAACACCTGGCATTCCGGTCCTCCGTCGGCCGGCCGGTCGGCGGGGGGTTCGGGAACCGTCAGGCTGGGGACACCGGTGAGCTCACCGCGCCAGTACGCGCGCTGCTGCTCCAGCGTCTCGGACGTGAGGCGGGCCCGCTGGGCGTCCGCCACCTCCTGCAGCGTCGGCCCCGTCTCTCCCGGGGGGATGCGGCCGATCCTCGACGCGTTGTAGGCGTCGGCGAGGTCCCCCGCCAGAACGGACTCGGACCAGCCGTCGAAGGCCACGTGGTGCACGACGAGACCGATGAGGTGTGACGCGCCGGGTCCGATCGTCACCATGACCACCCGCCAGATCTCGCCCTCCTCGAGCCGGAAGGGCCGGCCCAGCGCCTGCCGCAGGAGGGCGTGGGCCTCCTCGGGATCCGGTGCCCACAGCACCGCCGGCCGGGGAGGCGCGACATCGAGCGGGACCGCGGCCGGGCCGGGGTCCGCGTCGAAACGGTAGGAGGAGCGCAGGGCCTCGTGCCGGCGGTGGACGTGTTCGACGGCTCGGGCCAGCGCCTCCGGGTCCACTTCACCCTCCACCCGCCAGCCCATCGCGCAGTGGTGCACGAGGTCGTCCGGGGCGAAGACGTGACGCATCAGCATGTCGCTCTGCTGCGGGTTCAACGGCACGGGGCCGCCGTCGGGCCGGACGTCCGCGGCGCGAAGCTCGTGGCCCGCCTGTTCGAGCCATCGGGCGATGCCCGCGGGGGTGGGACTCCGGTAGACCTGGGAAAGCGGCAGGGGCTGTGCGTGGCCGCTCTGGAAGACGGCCCGCACCCGGTTCTGGAGGCTGATGGCCAGCAGGGAGTGCCCACCCAGCTCGAAGAAGTCGTCCTGCGGGCCCACTTCCTCCTGTTCGAGGAGTTCGGCGAAGAGCGCACAGAGCTCCGCCTCCGCGGCCGACCGCGGCGCTTGCGCGGATCGGCCGGGTGCCACGACCACGTCCGGCAAGGCGGCCCGGTCCAGTTTGCCGTTGCCCGTGAGGGGCATGGCCTCCAGCAGTCCGATCGCGGAAGGGATCATGTAGTGCGGCAGCACCTCGGCGAGGTGCGCACGGATCTCCGCGACGTCCGGCTCGACGCCCGGCTCCGGAACCACGTGGCCCACCAGGGTGGCTCCCCCGGTGGCGGATTCCCGTACGGCGGCCGCCGCGTGGCGCACCGCCGGATGGCCGGCGAGCGCCGCCTCGACTTCACCCAGTTCGATCCGGAAGCCTCGGATCTTCACCTGGCTGTCGGCACGGCCCAGGTACACCAGCAGCCCGTCAGGGCGCAGACGGGCGAGATCGCCCGAACGGTAGCCCCGGACCAGCCGGCCCGCGGGGTCCTCGACGGTGACGAAGCGCGCCGCCGTGAGATCGGGCCGCCCGAGGTAGCCCAGGGCCACTCCGGGACCCACGACCACCATCTCACCGGTCTCGCCCGGCTCGACGCAGCGGAGTTCCTCGTCGACCAGGAGGAGGTCGAGGTCGGGCAGCGGGCGGCCGATGACGCTGTCACCGTCGTGCAGGTCCGACTGGCGCACCTGGTGGTACGAGGTGTGCACGGTCGTTTCGGTGATCCCGTACATGTTGACGAGAACGGGCCGGCCGACACCGTACTTGGCGGCCCAGGGCTTGAGGTCGGAAAAGCGCAGCGCTTCCCCGCCGAAGACGACGAACCTCAGCGGGAGGCGTTCCTGGTGTCGGCCGTCCTCGGTCACCAGCTGCTGGAACGCCGAAGGCGTCTGGTTCAGCACCGTCACCCGCTCCTGCCTGAGCAGCCGGTGGAAGGATGCGGGGTCCTTGGCCACGTCGGCGGGCACGAAGACAGCGCAGCCGCCGTGGAGCAGGGCGCCCCACATCTCCCAGACCGAGAAGTCGAAGGCGAAGGAGTGGAAGACCGTCCAGACGTCCTCGGACGTGAAGCCGAAGACGGCGGCGCTCTCCGAGAACAGGCGGAGCACGTTCCGGTGGGTGACCTCGACTCCCTTGGGCCTCCCGGTCGTTCCCGAGGTGAAGATCACGTAGGCCCGCGACTCGGGCGCCACCCGCTCCGGCAGGGGTACGGCGGCCTGCGGTGCGGCCGACGGGGCATCGACCAGACAGCGCTCGATGCCCGCCGGTACCCGTTCCGCGAGGCTCCTGGACGTCACCACGGCCACCGGCGCGGCGTCCTCGAGGATGATGGCGTTCCTCGCCGCCGGAGCCTCAGGGTCCAGCGGGAGGTAGAACGAGCCCGCCTTCAGCACGGCGAGCGCCGCCACTGCCATCTCGACCGACCGGTCGAGCAGAATACCGACGGGACGCTCCGAGGTCCGGGTGAGGGTCGGCAGTTCCCTCGCGAGGTGCGTGGACCGCCGGTCGAGCTCGGCGTAGGTCAGGCTCCGCATGCCGCACTTGACCGCGGTGCGATCCGGGTACGCGGCCGCAGCGCTCTGGAACGCTTCGACGAGGGAGGCCGGGGCGATCGGTTCTGGTGGTTCGTGCATGTCTCACTCGCTCATCCGGAGGGAGCCCGGCCCCATGGGCCCGGGCCTGCGGTTTCGATGCATCGCTGCGAACGCGCTGTCAGCCGACGGACGCCAGCACGTCCGCCTTGGCGTAGTAGACGCGGCGCCCGTTCGTCCGCCGCCGCCAGCTGTTCTCCGAGGCGAGCCGATAGACGTTGCTCATGGAGATGCGGCACAGTTCCGCCACGTCCTTGGCGGTGAGCCACGGCAGCCCGGCCTGGTGCTGGTGCTGGTGGCTCACGCGGCGGTCCAGCTCCCGCCACTCGTATGCCGACCAGGCGTGCCCGGGATCGTTGTCGCACCGGACCTCACTGGGCAGCCGGCCGTCCGCCTGGATCACCGCGATCAGCGATCCCCCGCACTCGTGCTCGATGCAGGCCCCCACCCGGAAGCGCCGTACCCGCTCCGGGCTGACGACGCGCCGTGCCATGGTGGCGGTCTCGGCCATCTCGCTGATGGCGTCACCCGCTGCCGGGTGGTGGCACAGCCAGCGTGCGTGCTGGTGAAGGAACTCCGCCAGCACCTCCATGGACTGCCCGGCAGGAACACACCCGTGTTCCGCGTTCACCAGGTCGCACCATGCCCGAAGGCGCGCCCGCAGGGTGTCGCGCGCTTCGACGGCGACGGCGTTGAGCTTGATCCCGAACGACCGGGTACCGGAGACCCTCTGCCCGTCCCAGGGCGTGGTGGCGAGCATGTTCTCGCATTCCCGGTAGAGGTCCGGAATCGTTTTCAGATCCCGCTGGAACCGCTCGAAACATCCCGTACAGACACGCATGCCGCCGAGCGCGGGACGCACACGGTCAGCCGCTCGGTCGCGGATGTAGGGGCACTCTCCGTTTTGACAGCCGTTCACTTGAAAAATACCTCGCAGTACATGTCCGGCAGGAGCCGGAGAAGATCAGCTGATTCTTGTGGGCCCGACGTCCGGCATTACGCGCGGACGTCCCGGAGGAATTCACTGCCGGTCGCGATCGAATCGGCGGACGCGGATCGGCCACCCGTCGCGGGAACGGTGATCGCCGTCACGAGGAGCCCGTGCCGGGCGGCCCAGCGCCCCCGCAGCACGGTGAGCCTGACGTCATTCACCACGGGGCCGGGTGCCAGCAGATGGGCGGTGAAAGTCTCTGTTTCCGGTTCCAGGACCACTGCGGCGTGCTCGAAGCCCAGCCAACGACGGGCAAGCGGATACCACGCCTTGTACACGCATTCCTTGGCGCTGAACAGCAGCCGGTCCCAGGCGATGTCCGGGTGGCTCTCGGCCAGCCCGGCCAGCATGGCCAGTTCCGCCGGCCCCGCGATCAGCTCTCGGATTCCTTCGTCCGGGCAAGCCTCGTCGGGTTCCGCGTCGACCCCGATCATGGCGAATTCCTCGGCCCTGGCCAGGACCGCCACACGGTATCCCGCACAGTGGGCCATGCTCCCCACGAGGCCCGCGGGCCACAACGGCTCACCCTGGGCTCCGTGCAGGATGGGCACCGGCGCGAAGCCCAGCCGGCCCATGGCCTCCCGGGCACACGCCCGCACCGTACGGAACTCCGCACGCCGCGAGATCAGCGCACGCTCGACGAGAGCGGCCTCCTGGGCGAACACGGGGGGCGTGACGTCCGGATCCCCGAAGGACTGGACGGCCGCCACCTCGGCGGGAACCAACTCCGCTATCACGACGGGGCGCCATCGGCGGGCCGGCCCGACAGGACCGGCACGAGCTGCCCGGGCCGCGCGGCCCGCGCCCTCCACTCACGCGGATATCCCAGGGACACCTCGTAGTGCGGTATCCTGTCCTTGCGCATGAATCCGGGTATGTGCAGGTGCCCGTAGACGACGGCGGCGGCACGGAATCTCCGCGGCCAGTCCTCCGTCGCCGAGGTGCCGCACCACAGCTCGAACTGTGGATGGCGCAGCATTCGCGTCGGTTCGCGGATCAGCGGGAAATGATTGACGAGTACGGTCGACATGCCCTCCGGGAGAGCGGAAAGACGCGCTTCGGATGCGGCGAGCCGCGCACTGCACCACGCCTCCCGGCTCGGATGGGGATCGGGGTGCAGCATGAATTCGTCCATGCACACCACGCCCGATTCTTCTGCCAGCGCGAGCGCCTGAGCCTTGTCGTGGATACCGAGAGCTCTGAACGAGTAATCGTAGAGAACGAAGAGCGGGGCTATGGCGACCGGACCCTCCGGGGTCTCCCAGACGGAGAACGGATCCTCGGGCGTGAGAACCCCCATACCCCTGCAGAGCTCCACGAGGGACCGGTACCGCTCTTCACCGCGTAATGCGAGCGGATCGTCCGGGCGCGTCCACAGCTCGTGGTTCCCCGGCGCCCAGACCACTTGCGCGAAATTACTGCTCAGGACGTCGAGGCCCCATCTCACGTCGTCGCTGTGGTCGCCGATGTCACCGGCCACCACGAGCCAGTCTTCGTCCGACGTCGGCCGGAGCCTTCTGACCAGCTCCTTGTTCTCTTCGTACTGCACGTGCAGATCACTGATGGCTAAAAGATCGCCCATTGGCACACACCCAAAAACTCTTGAGACCGGAGGATCGGCTGGGCGGGTGGCGCTGCACACGAGACGCGGCAGCACCTCGCCGATCAGCCGGCTGAGGGGTGTCCGGGTCGACGTCTCGTCGGCAGCGGCGCCGCAGGGCCGCTTGCCCGCTCCAAGTCCCGCAGGTCAGCCGGAGGCTCTCCCAGCGACTTCCCGGCTGTAATTTCATACGCCTGTATACACACAGGAACCCCCACGCCTCGATCGATGCGAGTCGCGAAGTATCCGGCCGGCGACTCACTCGGTAGGGATCTTCAAGCAGGTCCCGAGCGGGCCGCAATGGATCATATTGTGAGATGGATCACCCAGTGCGCACGGGTGACAGCCGAGCGAGGCGCCACACCTCGGCCGCGTTGCATCAGGTAGATCGGGGTCCGACGGCGGACGACAGTCGGCGACCCCGCGCCGCTCGATGCGCGAATATCAGCCTCCTTGCATCGATATTCGGACGTCTTGAAAAGCGCGACCGCTCCGACGCCGCGCACGCGAAGTTTCGTTTGCAAACCGAGACCCCTCCGCCGCTCCACCTTGAAATCCATCCCAGTGACGGAGGCTGGTAATGGATTGCAAACCGCCGCCGGTCTCGGGCGACTTGACACACGAGCGGTTGCACGGGCATCGGACGGGGCCGGTGGCGTAGGCTGGCGCCGGGCTGCCGGCAAGATCCGTGACGTGGTCGGGCTGTATCTCGCTCCGCCGGCGAACGCCGTGGTCTTCGCGGTGGACGAGAAGCCGCAGATCCAGGCGCTTGAGCGGACTGCTCCGGTGCTGCCCATGGTGCCCGGCACTCCAGAGCGCCGCAGTTTCGACTACATCCGGCACGGCACGGTGGACCTGTTCGCCGCCCTGAACACCGCCACCGGCAAGGTGATCGGGAAGCTGTCCGCACAGCGCCGGGCGGTGGACTTCCGGGACTTCCTCGACGAGATCGACCGCCAGACCAGCCCCGGTCTGGCGGTCCACGTGATATGCGACAACCTCTCCGCCCACAAGGCGCCGGTGGTGCACAAGTGGCTGCTTGCGCATCCCCGGTTCGAGTTGCACTTCACGTCGTCCTACTCGTCCTGGATCAACCAGGTCGAGCGGTGGTTCGCCGAGCTGGAACGACGCTGCCTCGAACGCGGCGTGTTCTGCTCACTCGACGAGCTGAGAGCCGCGCTCGAGGACTGGATCAAAACCTGGAACGAGTAAGCCCGGCCCTTCAAATGGACCAAGACCGCAGACCAGATCATCGACCGCGTCTGCCGCTACTGCGACAGGATCTCCGGACCGGGACACTGGGGAGGGATCGTGACCGACCGGAAGCCGCCGGGTGTGGACTTCGAGTCCTGGGTGGACCGCCAGATCAGGGAGGCCGGTGAGCGCGGCGACTTCGAGAACCTGCCGGGTCCGGGCAAGCCGCTGGCCTCGCTGGACGCCCCTTACGACGAGATGTGGTGGGTCAAGGGCAAAGGCACCGCGAGGGGTTCGCCGGCCTGCCACCCGCACTCGCGCTGCGCAAGGAGGCGGAAGACGCGATGGAGACGGTCCGCGCCGCGCGTTCCGAGCGCAAAGTGCGCGGCATCCTCGCCGAGATCGACGAGAGGATCAGCGCGGCACTGCGCATGCCCCCGCCGGGCCCGCCCCTGCGCCTCTCCGAATTCGACGTCGAAGACGTGGTCGCGGCGTGGCGCGAGGCCCGCACCGCGTAGAGGCCGGACGCACGGTCGTTCCGTACGGATGCGACACCCTGCCAGGACTCCGGCGGGCCGGCCGGCGGCGGAGCGGATCCCCATGACCCGCGGCGCGCTCCTGGTCGGGGCCACTGGACTGGTCGGCGGACAACTGCTGGTGCGGCTGCTGCACGGCCCCCGCTACGACCGCGTCACCGTGCCGGCCCGCCGCCCGCTCGGCCTCGCGTCGCGACCGAGAAGTCCCCGAGCAGGGTGCCGGCCGCGCGCTGGGGGACCCGGTGGCCGGCGAACCGGTCGTAGTTGAAGGCGGTGTCCACCGCCGTCACACCGACTGCGAGGGCTCGTTCCAGGAGCGGGCGGGTCGGAGCCACCCGGTACAGCTCGGGGGACAACACGTCGGTCAGCTCCGCGCACAGTCCCTCCCGGATCAGGATGTCGGGGCTCTTGGACGTCGATCCCGGTTTCGGGGCCGGCCTGTTCGATGTCGACCGGCTCCCCCGACAGCATCCGGCGCAATGCCTGCTCGGCCGCAGCATGGAAGGTGAGTCGCCTGCCGGACGCGGTGCCCCGGAGTCCCTCGTCGACGCGCTCGACCAGCGGCGGGAAGCCCGTGACGCACGCCAGCCCCGTCGGCGGGCCGAACAGGCCCCCCGGCGACCGAAGGACATTTCCGCCGAACCGAGCGGACCAAGATCCGGACCATTCCCGGACCAGCGCTATGCCGGCAGGCCCCAACTACCCGGTTTCCGCAGTTCAGGGGCCCGCCAAGCTTGTACCACCAGCAGACGAAGAATCTGATACTGGACGAGTCGGCAAAGGAACCCGGCAGGTGCCGCTGCGCGCTCCCGTCCGCCTCGGCGTGAGGCCGCCGTGCCGCCCGGCATGGCGCCGGCACCCACATGGCTGACGGCGCGTCAGTAAAGTCGGCAAAGGGTCAGCATGAGCTCGGCCGAACGCGGTTACAGATGACTACAGATGCACGTGGGCCAACTCCCGGAATCATGGCCTTGACCTGGGGAAACCCCCGGGCTGAAGCGGACCTGGCAGAGTGAGGGGCGAGCCGTGTTCTACTACCTGCTCAAATACGTCCTGCTGGGACCGCTGCTCAGAATGGTCTTCCGGCCCCGGATCGAGGGGCTGGAGCGCGTGCCGGCGTCCGGTCCGGCCATCGTCGCGGGCAACCATCTGTCGTTCTCGGACCACTTCCTGATGCCCGCGACACTCAAACGGCGCATCACCTTCCTGGCCAAGGCCGAGTACTTCACGGGACCGGGTCTCAAGGGACGGCTCACCGCCGCCTTCTTCCGCAGCGCCGGGCAGATCCCGGTCGACCGCTCCGGCAAGGAGGCCGGGCAGGCCGCGATCCGGGAAGGGCTCGGGGTGCTGCGCAAGGGCGAGCTCCTCGGCATCTACCCGGAGGGCACCCGGTCGCACGACGGCCGTCTGTACAAGGGCAAGGTCGGTGTCGCGGTCATGGCGCTCAGGGCGCAGGTGCCGGTCGTGCCGTGCGCGATGATCGGCACGTTCGAGGCCCAGCCGCCGGGCCGGGTCGTCCCGCGCATGTACCCGGTCACGATCCGCTTCGGCAAGCCCCTGGACTTCTCCCGCTACGCCGGGATGGAGAACGAGAAGGCCGTCCTGCGCGCCGTCACGGACGAGATCATGTACGCCATTCTGTCGCTGTCCGGGCAGGAGTACGTCGACCGGTACGCGGCGGTGGTCAAGGCGGAGCAGGCCGAGGCGAAGGGCGGGAAGGAGCGCAGGTTCCCGCGCTCACCGCTCGGCTGACCGCCACGGCACCGCACACGGCGCCCTGAACGGCGAAGGGGCGGCCGGGCATCCCGGCCGCCCCTCGTCGCGTACGACTGCCTGTCACGTACGGCTGCCTGTCACGTACGGTTGCCCGCTACGGCTTCGGCGTGGCGTGCGGGGCGCAGGTCACGTCCGCCCGGTCCAGCTCGCCGGTGAGCAGGTAGGCGTCCACCCGGTCGTTGACGCACGGGTTGGCCAGGCCGGTGACGCCGTGGGAGCCCGCGTCCTTCTCAGTGATCAGGCGGGAGCCCTTGAAGCGCTTGTGCAGTTCGACGGCGCCGGCGTACGGGGTGGCGGCGTCCCGCGTGGACTGCACGATCAGCACCGGCGGCAGGCCCTTGCCGGTCTTGACGTCCACCGGGGTCTGCTGCTTGACCGGCCAGGTGGCGCACGGCAGGTTCATCCACGCGTTGGCCCAGGTCATGAAGGGGGCGGTCTGGTGCAGCCGCGTGTTGTCGCGGTCCCACCTCTGCCAGCTGGTGGGCCACTTGGCGTCGGTGCACTCCACGGCCGTGTAGACGGCGTTGCCGTTCTCCGAGGAGATGTTGCCCGCGGTGTCGGACATGTCCGGGGCGGCCGCGTCGATGAGCGCCTGGGTGTCACCGGCGACGTACTTGCTGAACACCGTGGCCACCGGCACCCATGCGGAGTCGTAGTACGGGGCGCTCTGGAAGAAGGAGATCAGCTCGTTCGGGCCGACGACTCCGCCGATGGGGTTCTTCTTGGCGGTGGCGCGCAGCGTCAGCCACTTGTCCTGGACCTCGGCGCGGGTAGTGCCCAGGTGGAAGGCGGCGTCGTTCTTGGCGACCCAGTCCTGCCAGTCCTTCCAGCGGACCTCGAAGGCGGTGTTCTGGTTCAGGTTGGCCTGGTACCAGATGTTCTCACGCGCCGGGTTGACGACGCTGTCGACGACCATCCGGCGCACGTGGTCCGGGTACATCGTGCCGTAGACGGCGCCGAGGTAGGTGCCGTAGGAGACGCCGAGGAAGTTGAGCTTCTTCTCGCCGAGCGCGGCGCGGATGACGTCCAGGTCGCGGACGGTGTTCGCGGTGGTCATCTGCTGCAGCATCGTACGGCCGGTGCGCTCGTAGCAGCCCTCGGCGTACTCGCGGGCCAGCTTGCGCTGGACGCGCTTGTCGGCCTCGGAGTCCGGCACCGGGTCCAGCTTGGGCCCCTTGGCGAACTCCTGCGGGTCCGCGCAGGAGATGGGCGCCGAGTGGCCGACGCCGCGCGGGTCGAAGCCGACGAAGTCGTAGGCCTTCGCCACGTTGGCCCAGATGGGGTTCTTGGAGGTGACCCGGGTCGGGAAGCGCAGGCCCGAGCCGCCCGGCCCGCCCGGGTTGTAGAGGAGGGCGCCCTGGCGCTCCTTCTCGGTGCCGGTGTTGCCGATGCGGTCGACGGCGAGCTTGATCTGCCTGCCGTCCGGCTTGGCGTAGTCGACCGGCACCGAGACCCAGCCGCACTGGATGGCCTTGGCCAGCCCCCAGTCGGCGGGACAGTCCTGCCAGTCGATCCCGGCCTTGGCGGCGCGCTCGGCGGCGATCGCGGCGCCGCGGGCCTCACGGTCCTGGCCGTGGCGGTTCTCCGCGCCGGCGGCGGGCGTCGCCATGGCGCCCGCCATCAGGGTCGCCGTGACCAGCGCGCCGGCCGAACCGAGCGCCATCGCCCGGTTCTTCGGTCTCATGTCCCTCAAGTGGGACCTCCCCGTACATCGTTGCGAATTGGGTACGGGGGATCCTTGCGGCTGCGAGGTCCCCGGGAACAGGGGGCGCCGGCCTTCTTTGCCAATCCGATAACCGGCGCGGCGTGTCCCGCTGAGCGGAGCCCGTGACGTCTGCCACAGCCTGAGGGCACCTCAGGTCCGGCACCCGGTCGTCCTGCTGTGGAGTGCCGGACGGTGAACGGTGTACGACATCGCGTCACCGTGCTGCTGTACGGCAAGAGTTGACGCATCTCCAGAAACCGTTCGCCGTCAGCGAGAACAAGCCCTGCGGTGTGAGCCGGAACGGACCAAATGACGTACCTCCTTTCGGGTAGGTTCACCTCCTTTTCCGAGGTCCTTCCGGTTGCACGACACGCTTCCCCGGATGGCGGAGTGAGGCGCTCCGGCGCTGGTCCGGGAGTCGTCACCGGAGGAGACGGCTACTCGAACGCGGGGGTGTTCACCCGAACGGCTGAGTGGTGAGTAACAACACAAATCTCCGGTTCCGTTGGGATTTTCGGACATGCGTGGGTGAAGATCCGTGTCTGACGACAAGCCCCCGCCACCGCGGCGGGGCGGTCCGGGCGGACGCCGAATCCTGCCGCCACCCGGACGACCGGTCGACGGAAGTGGATCGGCAGGAGTGGAGGACCCAAGCACGACGGGTCGCCGGAACGGCCACACCATGGCCGGCCCGAGCAGCCCTTGGGGTGAAGCCGCGACAACGCGGCCGGGCAACTTCGCCAGCCCGAATCCGACAGGTCATCCTTCACAGGCGGCTGACGAAGGGTTGCGCATGACCACGCTCAATCGTGTCCCGTCGCTGATGGCCCGGGCCGGCACGGCCTCGGCCCTGACCCTGGCCGCCGTGGGCGGCTCGCTCGTGGTTCCCGGCATGGCCTCCGAGGCCGCGGCCGCGACACCGGCCAAGAAGGCGCTTCACATCGCGGCGTCCAAGAAGGGCGCCCCCTACCAGTGGGGCGGCACCGGGCCGCGGAGGTTCGACTGCTCCGGCCTCACGCTGTACTCGTTCAAGAAGGCGGGCAAGAAGCTGCCCCGCACGGCGGCCCAGCAGTACAACAAGACCCGCCACATCTCCGCGAAGAACCGCCGGGCCGGAGACCTGGTGTTCTTCCACTCGGGCTCGAACGTCTACCACGTCGGCATCTACGCCGGCGGGGGCAAGATCTGGCACGCCCCGAAGACCGGGGACGTGGTGAAGCTGCAGAAGATCTGGACGAAGAGCGTCTGGTACGGCCGGGTCCGCTGACCCGCCCGGGGCGGTGGCGGCACCCTGAGGCGCCGTCACCGCCCCGGGCCCCGCACGCGCTACGGTTCCCGCCGTCCCGTGGCCGTGACCGGCCGGGCCGGGACCGTCCACGGAAGCTCGACGCAGACCGTCTTGCCGCCCTCCCGGGTCGGCCGCACCGTCAGTCTGCCGCCGCACTCGGCGGTGAGCCACCGGATGATCACCATGCCCCGGCCGTTGTCCTGCTGGACGGCGGCCGGCAGTCGTTTCGGGAACCTCGGGTGGCTGTCGGTCACCCCGATACGCAGGTGCTCGTCACGCACGAGGACGAGGTCCACCGTGAAGGTGGGTGACTGCCCGAGGGTGTGCTGTACGACGTTGGTGGCGAGCTCGGAGACGATGAGCCGGATGGTCTCGACGGTGTCCGTGTCCGGCGGCAGGCCCCACTCCTCGAGGGTGCCCACCACGTAACCGCGGGCCGCGGAGACCGAGGCGGGATCGCTCGGCAGAGTGACGGATGCTTCCAGACGGTCTGCCATGGCGACGTCGTCCCTTTCCCAGGGGATCGCAGTCCGACACGGAGCGGATGGTTCGAGTACGGTCCCGGACTGGTGCTTCGCCGCCAGACTGCCACCACCGCGCCGGTCCCGCGTGGCGATCCACCAGATATGCATATATCTGTCGCCCGATGCGGTGAACTCTGCGACGACAGACCGTATGTGAAACGGGTCGTGTGGAGCGTTCGGAGGAGTGAGGAGCAGTCCATGCAGCACGGTCCCGCGGTACGCCGCCGGAAACTGGGCGCCGAACTGCGCACGCTGCGCACCGGAGCGGGTCTCACCAGCGGTCAGGCGGCCCGGCTGGTGGGCTGGCACCAGTCGAAGGTCAGCCGGATCGAGACCGGCGCCAGTGGGGTGAAACCGGCCGATGTGCGGTTACTCCTGGACGCGTACGCCGTCCAGGACTCCCAACTGCGCGAGTTGCTGATGGTGTTGGCGGGGCTGGACGACGACGGCGGCCGGCACAACTGGTGGCACGCCTACCGTGGCGTACTGCCGCCGACCTACCGGGACTTCATCAGCCTGGAGTCGCAGGCGAGCGGGATGCGCACACTGGAGACCTCGGTCGTCCCCGGACTGCTGCAGACCCCCGAGTACGCGCGCGCGGTCACCCGGGCCGCCGTGGACGGGCTCGACGGCGACCGGCTGGACACGCTGGTGGAGGTGCGGCTGGCCCGCCAGGACGTGCTGCGCGCGCATCCGCCGCTGAAGCTGGACGCGGTGCTGGACGAGGCCGTGCTGCGCCGGGAGGTCGGCGGGCCCGAAGTGATGGCACGGCAGCTGGAGCGGCTGACGGAGGCGGCGCTGCTGCCCCAAGTGCGGCTCCAGGTACTGCCGTTCGCCGCCGGGGAGCACATCGGCGTCACCGGGCCCTTCGTCATCTTCTCCTTTTCGAACGCCTCTGATCTCGACGTGGTGGTCATCGACCACTTGACGAGTAGCCTCCACCTCGAACGGAAAGAAGACCTGGAGGCCTACACCGAGGCCTTCGACACTCTTCGGAGCCACGCTCTTCCGCCCGAGGACTCGTTGGATTTCATCGCCCGGTTGCGCCGGGACACCTGACGGCGCGCCACCGCTCACCACGTAAGGAGGCACCATGTCCGCTCTGCCTCGGCACGTACCTTCCCGCACCGATCTGCACGGCGTGCACTGGCTGCGCAGCAGCTACAGCACCGGAGCCAACAACTGCGTCGAGACGGCCCGGCCGGCCACGGGACCCTGGGCCGGGCTGCTCGCCGTACGCGACTCCAAGGACCCGGCCGGGCCGGCGCTGCTCTTCTCCCCCGGAAGCTGGACGGCCTTCACGGCCGCGGCGCACGGTCTCTGACGCACGATCCGGTCAGTTCCGCATCCGGCGACGCACGGCCGTGTCACGCCGACTCATGGCCGCGTTTCGCCGATCACCCGTACAGCGCGTTCGATCTGCGCCCCGGAGAGGTCCGCGCGGGCGGTCAGCCGCAGCCGTGAGATGCCGTCGGGCACGGAAGGAGGACGGAAGCAGCCCACGGCCAGCCCGGCCGCACGGCAGTCGGCCGCCCAGCGCACGGCCTCCTCCGGGGACGGCGCGCGCACCGAGACCACCGCGGCGTCCGGGCGTACCGCCTCCAGACCCGCGGCGGTCAGGCGCGCGTGGAGTTCGTCCGCCACCTCACGCGCGCGTGCCGCTCGCTCCGGTTCGCGGCGCAGTAGCCTCAGCGCCGCCAGGGCCGCCCCCGCGGCCGCGGGGGCGAGGCCCGTGTCGAAGATGAACGTCCGGGCCGCGTTGACCAGGTGCTCGATCACCCGCGCGGGCCCGAGGACGGCCCCGCCCTGGCTGCCGAGCGACTTCGACAGCGTGGCGGTGACGACCACGTCGCCGGCGCCCGTCAGCCCCGCCGCGTGCGCGGCACCGCGGCCGCCGGCGCCCAGCACGCCCAGCCCGTGGGCGTCGTCGACGACGAGACCGGCGCCGTGCTCCCGGCAGGCCGCGGCGAGCTCCGCCAGCGGGGCGGCGTCGCCGTCGACCGAGAACACCGTGTCGGAGACGAGGACCGCCGGGCCCTCGTGGGCGCCGAGCGCCTTGCGCACGGCCTCCGGGTCGGCGTGCCCGACGACCTGCGTGGTGCCCCGGGCCAGCCGGCAGCCGTCGATGAGCGAGGCGTGGTTGCCCGCGTCGGAGACGATGAGCGAGCCGTGCGGGGCGAGCGCGGTGACCGCGGCGAGGTTGGCGGCGTATCCGGAGGAGAAGACCAGCGCCGCCTCGAAGCCGCAGAAGCCGGCCAGCTCGCGCTCCAGTTCGGCGTGCAGCTCGGTGGTGCCGGTGACCAGCCGGGAGCCGGTCGAGCCGCCGCCCCAGGTGCGCGCCGCGTCCGCGGCCCCCGCCGTGACCTCCGGGTGGCGGGCCAGCCCCAGGTAGTCGTTGCTCGCGAGGTCCAGCAGCGGCGACCCGGCCGGGCGGGGCCGCAGCGTCCGTACGAGCCCGGCCCGGCGGCGCGCCTCGGCCTGCTCCTCGATCCAGCCGAACGCCATGGGTCCTCCGGGGCTTTTGTCAGCAGTGCACAGACCCTAGCGGGCGGCGCGAAGACCCTATCCGCGGGACCATCCGTCCAGAGTGTGGCAATACCCACACGTCAATGCGTGTGGAGTTGTGCAGACTCTCCTTGGCCCAGGACGGACGCGTAGGACAGGATCGACTCATGGACCTGCTGAACACGCTGGTGGACAAGGGGCTTCGGCGCGAGTCGCCGACCCGGGAGGAAGCTCTGGCCGTGCTGGCCACCTCCGACGACGACCTGCTCGACGTGGTGGCCGCGGCCGGAAAGGTGCGCCGCCACTGGTTCGGCCGGCGCGTGAAGCTCAACTATCTCGTCAACCTCAAGTCCGGCCTGTGCCCCGAGGACTGCTCCTACTGCTCCCAGCGGCTCGGCTCGAAGGCCGACATCCTCAAGTACACCTGGCTCAAGCCCGACGACGCGTCGAAGGCCGCGGCCGCCGGGCTGGCCGGCGGCGCCAAGCGGGTCTGCCTGGTGGCGAGCGGGCGCGGCCCGACGGACCGTGACGTGGACCGGGTCTCGGAGACCATCAAGGCCATCAAGGAGCAGAACGAGGGCGTCGAGGTGTGCGCCTGCCTCGGGCTGCTCTCCGACGGCCAGGCCGAGCGGCTGCGGGAGGCCGGGGCCGACGCCTACAACCACAACCTCAACACCTCCGAGGCGACGTACGGCGACATCACCTCCACCCACACCTACGCCGACCGGGTGGACACGGTGAACAAGGCGCACGCGGCCGGGCTGTCCGCCTGCTCCGGGCTCATCGCCGGAATGGGCGAGAGCGACGAGGACCTGGTCGACGTGGTCTTCTCGCTGCGCGAGCTGGACCCCGACTCCGTTCCGGTGAACTTCCTGATCCCGTTCGAGGGCACGCCGCTCGCCAAGGAGTGGAACCTGACCCCGCAGCGCTGCCTGCGGATCCTGGCGATGGTGCGGTTCGTCTGCCCGGACGTGGAGGTGCGGATCGCGGGCGGCCGTGAGGTGCACCTGCGCGCGATGCAGCCGCTCGCCCTGCACCTGGCCAACTCGATCTTCCTCGGCGACTACCTGACCAGCGAGGGCCAGGCCGGCAAGGCCGACCTGGAGATGATCGCGGACGCCGGGTTCGAGGTGGAGGGCGCGGACCAGGTGACGCTGCCGGAGCACCGGACCTCCGGGGGCTGTCACGGCGGCGGGTGCGGAACCTCCGCGGACCCCGCCCCTTCGGCGAACGAGCCGCGCACGGACCTCGTCGCCGTACGCCGCCGGGGCGCCGGAACGGACGTCGCACCCAATGCCTGACCTGTCCGGCCCGGGCGTGCCCGAGCTGCTGGAGCTCGACCGGCGGCACGTGTGGCACCCGTACGGGCCCATGCCCGGCCGCCGGGAACCGCTCGTCGTGGAGTCGGCGAGCGGGGTGCGGCTCAGACTCGCGGACGGCTCGGGCGAACTGGTCGACGGCATGTCGTCGTGGTGGGCGGCGATCCACGGCTACAACCACCCGGTGCTGAACGAGGCCGCGCGGGAGCAGCTGGCGCGGATGAGCCACGTGATGTTCGGCGGGCTCACGCACGAGCCCGCCGTCCGGCTCGCGAAGCTCCTTGTCGACATGTCACCCGAGGGTCTGGAGCACGTGTTCCTCGCCGACTCCGGTTCGGTGTCGGTCGAGGTCGCGGTCAAGATGTGCCTGCAGTACTGGCGCTCGCTCGGCCGCCCGGACAAGCGGCGCCTGCTGACCTGGCGGGGCGGCTACCACGGCGACACCTGGCAGCCGATGTCCGTGTGCGACCCCGAGGGCGGGATGCACGAGCTGTGGTCCGGTGTGCTGCCTCGTCAGGTCTTCGCGGACGCGCCGCCGGCCGAGTACGAGGAGGCGTACGCCGGCCATCTGCGGGAGACGGTCGAACGGCACGCCGGTGAACTGGCCGCCGTGATCGTCGAACCGGTGGTGCAGGGCGCGGGCGGGATGCGGTTCCACTCCCCCGCCTATCTGAGGGTGTTGCGCGAGGTGTGCGACGCCCACGAGGTGCTGCTGGTGTTCGACGAGATCGCGACCGGGTTCGGGCGCACCGGCGCGCTGTTCGCGGCGGAGCACGCCGCCGTGACGCCGGATGTGATGTGTGTGGGCAAGGCGCTGACCGGCGGCTATCTGACGATGGCGGCGACGTTGTGCACGGCGCGGGTGGCGGACGGGATCTCGCGGGGCGAGGTGCCGGTGCTGGCGCACGGGCCGACGTTCATGGGCAACCCGCTGGCGGCGGCCGTGGCGTGCGCGTCGATCGGGCTGCTGCTGGGCCAGGACTGGCTCGCGGAGGTCAAGCGGATCGAGGCGGGGCTGCGGGAGGGGCTGGCCCCGGCGGCGGAGCTGCCCGGGGTGCGGGACGTGCGGGTCCTGGGCGCCATCGGTGTGGTCCAGCTCGACCGTCCGGTGGACATGGCGGCGGCGACGCGGGCGGCCGTGCGCGAGGGCGTGTGGCTGCGGCCGTTCCGGGACCTGGTGTACACGATGCCGCCGTACGTCACCGGGGAGGCGGATGTGGCACGGATCGCGCGCGCGGTGTGCGCGGCGGCGCGGGAGGGTTGAGATGCCGGTACTGGTGATCACGGGCACCGGGACGGAGGTCGGCAAGACGGTCACCACGGCCGCCGTCGCCGCGGCGGCCGTCGCGGCGGGGCGGTCGGTGGCCGTGCTGAAGGCCGCGCAGACGGGCGTACGGCCGGACGAGCGCGGGGACGCCGAGGAGGTCGCGCGGCTGGCCGGTCCGGTGACGGCGTGTGAACTGGCCCGCTATCCCGAGCCGTTGGCGCCCGCCACGGCGGCCCGGCGGGCCGGACGGGCGCCGGTGCGCCCGCCCGAGGTGGCCGAGGCCGCCGCCGAGCTGGCCACCGAGCACGATCTCGTGCTGGTGGAGGGCGCGGGCGGGCTGCTGGTCCGCTTCGACGAGTCGGGCGGCACGCTGGCGGACGCGGCGCGGCTGCTGCGCGCCCCGGTCCTGCTGGTGGCCCCGGCCGGTCTGGGCACGCTGAACACGACGGAGCTGACGGCCCGTGAACTGCGTTCCCGCGGTGTGGACCTGCTCGGCGTGGTGATCGGCAGCTGGCCGGTCCGTCCGGACCTGGCCTCCCGGTGCAACATCACCGACCTCCCCGAAGCAGCCGCCGCGCCCCTCCTCGGCGCCCTTCCCGCGGGCGCCGGCGCCCTCCCGCCGGCCGCCTTCCGGGCAGCGGCCCCCGAC